>CP065955.1:331250-662500 GCA_016126655.1 Aerococcaceae bacterium zg-1292 | reverse complement strand
CGTCAGACTTGCGTCCATTGCGGAAGATTCCCTACTGCTGCCTCCCGTAGGAGTTTGGGCCGTGTCTCAGTCCCAATGTGGCCGATCACCCTCTCAGGTCGGCTATGCATCATTGCCTTGGTAAGCCGCTACCTTACCAACTAGCTAATGCACCGCGGGACCATCCTTCAGTGACGCCTTAGCGCCTTTCCTCTTTCTATCATGCGATAAAAAGTCCTATGCGGTATTAGCAATCGTTTCCGACTGTTATCCCCCGCTGAAGGGTAGGTTTCCCACGTGTTACTCACCCGTGCGCCACTCACTTTGATAAGAACAAGTTCTTATCTCCGTTCGTTCGACTTGCATGTATTAGGCACGCCGCCAGCGTTCGTCCTGAGCCAGGATCAAACTCTCATGAAAGTTTCATGAGTCTTCGTTGACTCTTACTATTTACTAGCTTACATCTTTTAAGAGGTGTCCCTCTGTCTCGAATTTATTATTCGGGTTGTGATAGCTTCTCGCTATCCCCTACACATTCTTGGTTTGTTCTTTGTTTAGTTTTCAATGAGCTTTCGTTGCCCTTGCGACAACTCCTATATATTACTACAAGCTTTTTCGTTTGTCAACAACTTTTTTTGTTCTTGTTGAACTTTTTTTCGCTCGTTCGTGTTCTCTCGTGAGAACTCCCTTATATTATCATCCTTTACTTCTTGCGTCAACACTTTTTTGTAACTTTTTTCGATTTTTTCTAAAAAATGTTTGAAAAACTTTTGAAAGCGCGTAAAATGTTCTCAGGAAATCATTCCATTATTGAAATTTTGCTTGGTATATGAATACCTGAATCAATGACGAAAAATATAGAAGGGAACTTTCATAATACATTGTATTAGAACTAAATATGTTACCATGAAAAACATGGGCGACCTATTGTTAGTTAAGTGTTATACCATGAATCTATTAATTTCATGCATTGGTTGTATCAAATGATTTGAGCATTCTAAATACGATGTAATCATTGGTGATGTATTAGAGCCGAAACAATATAAGTCATTGATGAAACTTAAGTTCCTGCATCATTCTGGAAATTTTGGATTCAGATTTGATGCTTCCTGAATTCCCGGATTCATAACGACTTCACAGAAAATAATTAGTTTGTTTTCGAAAAATCGTTGATATTTCAACGTTTGAAAGAAAGCGAAAAATGATTCCATCGTTACGTTCGAAACAACACATAACTATATAAAAATTGTATTTAACCATCTAAAAACATTGATAAATCAACATTTATTGAGATTATCCTGTTTATGTGTTCGGGAATTCAGGATACTTACTTTACTACCATTTTTAATGGATTAAATAAACAAAACCAAGGTTTCACTTCTTAAAGAAGGAAAAACCTTGGTTATTGCCATTAACATAAAATGTTTCTCAATATATTTGTGCTCGATTATATTTTCAATTCAAATACAGCTAAATAATTTATAGAACTCTTGCTCGTACGTACTAATTCTATTCTAGAAAAGAATCTTATCAGCACCGCCAAATTGATTTCCTAAGGCTTGGTGTGCTAGTACTTGAACATAATGCCAAGGACGATCGTAATTTGGTTGATAGAAGAAGTCTACCATCGCTAATTGTTCTAGTGTCCATTTCGCATTAATCGCAATTGATAACGCATTGATTGAATCAGCTACATTATGATTTGAAACAAATTGTGCTCCTAAGATGACATGTGTTTCTTCATCAAAGTAAATCTTCATATGAACAGTTCCTGGTCTACGCATAAAGTCAGGGTAAACTTTTTCTTCACAATAAGCAGACGTAATCTTACCTTCATAAGTATTTGCACTCACATGACCTAATCCTGTTGTCACTACCGTATAGTCAAATACATGTAAAGCCGATGTCCCAGAAACAGGAATCATTTTCACTAACTCTTCTTTTCCAAGCGCGTGTAAAGCTGCTACAATTCCTTGACGGCGTGCATTAGTCGCAAGTGCAATGTTTGTTTTTTTGCCTGTAGGTGCATATACAATCTTAGTTGCATCTCCACCGGCGTAAACATCTGAAACAGAAGTACGCATAAATTCATCGATTTCAACAAAGCCTCGATCATCAATGTCGACGATTCCTTTTAACCAATTTGTATCAGGTTTAACACCAACAGCAATGACAACTGTATCAGCTTCATATTCACCTTTATCAGTGACCACACCAGTTACTTTACCATCTTTACCTGTTAATTTTTCAACTTTTTCACCGCCATGGAAAATCAAGCCTTTGTCTTTTGCGTGATTTTCTAAAACAGTTGCTAATTCAGGGTCTACATATGTCGGTAAAATATGTTCTAAACCATCGAGTAAAATTGTTTCAATACCAGCTTCAGTATATGCTGTCGCCACTTCGACCCCAATGTAACCAGCACCAATAACAACCGCTTTTTTACTTGATTTCATTCGACTTTTTACCGTATTAGCATCTTCACGGCCACGGAAAGTATGAACATTTTCTAAATCATAGCCTTCGAATCTTGGAACAGGCGCTAATCCCCCAGGACTTAGAAGAAGTTTGTCATAAGTTTCTTCCCTTTCACCCTCACTATCTTTTACAGTAATTGTCTTAGATTCTGAGTTAATGCCAACTACTGCTGTTGAATAGTGCATATTAATCCCTTGTTCAGCATAAGATTGATTGGTAGCAAAATGCAATTCATCTAACGATTGAGCAATATCTTCAAGATATGATTGTGCACCACATGACATAAACGATGCATGATCGCCCGCTTCATATAAATGAATTTCTGCTTTAGGATCTTGTTTCAAAATTGTTTGCACTGCTTCAAAACCAAAATGAGATGTTCCAACTACTACATACTTCATAAAAAATCTCCTATCTTTTATTATAATCATTCTAAGCTTGTCGACACTAATATGATATCACCATCCATACTTAGTTGCAACTAAAACGCTTCCTTATAAAAAAGTTATATAAGAAACACCTTTTTACTAATAAATTTATAATTATTTAGTGTCAAAGTATACTGAATTCCCTCATTCGACATGAAATGATTTTCAGTCAATTAAGAGATTACAATAGCTTTTTTGCTTATGAGAGTCTAAATAATTTTGTTTTTTTATTTCATGGTAAACAAGCCTCTATAACTCTATTTTCAGACCAGAAACTATTGATAAATACTCGATTATATCCGTTATCTAACGTCCGTGGGTTCAAGTTGTGTTGCTTGACTGACTAAAGAAACATCACAATTATAGATTTGAGTTTTTCATCTCAAAATTTTTCACAAATTATTTATTTACTTTCCATCGGGAAAGCTTTATCAAAAATAGAGATAACAGACTTATTAATGCTTACTTTTTCGTAATCTAACTAATCATGAAGTGAATAGGCTTTTCCATCAGTCGTTACGGCATCCTTGATTCCATAAATACCAATACCATCAAGATAATGGTCATAATCTCGAATCGTTGAGTCTGCTTGTACAAATTTCTACTTAATAGAAGGTTTGACTAGGAGGAACAGACATTAAGAGCGAAATCTTTTTAACCAGTTCATTAAGATTAAATTCATTTGAAAAGCCCTTATCTATTACAAGCAATAACGGTTTAATGTCTAACTACTTGGCTACGGATAACATCGTAACCAACAGGTAATGCAACGCTATGAGCAAACAATAGATCATCATTAATTTATGATAATTATTCACATTCACGATTAAAGCTTCTTTCTGCATATAATGTCTTCAAGTATGAGTAGTGACGCTGGTGATCAATCCATCCAAGGAAACATTGAGAATCACTACATGATTGTAGAAATCTCCCTTCGTTAGACTGTTGAAAATCAATAGTCCAACGGAGCATCCATGGGGTTGAGAGAATAACTAAACGAATTAAACACAAATAACTGTCGATGGGAGATCACCCCGCGGTTGCTGGAATAACCTCGTGGCGCTTATATCAAAATCAAAAAGATGAGGATCACCCCCGCGGTTGCGGGAATAACTTATATCAAATGCATTCACAAAGTCAATAGCAAGGATCACCCCCGCGGTTGCGGGAATAACTCCTACCGCTACAGACTTAATCACCCCACCAAGGGATCACCCCGCGGTTGCGGGAATAACACGATTGCGGTAGCGTTTTGTCGATTGGCGGTGCGGATCACCCCGCGGTTGCGGGAATAACACCGAATTTTACACCGGTGTTCATACACTAGAGGGATCACCCCCGCGGTTGCGGGAATAACAAGTCCAGCTAATTCAGTAGCTCGCTTAATCCAGGATCACCCCGCGGTTGCGGGAATAACTCTTTTTCAATCACACATTCTGCTTGAGTGCCAGGATCACCCCCGCGGTTGCGGGAATAACAATCTATACGAACGATTGAAAGTTCTCAACGAGGGATCACCCCCGCGATTGCGGGAATAACTTAGAAAAATTGGTAAAAGAATCGCATTTTACGGGATCACCCCCGCGGTTGCGGGAATAACCGGCACCGCTCCAACAACGCTTCGTACGTTCTAGGATCACCCCCGCGGTTGCGGGAATAACCATGATAAGGATGCGGAAGCTGAATTGAATAGTGGATCACCCCCGCGGTTGCGGGAATAACTCTTTTTCAATCACACATTCTGCTTGAGTGCCAGGATCACCCCCGCGGTTGCGGGAATAACTCTTTTTCAATCACACATTCTGCTTGAGTGCCAGGATCACCCCCGCGGTTGCGGGAATAACTGGTGTCATCGCCTTCTTCCTCTCCATACAGCAGGATCACCCCCGCGGTTGCGGGAATAACACGGTAATTATTCACTCTACATGGAGTACCCGAGGATCACCCCCGCGGTTGCGGGAATAACTTTCCTTTTCCAACTTCGTCACACGAACAATCGGGATCACCCCCGCGGTTGCGGGAATAACGTCATTTCAAAGTAACTTTGTACATCAGCACCAGGATCACCCCCGCGGTTGCGGGAATAACTCTTTTTGTTTTAAATCCACGCCTAGTTGTTCGGGATCACCCCCGCGGTTGCGGGAATAACAAAAACGTTCATGCGTTAATACCCCACACCCTAGGATCACCCCCGCGGTTGCGGGAATAACACTACGAGTTGAAGCGGTTTAGCAGACCGTTTGGGATCACCCCCGCGGTTGCGGGAATAACGTAAAAAATTTGACACAAACAACCCTTATCTTAGGATCACCCCCGCGGTTGCGGGAATAACTTTGTGACGATACCACCACTACAGGGCGTACACGGATCACCCCCGCGGTTGCGGGAATAACCATCCCACAATTCCGGGCATTCTCGTGCTCTCAGGATCACCCCCGCGGTTGCGGGAATAACCGGAGTATCTCTGGGATACGAAGGTGAATTGTAGGATCACCCCCGCGGTTGCGGGAATAACGAACAGTGCAGCAGGTCAAGCGAGAAGTGCTGGGGATCACCCCCGCGGTTGCGGGAATAACGTAATCGTCTGCTTACGCACTTCAAAGGTCGTAGGATCACCCCCGCGGTTGCGGGAATAACTTATGTTAACGAGCGCGTCCCTCCGCCCCCTCAGGATCACCCCCGCGGTTGCGGGAATAACCATGTGGTGTTGCATGAGAAAGCGTACGAAGAGGGATCACCCCCGCGGTTGCGGGAATAACTGTGGCAGTAAGGTTGTGATGGTAGTAATCAGGGGATCACCCCCGCGGTTGCGGGAATAACCCTTACGGTGCTTCTCGCAAAAACGTTCATGCGGGATCACCCCCGCGGTTGCGGGAATAACATCATCTTCTTCATAATCTTCTTCATTAATCAAGGATCACCCCCGCGGTTGCGGGAATAACAGCCCTTTGTAGCCACCAAAGCTTTGAAGCTGAGGATCACCCCCGCGGTTGCGGGAATAACCATCTAACTTAATCCACGAATTCCCGCCCATCAGGATCACCCCCGCGGTTGCGGGAATAACTTTCTGATTAATTCGCTTGGTTACCAACAACAAGGATCACCCCCGCGGTTGCGGGAATAACCAAGAAACAGTCAACGGTTTCAGACGTGAATTAGGATCACCCCCGCGGTTGCGGGAATAACTTGGTAATGATGTACTGTTTAGGCGAACTAGCAGGATCACCCCCGCGGTTGCGGGAATAACTTATAGAACAAGGCATGGATAAGGACGAAGCTAGGATCACCCCCGCGGTTGCGGGAATAACAACGCTATGTCTACGTTGAGTCCATCTAATGAAGGATCACCCCCGCGGTTGCGGGAATAACATGCTATGCAACGGGACACTGTAGCTGCGTTTGGGATCACCCCCGCGGTTGCGGGAATAACGCCTGTTAAAATTGGCGAATACCAACAATAATAGGATCACCCCCGCGGTTGCGGGAATAACGATTGTACAGAATTACCCACTCACTACCGTTAGGGATCACCCCCGCGGTTGCGGGAATAACCTTTCTTTTATCTACCTCTTTCCATATAATTAAGGATCACCCCCGCGGTTGCGGGAATAACCAATATGGCAATGGGATTAGTCGGTACGTTGAGGGATCACCCCCGCGGTTGCGGGAATAACCTTAAAACGTTAGCGGTAGGAGCTTTTGGTGCGGGATCACCCCCGCGGTTGCGGGAATAACTTAAACAAATTAATTAATTTGTCAGCATAGACAGGATCACCCCCGCGGTTGCGGGAATAACAAAATGGAGCAAAAACTGGTTTGGACTTTAAAGGGATCACCCCCGCGGTTGCGGGAATAACAAAAATATAAATTAACAGATGAAACGATTGAGGGGATCACCCCCGCGGTTGCGGGAATAACGGAGGGTTGGAGCGGAGCAGGTTTTGTATTAGAGGATCACCCCCGCGGTTGCGGGAATAACTTTTCTACTTTATCAATACTCGTACCAGTAATAGGATCACCCCCGCGGTTGCGGGAATAACCTACACGCTCTTTTTCGATTACCATTTTCTGCAGGATCACCCCCGCGGTTGCGGGAATAACACTTAAAGATCCTATATAATACGCCATTTTCATTTGAGGTACTTTAAAAATCCATTTACTTTCGTTATAAAATTGTTGATTAATTTCGCATCTTCTAGAGCTCTGTGTGGTACTATTTCATCAAATCCGTAAATTTTTAATACATTTTGTAATGAATAACTTTCCAAGAAAGGTTTTTCCTTTTTAATAATATTTTTAAGATCTATATAATAATTATCAAGTGGAAGCTTGTTAATTTTCTTCAAATGTTTATTAAGGAAGGAAATATCAAATTCTATATTATATCCAATTAATGAACACTTCCCTATAAAGGCTAACAACTCATCTAATGCAACTGATATTTCAACACCATCATTATTCAACAATTCATTAGTAATACCAGTTAACGCTATGATATTGTCAGGAATTTTAGATTTAGTGTTAATTAGTCTGTGGAAATAATATAATTTCTCACCTTCAGCTTTTACAGCGCCAATTTCAATAATATTATTGTTTCGAAAATTCAATCCATCCGTTTCAATATCAATAACGACATAATTTCTTTCCGTTTCATTAAAACTTACTTTCTTAAACTTTCGTACCTTATGAAATCTTGCTGCATTACTATAATTTAATCTATCTGTAGTAATATCTTCTTTATTATCCTCTTTTGGAAAAAATACCAAAGGTATCCCTTCCATGTCAATTAATTTTCTTTCTGTACTATGCGTCTCAAAATTATACCCTATTTCATTTCGACAAGCATAACTTAAAGTAGCTTCACCACGACCGATATTTTGTTTTACACGCTCCCAAAGTTCCTCACGTACCTTAGAATTAAAATTACCAACATACACTCCAGTTGATATTTCTTGCATCCATCTAGATAAATCCCCTCTCAAAGAAGGAATTGCATTCCTCATTGTAATAACTGTTAATGGCATATTAATCCCTCTGACTATAATTAAATCCGTATGGAACCGTTCGATCTTTGTCGTCCCAAAGATTTATAGTATCTACTTCAAATTGTTCTTCATTATCTAGATCCAATAGATATTGAAGATCTTTTACAATTCTTTTAATTAATTTCCCATCGAAAAAACTATCCCTCATTCTTAAACGAGTTTCTTTTCCAATATTTTTATTTTCCATATCTTTCTGACTCGCAATTTCAAAAGCAAGCGGAATTGTAAATTCAGCTTTATAAAGATCAGCTACATCATAAACAAAGGCGCGATCATGACCAGTATGAATAAATCCTAGTCCTGCTGATAGTCCTAGTGCAGCGATAATACTATGAACTAACCCGTATAACGAAACATTCGCAGCAGATAAAGCCTGATTTACCGGTGTGCCGTCTTCAAACTTATCAGGATTATATTCTCTGCCATCCCAATTAACTTTATATTTTTTAGACTGTTCTCTATAGATTTGTCTAACTCGAGCTCCTTCCTTTCCTCTCAACTGTTGCATAGTATTTCCAGTAACATCTTCGTTAGGAAACCTCATTTGATACATCTTTCTTGCAACTAACAAACGACTCCGAGTATTTGAAACTAATTTAGCCTGTTTCTCTAACAGTTTCGTTGAGTGTGCTAAAGGCCTCCCAGTTGCATAATGTCTTACGCCTCTTTCACCTACCCATATTAAACTTGTTCCAGAATCTCCTATTAATTCAACGGCACGATGCGTAATTTCAGTACCTGGGCCCAACATTAGTAATCCTATCATTGCTGCTGGAATCTTTACAATTCCTTTAGAATCAATGACTGTGATAGCGCTGTCTTGTCTGTTAATTTTTACATGTTCTAAATATAGAAAGCTAACCCGATCACCTATTCTGGGAAGTTCTATCAATTTAGTTTTCATTGCACCTATTTGCTTCATATTTATCCCTCTGGAATTATTGTTAACAAACCAAAACCATATGCTTTCTTTTTTCCAAATCCATTCATTAAAATATTCTTAAACTTATCCAAATCAGTGATAGTTAAATTTCCCTCATATGTTACTTTGCTTAAATGCATCGTTTTTTGGTGCTGCTTTTTAAAAGGGACAAACTCACGATTTACGATTTTTACATAATTTAGATTAAATCCATTTTTTTCTGAACGATCTTCTAAAAATTTTATTTGATGCTCAATAGAGATATGCGGCATAACTCTACCTCTAGTTAAGCCCTCCATTTTTTTGGAAATCACAGGATTCAATACTACTCTAAAATCCCCTGCAAGACCGTTATACAATTGATTAATAAATAGCGCATAGTCTTTACTTTCTGCAGAACCGCTAACTCCATACTGCTCTAATTTATTTAAATCTGGCTCAGTAGAACTCAGTACTAACAAATAATTTTTGCCGTGTAAATGATCAATTCTCCATAATTTGCGACTTCTTGTTTGCTGATTCCATTCTGAAGGAAAACTTTGTTCCACCCAATTATGGTATGCTCCAACATGATCTAAGTCCCTAATTTTATATCGATTATTCGTATCTATTTCTACTCGTGATAAATACATATTACCCTCCTAAAGAACCAAAAATATCATGTGTTGTTGTTTCTTCTGGCTTAGAAACTTCAATTTCAAAGAAAGATTCATATCGAAATGCAAATCTTCTATTTTTTTGGTCAAACGACAACACCCGGTCTTTTCTCAATATTTTTCTACTGCTCTCTATTAAACAGGAGTCACAATAGATTGGAATCTTTCGAGTTCCATTCTTATTATCCCTAATCCTAGCTTGCCATGGTACAGATTTAATGGCCGCTATGATTTCTTGGTCCTTGACACTCAAAAAATAATCCGCATTAATTGGTAAAGATTTTCTTCCTAAATAAGGTTGAAAATACGGATTTTTTAAGGCGTTTGAAAGAACTTCAATTAATTTTTCATCTTCACTACCTATTGCTACAATAAAAATTGCATCCTCTACATAATAACGATTGGTAACATATGTTCTTTCAAATACACCATTATTTTTATATTTCTGAGCAGTGTGATAATCTTTTAGTAGTTTCCCTGGTTGATCCACTCTCACGGCAAAATTCAAATCATTTAATTCACTTATTTTTTCATCACTTCTTTTTAACCCCATACAAGCTCCTAATAGCCCGACTATAGCGCTCTTAGAAGGATAAAAATCAGTTTTCCTTGTCTCAAAATGTGAATCTGTTCCATAGGACTGCATCGGTCCACTCAATTTTAAAATTATTGTCTTCAAAACTAATCACCTATTTCAGGGATAATATTTTTTAATTCTAATTCTAGCATTTCTTTCATTTCAGCTATTGAATCAACTACACTTAATCCAGTCTCATCAAAACCATTATCTTCAATTCTTAAGTAGAATGCGTTAACTGGTTTATTAACAAATTTTTCAACTTTTTTATTCTCGCTTAACATGCTCTCAATTGATTTTTTTACATATCCATCTTTTGAGCGGATAGGCTTTTCAAAAGCGCCTACCAAATTAACGGGTCGATCATTTCTTAAAATGACTAATACCGCTTGAGGTAATGTTTGATTAGCAAAACTATTTATATGACCTCCTGGCATTGAATTGGTAAATGCTTCTACAAATAATGTCAACGTATTAATGACCAATTCTTTATCTTCTAATTGTCTAAGTAGCTCATGGACCGAAACATTCGCATACCGATATAGGGTAGATGAATTAAATTCAATAGTCCCTAACATGCCAGCACCTGTTTTACCATCCGGTTGTAAATCATCAACTGCTGTATAAAAATCGAACTCTGTTTGAACAGCATGAGTAGAAAGGGCATGTGCTACTTGAGAAGAAGCATCTTCATTTAGTGATGGATCATCTGCAAGCATTCGACCAAATAAAGCAATATCAATTGCAGGATTATCTTTTAAAATTCCAGTTAAGATTTTTTTATCTTTAATATTATTTATTGCTGCCTCTGCTAGCTTTCTTCCTTGCTCATTCCCAATAAAGAATAAAGCCTTCGCTTTTTGATTCTTCGTTTTTATTCCGGCATTTGATACGACTTCTTCTGCCATTTCCATTGAACGTTCAAAATCAATTGATGGAGAAATTTCACGTATTTTGTCTGCTACAAATTGAACGATTTCTACTGTCCGTTTCCCTAAATTAGCTTGTTCACTATGGTTATTAAAATATTTTCTCATCTCTCGTTTCCAGGATTGTGAACTGACTCTTGCACGTCTGGCCCCACCATATTCAGCTGTTTTAGGACTTCCTGTATCGTCCCTATTAATGTTTGAAGGTGGAACGGATTGGATTACATGGATATCTAAAAAAAGTCTAGTATTAGTCATTATTGTTATCTCCTTCTGAATGTACTTTAGTACTATAATATGTTTTTGCCCATTTTAATCTAATTTGTTCTTCAAATCCTCGTAAATACCAATACAAATCATTTGACAAGGTTGGAAAGTTAATATAAACATCTTTCTTTAACTTAGTCTTTGACTTTAATAATTTAATCATTTGTCTTAAATGATAAATTAATTCCTCGTATGTTCCTGCGGTAATCATCGCATTAAATCTGCGATCAACAGCTTTTACATCATCTCCTATTCTTAAAACACTTAAACTACTCCCCATATTTATTTGAAATTCACTATCTCGATTGCGATTAAAAGCACTTTCGGAATTACCTTGCTGATATAATGCAAACAATTGTAATGTATTTAAAATTGCTTTTTCTTCGCATGTTAAATCAATATTTTTACCTAAAAATTCATGAGGAAAATTATCAAATATCAAAGGAAATATGTTAACTGATTGACTCAATGGTTTCCCGATCGAATTTCTTAGGTTAGCAATGGTAGCTTTATTATTCGACACATCCAAATCTGCTGTCAATTTACATAGAATTTTATATGTTATCCCAGATACAGTTGGTTTATTATTTTTCATTTTGCGCCACCTTTAAATCTTTTTTTAGAAAATACATGAATCTATTATGCGATGTTGCTATATTCTTAATGCTATCATTAGGTTTTTCCCCAACAATCACTCCCATATAATCTCTTGTACTCGCATTTTCTATTATTGAACTAGCTACTTCACTAATTAATTTGTATAGTGACTGATACCATTCTAGTACCTTAGCATCTTTTTCGTCATTCGCTTTGATGTTCAGCAGCCACTCTCTAAAGGGTTGATCAATATAATAAAATAGTTCCATCACTCTTTCATCAATAAATCCATTATTATTTGAATTCCGTATTTCATTGATGTCCTTTAAAAAAGAGCGATAGGTGAAGTTTATTGCCTTTTTAGTTTCTTCTACTGCATCATTTATTCGCGTGACCCACTGATTTTCTTGAATATCTGTCAAAATAAAGTTACTCATTGTTAATTGGTCATAAATTTCATCGACCGGAACCCATGAAGTAGCATTTGCATCATCTTTCATACTAATTCCAATTAAAGATATTTGATAAGAACCAATAATATTCTTTATTAAATTTATCCATTGAATCAGGCCTGGCTGATGTTGATTCTGTTTTTCTTTTGTCGGTAAAGCAATAAGCCCAAAATTTCTCCACATTGATTGATTTAATTGATGTTTTTTTGGGGTATATCTATCTTTAGCATCGCCTGCCGTATTGTATTTCCAAACGGTCATTGGTTCAATAAAATGGTCCTCATGTAGTAAATCGGGCAACTTTACTATTTCAAACGAAAAAGGTTTTTGTAAATCCGTCTGTGGATCAATATAGATTGCGCGACTCCACGAAGTATATAATTCAGCTAGATTATCAATTGGAATAGTTGATGAAATAGCCTTAATTTTTTCTTCCGCAGATATTTCCCAAGAAGGCTTCTGATGATTCATGACGATATTTTTTTCAGGATGCACTAAAACTAAGTTCAACATTAACGTTTCGAATAAATTACTACCAACTAGGTACAATCCTCCTAAATCAAAAAGCCATCCCTTTGATGCTTTGTATTTATCTTTGCCAAAAATCACCTTATCCGATAACCCTGTATATCCTTGGAATGTGATTAACCATCTAGCAATTTCGTCTGCCGTTAATATCTCTTTATTATTTTTTTTATCATACTTTGGAGAAAATAAAGCTGCTTTGTTATTGCTCTCAGAAATCAAACGATTGATATTTTTCCCTGAAACTGAACTAGCTTTTGATTTACTAATTTTATCTTCGCTTATATCACTTTTCTTTACTTGAAAAAAAGGAAATTCTTCATCGAACAAATAAAAACGATTTTCCCATTTCTCAAGATACTTTATAACAATCTCAGAAAAATAGCCTTGATTCCACAATTCTTGCCACGTTTCCATTAAACTATTCTCATATTCTTCGCTTTCATCTACCTCTGACTCTGGCACAAACTTCTCATCGATTTCAAAGTAATCATAAGCTGATCCAGCAGCATCAAATCGAGAAAAAACAGTGTGTAATACTGATAAAAGTACTCTTAAAATCGCAAAATCCTGTGTTTTCGTATCGCCTCCCAATTCAATATAATGATGAGCATTTGCAAAAAGTTCCTTTAATGAAACTAATTTATTTTCACCTTGCTCATTAACGATTACGGATATCCATGGTTCATTTGTTAAATTAAATTTTCCCAATTGAATCTTTCCTTTCATAACTCAAACCAAATTTTTCATCGTAATGAAGGATATAATTATTCAGTTCAAAATTGTAATTCTCATCAAAAATTATTCCTAAACTACCTTTCATCCACACTTGCTCTTGCCAATTTGGTAAATGTTTCTTGTTGAAAATTTCTAACTCATTTATTGTTTTATTAATATTATTTTCAAACCGAGTTAAAATCCCTGGTAATCGCAAACTATTTTTCAACAATTCTCGAGCTATCTGTGGCTCAGCTACTTTATCTGATATCGGCCTATCCTCGCTAAATAATCCATACCCTCCCTTCATTTTTCTTACTGCGATAACCTCAATTGTTTCTTGACTATCTCTTACTTGAGCATAACCGTGTTCTTCAGTATCGCCCGAACTTGTATTTTTCAACCAGCCAATTAAACTTGTCTTACTTCTTACTCCCTCTTTGTAAACTGGATTACTTAGTTTATATGATTTCGCTCTTTCAGTTTTACTTTTAATTATCTCATAATGTTTTGCTTTGAATTGATTAACATATTGTTCAATATCTTTTTCTAAATAGAAATGCTCATCCGAATAAACCTTTTGAACTAAATCTGAAATGTCAGTCGGAAGCTTAATTGAAGTCGGTAAATAATATTGAGTCATTAACAGAAGATATTCTCCGTATACACTTTTTGAACCTTCATCAAATTCAAAAGTCTCAGATATTCCCATGACATATAGAATGGGAAGCTTAAATTCTTTAGGTCTGTCAATATTATGCCGATGTAATCTTCCTATCCGCTGAATTAATAAATCCATTGGTGCTAATTCGCTAATCATTACATCAAAATCAATATCCAATGACTGCTCAATCACTTGAGTTCCTACAATAATTTTTTGTTTGGGACGTTTAGCTCCTTTCCCAATCATATTTAATAAATCCAACTCTTTTTTTGCTCTTTCTGATGCTATAAAACTGGAATGAAGTAATTCAACTTGACCATCTCCAAATATCGCACTACACACCTTTGCAATATTTTGGGCTTTTAATACCGTGTTACATACAATACCTATGACACCTTCCTTAGTCCTTAAGTCTTTCAATAATTCTTCTAAATGGATTTCATTGAAGGGTACAATTTTCACCTCTGTTTCTTTTATTTTGTCAAAATCTTTGAATTGCTTAATTTCTAATCCGTCATTATACGTAACTAAAGGGTATTCACTAGTAATTACCCCATCCATAGGCAGTTTAATTTCTTTCATCTTTACCCCTTTACCTTTGAGATATGCTTTCAAAAACTCTTCCCTTTTTTTAGCTGGTAAAGTGGCCGACAGCATAATAACCGGAACATCATAGGCTCCCATCCATGTTAATGCTTGATTTAAGTACTGACTTGTGTAGGCATCATACGCATGAACTTCATCGACTATAACCACTTTTTTACTGAAAGCTAAATGTCTCAAAGCTAAATGTTTTTGTCTTAAGGCAGTTAATAAAAATTGATCCACCGTGCCAACCACAATATCATCCAGTATTTTTTTCTTTTTGCCCACGAACCATTGATTGACCAAAACACCTGTATCACCATTCCCATAAGTTAGCGATGAATTGATTAATCGATTATATTCATCATTAAGATTTGCTTTCCCATGACTTAATTGAATCGAGATATTCTCACAATACTCCTCTTGTATACATTCAATCCAATTTTTTATCCTCGGAAAAATCCCATTAGCGGTTGCTTGTGTTGGCAAACCAAAGAAAATCCCACCCCGGCCTTTTTTATATGCTAATTGTTCTGCTCCTATTAAAGCTGCTTCCGTCTTTCCTAGTCCCATGGGAGCTTCTAAAATAAAAATGCCAGCATTTTCTGTCGAATCTATCACCTTTGAAAACTTATCTTGAAAAGATCTAGGAGAAAATGAAAAGCGATTCTTGTACAAATTATAAATATCACTTGGTTCTTTAAAAACAATCGAGTGAATCTGACCCCATTTGTTTATTCCTGCTGAAATTCTTTCTTCTTGATTGATCATCAATATATCGTCATCCACATTTACTAACGGAAAAAAATTATCGTTGCTAGCAACCCAATCGGCCATAATTAATAAACCAGATAAAATAACTTGGTTAGGCTGAGAAATAGTCGGCACTTCTTCTGGTGATGAGAATCCCGATATTTCTAACGCACGGTTTAATATTTTCCGTTGTTCTTGTCGCCATAAATTATACACAGGATTATTTATATTCTCAGTCTGATAGTAATTTTTCTTATAAGCATACTGCGATTCAATTTGAAAATCATCATCTATCGGTTTTCCATGATGTCCCCCAATTATCGATGCGATTTGCTCATTTACCCCTGCTTGTTGCAAAATCACCTGACCAGCCAAAGCATGTGGTATGTAACTTGAAAATTCAAATCTTTCTGAAGATAAATCATCAAAACCAAGCGTCATTACTTTTTCAATAAGTAAATTATCAAAATCCGTTGAATTATTGTACCCTACTTTCGTTTGAAAGTTTGGCAGCGCTTTTCCGATATCGTGAACAGCAGCGATAAATTTAACTAAGTTTAGCGCAGTATCCTCATCTGGTATCTCCAATGACTCAATTAAAACTAATTTCTGTCCACTTGATAACCAATGATTCCAAAGATAAGTAGCGACTCTTCGCGTATCTTCTAAATGTTGCCCCAACGAAAGCCATTTATACTGCCCATTCTCCTCTTTCTTTTTCGCCCAAAAAACAGATCCGATAGTATTAATAATACCCTCTCCTTTAAATTATATAATAGATGCATGCCAAGATGATTTTGTTAAGTAAATTCGCAAAAATAAGAAAGATATCATGTGCTTTTTACTTTAGTTGAAACTGCTGATGAACCCCCGCGCATGCGGGAAAAATATTTTTGACCCAATATCATATCATATCATTCTACGGATCACCTCTGCACAGCAGAACAATTAAAAACTAATAATCACCTCACGTTACATACCACTGCGATATCACTTGAATTTTAACAACACATAGAAACCAACTAACATAGACTTGCTATTTTTTGTTTTTTCGCAAGTTATTCATTGAGGACGTACATTGTAGCATTTATAGTAGCGTTCCCATTCTCGCAGTTATTATTATATCTTTCTAGTTATAAGAATAGCATAGAAAGTTTTAAAGCGCAATCATTTTTTATCCATAGTATGTAATTTATAATGAACTTCTTTCAAACAATTTATAATTGTACCTAAAACTAACAAAAATTCAGAAATTATACGTCCAAACTCATTTGATTTTTGGTAATAAATAAGCGCCCCTAACGATTAATCAAGTTGATTTATTTTAATTTTCGAATTCCCGAATACATAAACAGTATAATCATAATAAATGTTGATTTATCAATGTTTTTAGCCGATTGATTACAATAATTTACTTGGTTACGTGTTGCTTTGGATATAACAATGAAATCATTATTATTTACTCTCAAATGATGAAATATCAATATTTTTTTGAAAACAAACTTATAATTTTCTGTGAAATCGTTATGAATCTGGGAATGCAGATAATCCATCCACCCATTCGCCAACAACCTTCCAAAAAAGTTGTTCGGACACTCCCTTTCTCTTGCTGCCAAAATCTTCAAGATGTCCACAAAATATCGAAGAACCGTATTTTCCTCGTTGATAATCTCAAAAAAATAATTTAGGCGTACTCACATCTTTACGTGAGTCCTACCTAAATTATTTTTCTTTTATCCATCAATTAACGTCGACGATGTTTACTGACTGATATCATATTAATTGCACGATCTAATGAAATTTTCGCTCTTCTAAATGCTCGTGCATCATGTTCTCTTAATGCAGCTTCCATATCTTCTTCAGCTTGTTGTTTTTGAATCTCAACTTCAGCTTCGTTAATATCCCTGGCTCTCACTGCATAATTCGAAATGATTTCGAGGCGATTGTTGGACATAGATAAAATACCACCATTAATTGCGATATAGTCGACTGGATTCCCTTCTTCCAGACGTGTTACTTTTACAGGCCCAACAGATAACGCTGCTAAAATTGGTATATGGTTAGGCATAATTGTTAAGCCGCCGTCTAATGTCACAACATTACAACTAATAGAACGGTGATCATAAATGACACCATTGGGAGATGAGATACATACTTGCATGTGCGTTCTTGTTGTTTTCTCCTCTGTCATTTATCTCCCCCCTATTCCATTTCGTCAGACAATGATACGCCCATATTCTTCGCTTTTTCTAATACTTGGTCGATATTACCCACATTTCGAAAGGCTTCTTCAGGAATCGCATCATATTTCCCATCAACAATGCCTTCAAATCCGTCCAATGTTTCTTCAATCGTAACAAATGAACCCGGAAGTCCTGTAAATGCTTCTGCAACATGGAAATTTTGTGATAAGAAATATTGAATACGTCGTGCTCGTTTTACTGTAATTTTTTCTTCATCACTTAATTCATCAATACCTAAAATGGCAATAATATCCTGTAATTCACGGTAGCGTTGTAAAATAGTTTGAACTTTACGTGCAACATTATAATGACGCACTCCCACTATATCTTCTGTTAAAGCACTTGAAGATGATGCTAACGGATCGACCGCTGGATAGATTCCTTGCTCTGCCAATCGACGTTCTAGGTTGGTAGTCGCATCCAAATGGGCAAATGTCGTTGCAGGCGCTGGGTCTGTATAGTCATCCGCCGGCACGTAAACCGCTTGAATCGATGTAATTGAACCATTTTTAGTTGAGGTAATCCTTTCTTGCATCTCACCCATTTCACTGGCTAAAGTCGGTTGATAACCTACAGCCGAAGGCATACGCCCTAACAAAGCCGATACTTCGGAACCTGCTTGAGTAAATCGGTAAATATTATCAATAAATAATAAAACATCTTGATTCAATTCATCACGAAAATACTCTGCCATCGTCAAACCAGTTAATACCACACGCATACGAGCACCCGGCGGTTCGTTCATCTGTCCAAACACCATGGCTGTTTTTTTATTAACACCAGAGTCACGCATTTCCATTACGAGATCATTCCCCTCACGGGTACGTTCCCCAACACCTGTAAACACAGAAATCCCACCTAGTTGCTCTGCGATATTGTGAATCAGTTCTTGAATCAAGACAGTTTTACCAACACCAGCACCACCGAATAAACCGATTTTTCCACCTTTAATATAGGGTGCTAGTAAATCAATAACTTTAATACCTGTTTCAAGTATTTGATAATTATTACTTAATTCTTCATATGTCGGTGCGTTTCGATGAATACTATTACGCACTACATCTCCGGATACAGGCGCTAATTCATCAATTGTTTCGCCCAAAACGTTAAAAACACGACCAAGCGTTGCTTCACCTACAGGGACTTTAATCGGCGTTAAATAGTCAACTACCGTCATCCCACGACGTAAACCATCAGTTGACTGCATCGCAATGGTTCGAACAGTACCATGCCCTAAATCTAAAGCTACTTCTAGTGTAATTTTTTTATCCTCTGCTTGGATATCCCCATCAAAGACATCATCCATATCTGCCGTAGTAACGATTAAAGCATTATGAATGTCGGGCACACCATTTTCAATTGGGAAAGTGACATCGACAACAGGTCCAATCACTTGTTCAATGTGACCAATTCGCATAATCCACATTCCTCCTTTATTGTTCTAGTTTTCTTATACAAATTCACCTTACGATTGCGCATTAGCTCCACCGATAATCTCAGAAATTTCATTGGTAACTTTCAATTGTCGTTGCTGATGATATTGCTGTTTTAACGCATCAATCATATCTTCCGCATTATCTGTAGCACTACGCATTGCATTCATTCGACTGGCATGCTCACTTGTTTTCGCATCTATGATTGCACCATAAATTTGACTTTCTGCATATTGTGGTAATAATACATCTAACAGCGCATTTTGATTCGGTTCGATTAAAAAATCAGCTGGAAACGTACTTGCTTGGATTTCTTCTTCGAGCTCTAAATCTGTTAATGGCAAAATTTGTTCTGCACGAAATTGTGTCGACATCGCATTGATATGATGGTTATAACACACATATAACGCATCAAACACTTGTTTTTTAAATAGTTCAACCGCTTTTCTTACAATCCGTGACACTTCAATAAATGTTGGTTGATCAGTCAAATGATGTAGTTCATACGCAATTTCGTATCCTTCTTGGCGGCAATACTTAGCAATTGGCTCACCAATGGCAAGAACAACCACTTCATCTTTGTTTTGATGGTCGTCTTTTAACATGGTATCTGTCGCTTTAATGATTGAGGTATTATAGCCGCCAGCTAACCCTTTATCTGAAGTAATAATCAAATATCCCGTACGTTTAATAGGTCGTTCAATTAATAAATCGTTAAAGTTAATATCTTTAACCTCGTCCACATCCATTGGCACTCCATCATCCAACAAGTCAAATTGTTGTTTACCTAGAACGGCCACCATCTGTTTTACTTTTTGTGCATAATCAAAATATTTACTTGCTTCTTGTACCATACGATTATATTTTGACGCAGAAACCATGCGCATGGCATTAGTGATTTGCGCGGTCTTTCGCGTGGAGTCAATACGTTTTCTAATTTGATTTAATGACATAACTCACGCTCCTCTTTTCCATTCTTCATTAACCCATTGTTTTAGCATGTTCATCTAAAATCGAAATCATCAAATCATCTTCTGGCATACGTCCATTGCGACTGATATCACGTAAGACAACGTCATATCGGTCTTCTAAAAAGGCGAATAGTGACTGTTCAAAATCTCGAATAGCAGAAATCGAAACACTGTCTAAATATCCGTGATTTAACGCATAAAAGAGTACAATTTGTTTTTCAACACTAATTGGACGGTGTTGAGGTTGTTTTAACACTTCAACGGTACGGCGCCCACGATTCAAGCGTTTTTGCGTGTACGTATCTAAGTCCGAACCAAATTGCGAGAAGGCTTCAAGTTCACGGTAACTCGCTAAGTCAATTCGCAATGTCCCGGATACTTGTTTCATCGGTTTTAATTGGGCAGCACCACCCACACGTGACACAGATAGCCCCGCATTAATAGCTGGTCTAACTCCCGAATGGAATAAATCACTTTCTAAAAAGATTTGTCCGTCGGTAATTGAAATGATATTTGTTGGTATATAGGCCGAAATATCGCCAGCTTGTGTTTCAACAATCGGCAACGATGTTATCGAGCCACCACCGAGTGCATCTGATAATTTGGCAGACCGCTCTAACAAACGTGAATGTAAATAGAACACGTCTCCAGGATACGCCTCACGACCAGGTGGTCGCTTTAATAATAAACTCATTTCGCGATAGGCAGCCGCTTGTTTGGATAAATCATCATAAATAATGAGTACGTGTTTACCCGAATACATAAATTCTTCTGCAATAGCTGTCGCTGAATACGGCGCTAAATATAACAGTGGGGCTGGTTGTGAGGCACTCGCACTCATTACAACCGTATAGTCCATAGCGCCAAAACTTTGCAATGTCGTCACAATATTTTTAACTGTCGATTCTTTTTGTCCAATCGCAACATAAATACAAATTACATCTTGTCCCTTTTGATTCAAAATAGTATCAACAGCTAAAGTAGTTTTTCCTGTTTTTCGGTCGCCAATAATTAATTCCCGTTGTCCTCTACCAATTGGTACTAAAGAGTCAATCGCTTTAATACCTGTTTGCATCGGCTGATGAACACTTTGGCGGTCCATGATACCTGGTGCATCTGCTTCAACGGGTCTTGATTTCGACGCTTGAATTTCGCCTAAACCATCAATGGCTTCCCCTAGTGGATTAACCACACGACCCAGCAGTTCATTTCCTACGGGTACTTCCATAATTTTATTCATACGGCGCACGAGGTCTCCTTCATGAATCGTAACATAGTCTCCGAAAATGATAATCCCTACATCACCGGATTCTAAATTTTGTACCATGCCTTTTGTACCATTGGCAAATTCAACCATTTCACCAATCATTACATTTTCTAAACCATTTGCTCTGGCGATTCCATCCCCAATATAGGTAATTGTACCGATTTCCTCGATGGAACCTTCTGTATGGAACAGACGAATTTGTTGGCGTAATCGTTCATCTAAACGTTCTAAACTCATCCTTACCTCCTATTCTGGTTCGCTTGGGTTGACTTGACTTCCACTTCAAAAACCGCCTCTGTGCGTTGCTCGCACGACGGCTGTTTTCTCCAGTGGTTCAAGTCAGAGCACCCGCGCTCACACCATGTTTATTCTGGTTCGCTTGGGTTGACTTGACTTCCACTTCGCATAATCCTGCGTGCGTTTTTAGCACTCTGGTATTTTGTATGTCGGTTCGTTAAGACTGTCTTGACGTCCACTTCGCATAGCTCTTGAAGCCCCTTGACGCTTCTACGACCTCTACTCCAGTGGTTCAAATCAGGTTGCCCGCGCGCTCCATGTTTTGTCATTTAAGTGTTTTGTGTTGCTTATTGACATATTATCATCTTAATCATTGTATCTTTCATTAATAACGCCAATTGCGATCTAAATGACGGCGTAATTCACGCAATGTTTTTTGTCCACTTACTTCATAATAAAAACTTTCACTTTGAAGACGGATTCCCGTAATTAAGTTAGAATCCACTACTGTCGTAATCCGACGTAATGTTTTATTCGTTTTTTCCATGAATTTACGTACAATTGCTTCTTTTTCATCATCCGTTAATTCGACCGCTGAAGTAATCATCAGCATCTCAGGACGATCACTCGGCTGATAAGCTATTGAACTTTCTGAGCCGGTCAAATTCGTCATCAATTTTTCGAGCAACATATCTTCATAATGCTCACGATTATCATCTTTATTACCTAACGAATCTAAAGATTCACGCATTTTTTCTTGTTGAATCTTTTTTAACAGTGTATCTTCATGTGTTTTTACACGTTCTCCACGTGTATTTTCTGCTCTTGATTGTTTTTCTGTCATGATAAATCATCCATTCCATGAATAAATTCTTCCACCAAACGATGATAATCAGCATTAGAAATTTCACGGCGTAAAATTTTCTCAGCAATTTCAATAGAAATATCTGTTAATTCACCTTTTACTTCATTTAAAATACGTGTACGCTCTTGCGCAACTTCTTGTTCAGCTGATTCACGCATACGCGCAACCTCTTCTTTAGCTTCTTTTATCATGTTATCTTGCACTTGCAAGCCTTGTTTTTTCGCTTGCATAATAATTTGTGTCGCTTCTTGACGCGCTTCTTTTAATAATTGTTGCGCTTCTTGTTTTGCTTTTACACTCGCTTCTTTTTCATTAGCAGCATGTGTCAAATCATTTTGAATAATTTGATGCCGTTTTTCTAGCATTTTCATAAATGGTTGCCAAGTAAAATGTTTGACGATTAATAGCAATACAACAAAAGCTACCATGGTCACAATAGTATTGCCTAGTGCAGTATTGGGTGTTTCTGCTGTCGTTGATAATATTGCAGCAATCATGTCATTCCTCCTATTCTGGTTCGCTTGGGTTGACTTGACTCCACTTCAAAAACCGCCTCTGTGCGTTAGTCTCACGACGGCTGTTTTCTCCAGTGGTTCAAGTCAGAACACCCTCGCTCACACTATGTTCTATTCTGGTTCCAATGGGATGAAATGACGTCCACTTCAAAAGACGACTCTGTGCGCTTTTGCCCACACCGTCATCTTTCTCCAGTGGTTCATTTCAAAACTCCCATTGTCACACTATGTTCATTTAGTTAACTCACTATTACGTTATTTGTTTTTATCTGAAAACTAAAATAAACGCAATAACAACCGCCATGATTGGCACAGCTTCGATTAACCCCACACCGAGGAACATCGTCATTCTCAACTTACCTTCTAATTCTGGTTGTCTCGCAATCGACTCAATGGTTTTTGAAATAACCATCCCATTCCCAATTGACGCTGACAACGCAGCAATAGCAACAGCAATAGCAGCAGCAATAGCATTCATAAAATATATTCTCCTTTTTCTTTTCAAATTTACAACAGTGAACATCCATATAAACCGATTGATTACGGTCATACTGCTTTGAAGTACCGATTTTCACTAATCCAATCAATCATATCGTTCAACTAGTATTATTTTTTGATTTCATAATTTCAGCAAATTCTTGATGTTTGGTTTTTACTTTTATGGTCCCAACAAGTTATTCATGCTCTGTTTCGACTTTATGTGATAGATAGACCATCGTTAGAGTAACAAAAATATAAGCTTGAATCGCACCGATAAAAATTGAAAATCCTTGCCAAATCATTTGTAGAGGCAAACCAATAACCCATGTTAACGGTCCTTTCAAATTAGCTAAGCCCGCAATCAGACCAAGCAATACTTCTCCGGCAAAAATATTCCCATACAAACGTAATGCGAGTGTTAAAGCATTTGTAAATTCTTCAACAATCTTAATTGGAAATAAAAACGTTGAAGGTTGCAAATAACTATTTTTAACATAGGACTTGAAACCTAGATTGTTCACACCTAAAAAGTGTGATAGTAAAATCATCAATAGCGCAAGCGACAGACACACAATCGGATCAGCTGTTGGACTTCTCCATAGCGAAAAATGACCGACATGTAATAATAACGGTAAACCAATCATATTTGACATAAATATGAATAGGAGTAGTGTTAACCCTAACAACTGAAAGTTTTGTGCTCCATGGTCATCGATAGCACCACCAACTACACCACGGACAAAATCAATTAATGATTCCATCATCAGTTGAGGTTTGCTTGGCGCATCAACTGATAAATTTTGCGCAGTCCACGCACAGAGTATCAAAATTAAGATAACTGTTGCGAACACTGCCAATAAGGTGTTTAGACCAAATGCGATACCAAACACCTGAAACACTACCGTCTCTTCCAAATCTATCCTTCCTTTCTTCTGGTGTTCTCCAAACATCTTGGAAAATACCATTTAATATTATTTTGTTGACTGTAAGAATATAAAATCTAGTCACAAATTCATTTCATAGTTTACCACTTTAAGATTGATAAGACAAACTTTCTAAGCGGTTCCATGATAAAATATTTTTTAGTAATTTATGTGAAAATATATTGACTACTCAATAAATATCCGTCTAATCCTTTAAGCAGTCATTGCCACCTGCACATATCCATTGAATCTACTAGCAATTATTACCGTAAACGTCTCCCGTTGTTTTCCTCGATAAAACTTAACTATTTGAATATTTTCAACAGCAATCACCTTATTTATGATACAATGTTATAGCTTAATCAGCGATACGACCAGCCATAGTTTTTCACAATTAAACACTCTGGCACAAAAAAAACATCATCCACTTACTTCGCAATGCGCGCAGTAGTCGATGATGTTTAAAGTATCACTATTAATATTCAATGATTTCATGTTCAATGAGCACTCGATTAGGCGATGGCATCACTGCTTCACTCATCCATTGATCCAGCAAACGAATCGTCTCGTGACCTAAATGCAGTGCCTTAATATTCATACCAATCAATTCACTGCGACCTAATAGACTCGCTCGGTGCGCTTGAAATGTAGCTACTGGCACATTTTGCTCCGTCAATTGATGCCAACGATTCACAAAGCCTGCCGCAACTAATTCATCGGCAATGACCCAAGCTTGTACCTCTTGCTGTTTTGATAATTGTTCTGCTAAACGTTCCCCATCTTCTGGCAAAAAATCAAATCCATTGATTGTATACTCATCTTTAATAGCAATATCATGCTCAATAAGCGCCTGCTTATAGCCATTATAACGGTCTTTTATAAAGTTTTGTTGTTCATGACCGCCTAAAAAGCCAATTTTTTGATATCCTTTTTCAATTAAACGAGTAGTAGCAACACAGGCTAATTCTTGATTATCATTATCAACGGTACACGCATTGGGTTGCGACACCTTTCCAATAATCACATGCGGAAATTTTTGTTCAAGTACAAATCGAATAACCGGGTCATTATCTTCTGCATATAAAAAGATGACACCGGCCACTTGCCGTCCATAAATTATATTTTGCACATGTTCTTTTCGTTCTTCAATTGATTGCCCCGTTGTTAATAACAGTGAATAACCCAATTTAGTTGCTTCAGCATTAATACCTCTTAAAACAGTTGGGAAAAATGGATTTTGGTAAAAGGCATCCGTCGCATTTGGCAATATCAATCCTAATGTACTTGACTTTTTACTCGCTAAACTGCGCGCATTCAAATTGGGAAAATAATTCATTTCTTGCATCACATTGCGCACAACCGCTTTCGTTTGTTCACTAATCGAATCACTATTTTGAATAACACGAGTAACCGTTGAGGGCGCTACTCCTGCTTTTTTTGCTACATCTTTGATTGTTACCACCAAAATACCTCCTCTCTCAATTACTCATAAGCTCATTATACCACAAATGCAAACGTATGCATAGATTTTGAACGAAGTCTCTTTTCATTGAAATGATTATAAAAATACCATTCCTAGTAACCAAACCAAACTCGTAGTTTAATCACAGGACAATATTCTTACGTTATACAAAAATAGTATATTTACCGGTAACAAATTCACGCAATCGTTTGCACTCACAATTATTTATCGTTATAATAAAGGCGAATAAAAAAATAGTTTTCTCAACCAATCTTGAGAGACAAAATAGGAGGGTTAATTATGACACGGTCAAGTGGTGTGCTTATGCATATTTCATCCTTACCAAACAAATTCGGTATTGGTACGTTTGGAAAATCTGCATATGATTTTGTCGATTTCTTAGTAGCCAGCAAACAAACGTATTGGCAAATCTTACCGTTAGGGACAACCAGTTACGGAGATTCACCGTACCAATCGTTTTCTGCCTTTGCGGGTAATACACATTTTATTGATTTTGATTTATTAGCTGAAAAAGGCTACTTGAATCAATCCGATTACGACACGGTAGTGTTCGGTGCGGATGAAGAAACTGTGGATTATGGTGAAATTTTCGTTCAACGCCGACCAATTCTTGAATTAGCAGTTAAAAACTTCTTATCATCCAATGATACTCAAGCATTTGACCGCTTCGTAGAAGAAAATAATCATTGGTTACAACCATATGTTGAATATATGGCAATTAAAGAACATTTTGGCTTACGCGCATGGAATGAATGGGACGAAGATATTCGACTACGTCAACCAGAAGCATTAGCGCATTACACCAATCTTTTAAGTGATGAAATGAATTACCATCGCGTCACACAATTTTTCTTCTTTGAACAATGGTTAGCATTGAAAAAATATGCTAATGAACACCATATTCAAATTATTGGAGATATGCCAATTTATGTTGCGGCGGATTCCGTTGAAATGTGGACGACACCTCAATTATTTAAAGTCAGTGAAACACTAGAACCAACGGTTGTCGCTGGATGTCCACCGGATGAATTTTCAGATGATGGTCAATATTGGGGGAATCCTATTTACGACTGGGATTATATGGAAAAAGACCAATATGCATGGTGGGTACTGCGTTTGAAAGAAAGTTTCAAAATTTATGACCAAGTGCGTATCGACCACTTTAGAGGTTTCGAATCTTACTGGGAAGTGCCATTCGGTTCTCCTACCGCTGCCTATGGTCAATGGGTTAAAGGACCTGGTTTAAAATTATTCAATCAAATCAAAAAAGAATTGGGCGAATTAAATATTATCGCAGAAGACTTAGGCTTCTTAACACAAGAAGTCATCGATATGCGCGACGGTACAGGATTCCCTGGTATGCGTATCTTACAATTCGGCTTTGGTGGTGCAGAATCATTAGATTTACCGCATAACTATGTACAAAATACAATCAGTTATCTCGGTACTCATGATAATGAAACTGTCACCGGTTGGTATCAGTCAACCGCAAAAGCCAACGCTGAACAAGCGGATCACTATACCAACCGAAAAGACAACGAAACAATTGCTGAGGCAATGAATCGTACATTATCCGCTTCAGTAAGTAATCAAGTCATCTTCACGATGCAAGATTTATTAGACTTAGATAATACTGCACGAATGAATACACCATCAACTATCGGTATTAACTGGTTATGGCGTATGAAAGCAGATGCGATTACCCCAGAAATTATCGCTAAATTAACGGATTATACTGAAACATACTTCCGTGCCAACCCTGCTTTAGTTGAAGCTGAGAAAGAAACTGCATCTGAAAACGATTAAGTTGCCATTTCTCAAAATAATCACAAAAAAAGAATATTATTTTAAATGTTTTTATGATACACTGTATCGCATGTTCAAATAATCGTGGAAAAGGTAGCTTATCGTGCCTTAAAAACGTGATAAACTGCCTTTCCTAATTTGACAATCAAAAATATTTTTAAGGAGTTAAACATGACATTAGTAGCAAATTACGCAAAAAATTTATATTCAAAACCAATTGCTGAATGTTCAGAACAAGAATTATACCATATTTTATTCGAAATCGTTCGTGAGCGCTCAGAACAATTGCCGACACACGACTCAAGGAAGAAGTTGTATTACTTCTCTGCTGAATTTTTAATCGGTAAATTACTAAGTAATAATTTATTGAACTTAGGTATTTACGATGAAGTTCAAGCGGAATTAACTGCAGCAGGAAAAAATATGATGGATATCGAGCAAGCTGAAAATGAACCTTCTTTAGGTAACGGTGGTTTAGGACGATTAGCAGCCTGCTTTGTTGACTCAATCGCAACACTTGGTTTAAACGGCGATGGTATTGGTTTAAATTATCATTTCGGATTATTCCGCCAAGTATTTAACAATAATCAACAAACCACAACACCAGATCCTTGGTTAACTGGTAAAGACTGGGTAGTTAAAGCAGAACAACGTTACACTGTTCCATTCAAACATTTTGAATTAAGGTCTACATTATATAACTTAGATGTATTAGGTTATAAACAAGACAAAAAAACACGTTTACGTTTATTCGACTTAGATTCAGTGAATAGCAATATTATCCATGATGGTATCCAATTTGATAAAGGGAATATCTTTGAAAACTTAACGTTATTCTTATACCCAGATGATTCAGACCACGCAGGTGAATTATTACGTATTTACCAACAATACTTTATGGTATCTAATGGTGCCCAATTAATTTTAGAAGAAGCAACTGCAAAAGGAAGCAATTTACATGACTTAGCTGATTATGCAGTGATTCAAATTAATGATACACACCCTGCCCTTGTAATCCCTGAAATGATTCGTTTATTAACTGAACGTGGCATCGAAATGGATGAAGCCATTGAAATTGTTCGTTCAATGACAGCTTTTACAAACCATACAATTTTAGCAGAAGCCTTAGAAAAATGGCCTTTACACGACTTAGAAGAAGTAGTGCCTCAATTAATTCCAATTATTCATACATTGGATGAAAAGATGAAAGAACAGTTCCCTAATAATCCAGCAGTAACGATTATTGATGAACATCAACGTGTTCATATGGCACATTTATCTATCCATTACGGATATAGTGTCAATGGGGTAGCAGCATTACATACCGATATCTTGAAAAAATCTGAGTTAAAAGCCTTCTATGAGTTATATCCAGAAAAATTCAATAATAAGACAAACGGTATTACATTCCGTCGTTGGTTAATGGATGCCAATCCACAATTAGCAAAATTATTGGATAAAACTATCGGTACACAATGGCGTAAAGACAGCAATTTAGAAGGATTACTTGAATTTATTGATGATGAAGATGTTATCAATGAATTACGTGCCATAAAACATGATAATAAAAAGGCTTTACAAGAACGTCTGAAAACTACTCAAGGCATTGAAATTAACACACACTCAATTATCGATGTACAAATCAAACGTATGCATGAATATAAACGTCAACAAATGTTAGCCTTATACATTATTCATAAATACTACGCGATTAAAAATGGTGAAATTCCAGCAACCCCAATTACAATTATTTTTGGTGGTAAAGCTGCTCCTGCCTACACAATCGCTCAAGACGTGATTCATTTAATCTTGAACCTTTCTGAAATTATTGCTAAAGACCCAGAAGTAAGCCCACACTTACAAGTTGTGATGATTGAAAACTATAATGTGACCGCTGCAACATACTTAATTCCAGCTGCTAACATTTCAGAACAAATCTCACTTGCTTCAAAAGAAGCATCTGGTACTGGTAATATGAAATTCATGTTAAACGGTGCCTTAACATTAGGTACATTAGATGGTGCCAACGTTGAAATTCATCAATTAGTTGGTGATGAGAACATTACGATTTTCGGTAAAGAAAGTGACGAAATCATTCATTTATATGAAACAAATGGTTATGTTGCACATGATTACTACAACCGTGAAGCTATTAAACCACTCGTTGACTTTATTGTTAGCGAAGAAATGCTTGCTGTTGGTAATCCAGATCGTCTATATCGTTTACATAATGAATTAATTAATAAAGATTGGTTCATGACCTTAATCGACTTGGAAGAGTTTATTCAAGCGAAAGAAAAAATGTACGCTGAATACCAAGATTACAACTTATGGTTACGTAAATCATTAATCAATATCGCAAAAGCAGGATACTTCTCTGCTGACCGTACAATTAATGACTACAACGAAGACATTTGGCATTTAGAAAAATAATCGCTTCAAAAAACCCTCAGTGAAAAATCACCGAGGGTTTTATACTTATTCTAGAATCTCAATAAAATGTTGCACCATTTGGGCAGAAACGCGACCAGCTTCGATGACAAATTCATCAAAAGACATCGTCGCCACTTCATCCGCACTATCACTAATTGCACGAATAATAACAAATGGTACCCCTAGCACATGAGCAGTCTGCGCAATCGCTGCCGACTCCATTTCACACGCTAACGCTTTAGGAAAATCAGCCTTAATCGCTTGGACCTTTTCTGCATGATTCACAAATTGGTCACCTGAAACAATTAATCCGAGTGCAGGTTCAATACCTAATAAACGGCACGCTTGCTTTGCAACACGTAAATAATCGCTATCAGAATAGTACAGCGCCGGCATACCTGCCATCTGTCCTTTTACATAACCAAAACCAGTGACATCCACATCATGGTGACTCAATCTATCTGCAATTACAACACTACCTACTTTTAATCCCGTATGTAATCCCCCGGCAGTTCCTGTATTAATAATAATATCCACAGCAAAATGTTGCACTAACAATGTCGTCGTAATCGCTGCATTCACTTTACCAATTCCAGACTGCACCAAAACAACATCATGTGTTCCCAAAGTCCCTACAATAAATGTTTGATTAAATAACACTTGTTCAGCAGCGTCCTGAATTGCCAACTTTAACGAGCGAATCTCTTCTTCCATTGCTCCAATAATACCAATTTTCATTTGTTTTACTCCAATCTTTAAACTAAAAATGCAATCAATAAAACGGCTAATAGTAAGACACCTACAATTATTATGCCACTATTTAAAAATTTATCAATGCGCGCATGATACTTGCTCCGGCGTCCGCGCACAGGTTCTGGTCGCGACTGCCTATTATCATTGGCAGCAACAGATGAATCCGAGTCATAGAGATAATCATCATCTACTGCATACGACTCATTCATACCATATGATTCCTCAGTTATATACGCTTCATCTGTTAGATAAGGTTCACCCATCTCACCATAAGGATAGGAATCACCTTCAAAGTCATTATACTCATAATAATTCTCATTTGCTCGCTCTAATAAGCGATTCATCTGTTCTTTTTCATGTTCTTCTTTTGATTTAAAACGCATGGTTACCTCCGTATTATGGCTCCTGCGGGTTGGCTTGACGTCCACTTCAGAAATCCCCTTTGTGCGTTATACGCACGCCGGTGCCTTCCTCCAGTGGTTCAAGCCAGAACACCCGCTCTCGCACTATGTGTTATTATGGCTCCTGCGGGTTGGCTTGACGTCCACTTCAGAAGTCCCCCTCTGTGCGTTGCACGCACACCGGTGTCTTCCTCCAGTGGTTCAAGCCAGAACACCCGCTCTCGCACTATGTGTTATTATGGCTCCAATGAGCTGAAATGACTTCCACTTCGCATAGCTTTCGAAGTGCTTTAGCACTTCTTCAACCTCTGCTCCAGTGATTCATTTCAGACCGCTCATTGTCGCACTATGTGTTATTCCGGCTCGTGCGGGTTGGCTTGACGTCCACTTCAGAAGTCCCCTCTGTGCGTTGCACGCACGCCGGTGCCTTCCTCCAGTGGTTCAAGCCAGAACACCCGCTCTCGCACTATGTGTTAAATAGCCAATGTTGTAAGGCTAATAAAGTCTTCACATCCACAATCTCTCCTGCTTGAATCATCGCTTGAATCTCGTGTTTAGTAAATTCATGTACTGTTACATTTTCATTTTCATCTTGTGGCAGCGGATTATCAATCTTTGTTAATCCAGTAGCATGAAAGAGTGTGATTTGTTCATCTAAATAACCAGGTGAGACATAGAAAGTTGATAACTCATGCCACTGGCTTGCTTGATAAGCTGTTTCTTCTTCTAATTCACGCTTAGCACCAACGAGTGCCGCTTCTAAACCATCGTGCTCCATATCGAGTAAGCCGGCAGGAATTTCGTAAATTTCACGTGCAATCGCTGCACGATATTGTTTCACTAAAACTACTTTATCTTCATCAGTTGCTAACACGCATACAGCAGGCAGATGATGAATGATTTCGCGCTCCACAACAGCCTCATTATCTAGTCGAATTTGATTCACATACAATTGCATAATATGGCCATCAAAAATCTGATTCGATGAGACTAAGCGCTCGTCTTGTTGACTTAATATAGTTGCTTTGTTTGTTTTCATACTATTGTCACCTCATTATATCCTTATTCGCTGCATCCAATAGCCTTCTATTGAGGGTAGCGCTAAACTGATAAATTCACTTTACCGAAATATTCTGTTGCTTGCAAGAATTTCTCTCAATTATCGCAAAAATCCATAAAAAAAGAGAGCCTAAGGCCCTCTTTACAAACTATTTAATTATTCAGCATATGGTTCTTCGGCCGTTAACTCAACATCAGCTAATGATAAGTCTGAGCCAACCTTAATATCGTAGTTTTTCACACGATTATTAACAGCTGTAATGTTGTAACGGTATAGTGTTGGAATAATTGGTAATTCTTCCATCATATATTTTTGCCAATCGCTAAATGCTTTCTTACGGAATTCATCTTCGAACGCTTCATCTGATCCGATTGCTTCTAATAATTTATCATGCTCTTCTGTTGCCCAACGCGTATAGTTGAAAGCAGCTTTACGTCCATATAATCCTGAAGGGTTTGGATCGCCACCTGTACCCCAAGCACCTTGGTAAACATCAATATCTTCAGCATCTTTTTTCAGCGCTTCATAGAAAGCGTTAAATTCCATTAATTGACCTTTAACTAATTTAACATCGATTCCTAATTCAGCCCATTGTTGCATGTAGTACTCTGCTAATGGTTGGGCTGTTTCGCCACCTGCCATTGACGCAAAGTTTAAGGTAAATGGTTTACCATTTTTATCTTCGATGAAACCATCGCCATCTGCATCTTTATAACCTGCATCTGCTAAGATTTTTTTCGCTTTTTCCATATCATATGGATAACCTTCGACAGAATCATCGTGGTACTCTTTGAAGTTCGGTGTAATCGGTGTATTGGCTCTCCAACGTAATCCATGGTAGAAACGCTCACCGATCGCATCATTATCAATTGCATACGCCATCGCTTGACGGATTGCTTTATCAGCAATAACTTTAGAGTCATCTGGTTTGTTTTCGCCATCTTCAAACTTACCTAATTTAAATCCAATATATGTGTAGGCATTTTGAATGTCCCCTAATACTTGCATATTTTTAGCATCTTTAAAAACTTCATATTGGTCAGCTGGTAATGAAGCAATGTCATAACGACCTGCCTTCATTTCAGCAATGGATGTTTCATCACTAACGACATCCAATTGAACACCATCTAATTTTGGTTTACCTCTCCAGTAGTATTCATTGGCTTCAAACGTTACAGATTCACCAGGAACCACTTTCGTTACACGGAATGCACCCATACCGACTGGATTTTTACGGACTTTATCTGAGTCAACTAAGTCTTTTACTGGCACATCTTTTAAGTAGTGTTCAGGTTCGATGTAGTTCATTACCCCACCACCCGCTTGTAACATTGAGTTCGGGAATTGTTTATAGGTTACACGTAAAGTATAATCATCAACACGCTCTAAACCAGAGATTTTATCTGCTTTTCCTTCATGGTACTCTTCCATACCGACAACGTTAGAAACATCATCCCCATAACGAACACCCGTATAATCTTTATGTCCAATCACATAATATGGGAAAATAACGTCATCAATCGTAATGTCTTCACCATCACTCCATTTATGACCTTTAGGAATTTTAATGGTTACTTGTTTGTTTTTTTGATCGAATTCAATATCTCCAAACCCTGAATTATCTAATAAAAAGTTTTCGTCGTATCCTAATAAGCTATCTTGTAAGAACCCTAGAACAACCGCATCTGGATTGGCATCATAGACCATAGTGTTTAAAACACCCGCAAATGCTGGGCCTACCATCGCATAACGTAAAATGCCACCTTCAATTGATTTTTCTTCATTTTTTACTTGTGTCGGTAAATCAACTGATTGCGCTGACACTGTAGCAGCTGGTCCAAAAACAGCTGAAGACAGTAGCAATGCTGATGCTCCTAATACAAATAATTTTTTTAGAGTTTTTCTCATAATTAACCTCCTAAATTGTTGCTTCAAATTTATATTCTTATCTTACCTTAATTTAAACTAAAAAGCAACACCTTTATTAGCATTTTTTTATCTTTCTCATAAAAAAATCATCTCATTTCTTTTGAGTTTTAATGAAAACGCATCTAAAACTGATATCGTTACTGTTTTTGGACATCTTATTATTATATAAATTTAATGTTCCAGATGAATGAGAGTAATTTAATTTTGACACTAGCAAAAAAAAGAGAGCCCAACAGCTCTCTTCGTTTATTCAATTATTGTGCGTATGGTTTGTCCGCTGTTAATTCAACATCAGCCCATGATAAATCCGAACCAATTTGTGTATCGTAGTTTTTCACACGATTATTAACAACTTCAATACCGTAACGGAATAATGTAGGAATAACTGGTAATTCTTCCATCATATATTTTTGCCAGTCGCTGAACGCTTTCTTACGGAAGTCATCTTCAAACGCTTTATCCGATGCGATTGCTGCCAATAATTTGTCGTTTTCTTCTGACGCCCAACGCGTATAGTTGAATGATTCTTTACGTCCGAATAAACCTGATGGGTTTGGATCGCCACCAATACCGACAGCACCTAAGAATACATCAATTTTTTCATCATCTTTTTTCAATGATTCATAGAAAGAATTGAATTCCATCAATTGACCATCAACTAATTTAACATTGATTCCTAATTCAGCCCATTGTTGCATATAGTATTCTGCTAAAGGTTGTGCAGTCTCGCCACCTGACATTGACGCAAAATTCAAGGTAAATGGTTTACCATTTTTGTCTTCGATGAAACCATCACCATCTTTATCTTTATAGCCTGCATCGGCTAAAATTTTCTTCGCTTTTTCCATATCATATGGATAGCCTTTAATGGAATCATCATGATATTCTTTGAAGTTCGGTGTAATTGGCGAATTGGCTCTCCAACGTAAACCGTGGTAGAAACGCTCACCGATGGCATCATTATCAATGGCATATGCCATCGCTTGACGGATTGCTTTATCAGCATATACTTTTGATTCATCTGGTTTATTTTCGCCATCTTCGAATTTACCAAATTTGAATCCGATATAGGTGTAGGCATTTTGAACGATACCTAGCACTTGCATATTTTTAGCATCTTTGAATACTTCATATTGATCTGCTGGTAACGATGCAATATCATAACGACCTGTTTGCATTTCAGCAACGGCTGTATCTGGACTGACAACATCTAGTTGAACACCATCTAATTTTGGTTTACCTCTCCAGTAGTATTCATTTGGTTCAAAGGTTACAGATTCACCTGGAACTACCTTTTTAACACGGAAAGCACCCATACCAACTGGATTTTTACGTACTTTATCAGAATCTAATAATTTACCAACTGGCACATCTTTTAAATAATGTTCTGGTTCAATGTTTGTTAATACCCCACCACCAGCTTGTAGCATTGAGTTAGGGAATTGTTTATAGGTTACACGTAATGTATAATCATCGACACGTTCTAAACCAGAAATTTTATCAGCTTTACCATCATGGTATTCTTCCATACCGACAACGTTTTTAAGATTGTCGCCGTAACGAATACCTTGATAATCTTTATGACCAATTACATAATACGGGAAGATGACATCGTCGATTGTAATATCTTCACCATCACTCCATTTATGACCTTTTGGAATTGTAATCGTTACTTGTTTATTTTTTTGATCAAACTTTATTTTACCAAATCCTGAATCATCGAGTAAGAAGTTCTCATCATAACCTAATACGTTTTCTTGGAAAAATCCGATAATCGTACCGTCTGGTTGTGCATCATAAAGCATTTGGTTCAATACACCTGAAAATGCTGGTCCTACTAATGCGTAGCGTAATACACCACCTTCAATTCCCTTCTCATCATTTTTAACTTTTGATGACAACTCAACTGATTGTGCGGATACGCTAACTGCAGCCGGTGTTACAACAGAAGCTAACGCAAGCACTGATGCTCCCAATGCAAAAATCTTTTTAATTGATTTTTTCATTCTATTCCTCCTAAAAAATTATTTTTAATTACAAGTCTAATCATACCTTAATCACACTAATTAATCAAGTTAAAATTCTTAGTAAGCACTTAATAACACCTACATTTCTCTATCTAATACTTATTATTCTTAATAGTCTTTGCCAATTACCTATATTCAAATATTGAGTCTATTAATCGTGTAATTATTTTATCATATTGTTTTAATTTATATATAACTCAAAACTAATTTCTTGAGCTTAAATTTAGTAATTCAGGTTAAAGTTAATCGTTTTTAACATTTATCTCAGCTGAGCACTCTCTGATGCTGTTGGAGACAAAATGATAAACTAATATTTATTATTTTTTTCTCATTAACACATCCCATCTATTGAAACTTTGAGGCAAAAAAAGACGACTAGCCATTCCTACTAGTCATCTCGCATCTATATTTTTTCGTTATTCGATTAGACTTCTGGCTGTTGTTCAGTCAATAGCACTGGGCCATCTGCTGTAATCACTAACGAATGCTCAAATTGTGCACAATAGCCGCCATCACGTGTACGGGCCGTCCATCCATTGTTATCCATCTTCATTTGCCATGTTCCCATTGTAATCATCGGTTCAATGGTAATAGTCATTCCTTCTTTTAGACGTAAGCCTTTACCAGCTGTCCCATAATGCGGCACTTGTGGTTCTTCATGAATACTTGGTCCGATACCGTGTCCGATAAAATCACGAACAACACCATAACCTTTTGATTCTGCATAGGTTTGAATCGCATGACCGATATCTCCAATACGGTTTCCCACTCTAGCTTGTTCAATACCTAAATACATTGCTTCTTTTGTCACATCCATCAATGCCTGATGTTCCGGACTAATCTCGCCAACCGCGTAGCACCAACAACTATCAGAAATCGCACCATTTAAATCAACACAAAAATCAACTTTTACAATATCACCTGATTTTAGCGCATAATTTGATGGAAAACCGTGACAAATTTCATCATTCACACTTGTACACGTCGCAAATTTATAGCCTTCATAACCAATTTGGGCAGCTACAGCGCCACCTTTTTCAATTTCCTTTTGTACAAATTGATCAATTTGAGCCGTTGTAACCCCCGGCTTAATCATATCTCTTAATTTTACATGTATGGATGCTAATAATGCACCTGATTCTTTCATCATTTCGATTTCTCGTTCTGACTTTAATGTTATCATTATAATATCCTTTCTATACTTTCGTCCATGTCATTCTGATATGACAGGCTTCCTTATCTAATGTTTCATTATATATGACTTGGTCGCTTTGAACAACAGAATTCTCTAAAAAATACGTTTTTACTGACCCTGTATGTTCTGGTAATAATTCAGTTACGTATTTCATTTCGATTTTATTTAACAGATGCGTCTGTTTAAACACCGGTGTAATCGCGTCATATGCCCACCGGAAATAAACAAGATTGTTAACATGCTGATTTTCATCAATATCTGCCGATTGAATCTCGAATTGTTGTTTATCATCTACCACCCGATTGGCTTCGATTTTAAATTTGTTAAAAACAATGGGATTCGTTTTCCCAAGCACCGATTCGATATCTGATACGTTTAAACGCGCTATTTTACGTGTCTCAAAATCAATCGCCGCAAATTGCGTATAGATTTGCATCATCAATTGACCTTGGTGGCATACTTCAAATGCTCGAATCACAAAAAAGCGATTCGCATCAACAATCTTTGTCTGAATATCAATTGTTTGATTTATTTGTGGCCACTCAAATATTTCAATCTTATTATTAGTAATTATCCAGGTTTGATGCGGTTGAATCACATAAGCTTTTGTTGAAAACTGCTGCCGCAATGCTTTGTCATGTAGATTCGACGTTTGAAGAACCAGATGTAAAATATCACCCAAAGCAACTTTATTAGCCTCTTGCTGGCGCACCAAATCATTCGATAAATAATAAGATTGTGTATATGGTTGTATATATTGATATGTTTTTGTCATCTCTCCACCTCATCACACTTATTATATACCGTTCTTGTATCTTTTTTAAATAATATGCCAGCAGCCTATACATATGAATCATACTTAATTTCTGCTATACTATCATTAACACTGGAAATAGATCAATGACAATCATAGTGTGACGACGGCGCTCTGACTCGGACCACTGGAACAAAATGGCGTAGGAGCGCAGGACCGCTACCAGCTTTTTTGTGAAGTGGACGTCAAGTCAACCCGAACGAACCAGAATACAAACAGTGTGACGAGGGGGCTCTGACTTGAACCACTGGAGAAAACTGACGGCGTGCGCATAGCGCACTGAGGAAGTTTTTTAAGTGGACGCCGAGGCTGCCCAAGCGAACCAGAATAGCGAGGTATAACATGAAAATAGCAGTTTTTCCTACTTTAACAGCTCAAGAACATCAAATACTACAATCAATTACAGATTTGCCATATACAGATTTCTCAACGCAAACACCTAGTGCAGAATGCATCGCGGAACACGATATCATTTTAGGCTGGCATCCGATTATTAAAGAAGCACTTACCATATCGCATCAGATTAAATGGATTCAATTATTCATGGTTGGTGTCGATAATTTACCTTTCGATTTACTTGAAGAAGCAGGAATTGTCGTCACTACCGCTAAGGGTGCTAATGCACCAACGATTGCGCAACAAACAATCGGCTTTATGATTGCCTTTGCTAGACAATTACATACATCCCGTGACCAGCAATTAAAGTCACAATGGTTTGTACCGACAGATTTAACCGAATTAACTGGCAAACGTGCCTTAACTGTGGGTACTGGTGAAATCGGTCAAGCCTTTGCTAAATTAGCAGTGGCATTTGATATTACTGTCGATGGTATCAATCGTACGGGTCACGATGTGCCTGGCATTCAGAACTGCTACCCTATTGAAGCACTGAGTGAACGCATTGGCCACTATGATTATGTCATTAATAACTTGCCATATACGCCTGCTACCGATAAGCTTTTTGGTGTTGAACAATTTGAAGCGATGCAGAACGAAGCAATTTTTATTAATATGGGACGTGGTAAGTCCGTCGATGAACAAGCATTAATTCACGCATTAGATACTAAACAAATCAAAGCGGCTGCTCTTGATGTATTTGAAGTGGAACCTTTACCGGCAGACAGTCCTTTGTGGCACATGGAAAATGTGATAATTATGCCGCACCGAGCCGGTATTAGTGACTTTTACCATCAACGTATTCTTAATATTTTTGCCGATAATTACCGTGAATTTATTCAAGGCGTTGTGCCGACACATAATCGTTTGGATTATCGTAAAGGGTATTAGTATAAGAAAAACCGCGCGAATCTGCCTAACTGCAGATTCGCGCGGTTTGGATATTGGTGTTTGATACATCTGAATATATTTTTGAATTCTATAAATTCAATCTATTCTATAGATTATTTTTTGTACATTTCAGTTCGTTCATCCTGAATTACACCATTATAGTTTAATCCATATCCGAAATCATATGCATTTCCTTCACTATCTTTGTAAACATCTAAGTCAAATGGAACATCTTCTTGGTTCGCTTCTACTGTGTCCATATTAGCTGGGAATTGTACTGGTAATAATCCTTTAGGTTCTTGTTTACCGGCAATAATATCTAATAACGCACGGTCACTAACTTGGAATCCAACAACGATTGCATCTACTTTATCCTCAAACTCAGACATAATCACTGGATTATCTGCTTTCATAGCTACCACAACAGGGATATCTTTACCTGATTTTTCAACTAATTCAACTGCATTTAATAAAGCATCTAAATCATATTCATTCGTTACTTTGGATTTATTACCAAAGTAGCTACGATTTTCTTTTGTTCCATCTGCTAAGATATCACCACCAATAGATTCTTTACGAACATTTTCCCCGTCAGCAATATATTCGCGGTATTGCAGTGATAATGGGTAGTAAGTTTTGTTATCTTCTTCTACACCAGCCCATGAGAAGTTATGTCCGTTATTAGGGCTTGTCATCCCTACTATAACTAAGTCAACATCTTCTAAAGATTCCGGTTGTTTATATCCTGTAACAACTCCTTCATCATTTTTAATTTCTTCGTCAGTCAACACTTTTCCAAATATTTGTTTCGCTGATTCAATATCTAATGTTGGTTTATTAACTTGTTCGGCTGGACCAAATAAACTGTCAGCTGGGTGCTGAATAGTCGATGGAATGTAAACTGTCATTTCTTTTAAAGCAGCAGCTTCTTTTGCTTTAATCGTTTCGCCAGTATTTTTCACCATTACAACTGAATCTAATTGGGCTTGATAACCGGCCTCAACCTTATCTTTACTTGCTACAACTGATTTAGAATGTTCTAAGTCTAAGTATGGATTTTCAAATAATCCTAAATTAAAGAAGTTACGCACGATACGTTTAGCTGATTGTCGGAAGCGTTCGTCAGCAGTCTGTTCTAATTCACCTTTTTCATTAGCTTCTTTCCACATATCATAAGCTGCTAATACAGGTGCTTTATCATTGTTACCACCAAACATATCTAAACCAGAAACTAAGACACGGAAATGACGTTCTTCAACTGTTGCATCACTCATCCCCCATGCTGTACCCATTGAACGGATTTTTTCTTTATCAAAACGTGTAACACCCCAGTCTGTTACTAATACACCATCATAGTTATTGTCTACACGGAATAAATCAACAATGTTTTTATTGTAGGCTGTACCAACCGCTTCATCACCGAATAATGGATTCCCATCCTTATCTAGCATAATTGAGTAGTTCATCATCATAGCAGACGTTTGGCCCGCTTTACCGTCAACTTTTAATCCACCCTTAACGAATAATTCTAAATGTTGTTCAAAGTTACCACCAGGGAATACTTCATATTTACCAGGGAATAGATGTGATTCTCGACCACTTTCACCAGCACCATCACCAGGCGCGTGTTTAATCATCACGGCAACTGAATCATTACCCCATCCTAAATCTTCGCCATTTTCACCAAATGTCGATTGAGATGAATTTACATATGCTTCAGTAAAGTCAGTTGCTAAATCTATACTTTCGCCAAATGTACCATTCACACGTAACCAACGTGGTTCAGTAGCTAAATCAATTTGTGGCCCTAAAGCCATTGTAATACCCATTGCACGATATTCTTCTGATGACATACTAGAGAATTGTTTCATATAATCAGCATTGAACGTTGCTGCTAAACCTAAGTTTGATGGCCAGCGTGAAATATCAGCACCATCCGCGTTATAACCGACTACATCTCCAGCTGCGCTTCGTGGGTCAGAACTAATATTTACTGGAATAATTGGTTCTTCTTCACTTCCTAAGCCCTCAACAAACGCTTGCATTTGGTTAGTCCATTTTACTGAATCTTCAACATTATTTGGACCAGCATGCAATACATTTCTTAAGTTATCTTGCTCTAAGAATGTCTTTTGTTCATCGGTTAATCCAGCTGCTTGATCACGTTGATGCCCACTAAATAACATTAATCCAGCAATTTGTTCAATAGACAACACTTCTGCTAATGCAGCTGAACGTGTTTCAGTATCTTCTCGCCAATCTTCAAAAGTATCTAACTTACCGTTATTATTTAAGTCTTTAAAGTATAGTGTTTTATCTTCTACTTCTTCTGTTAAAATATTTATTCCACTTTCTAGAGAGAAACTAATTTTTGGTCCACCATCCGGATTCTCAACAACACCAAATTTTGTAACACCATCTGTTACTTCAGTATAGTCAAAATCATATTTTTTACTTTTCTCTTGCTTTGCAGCTTCTTCAGCATATGGATCTTTTGCTTCTGATTTCTCTTCAGCATATGGATCTTTTGCTTCTGATTTCTCTTCAGCATATGGGTCTTTCGCTTTTGATTTCTCTTCAGCATATGGGTCTTTTGCTTCTGGTTTCTCTTCGGCATATGGGTCTTTTGCTTCTGGTTTCTCTTCGGCATATGGGTCTTTTGCTTCTGGTTTCTCTTCGGCATATGGGTCTTTCGCTTCTGATTTCTCTTCGGCATATGGATCTTTCGCTTCTGATTTCTCTTCGGCATATGGATCTTTCGCTTCTGATTTCTCTTCGGCATACGGGTCTTTCGCTTCTGATTTCTCTTCGGCATATGGGTCTTTCGCTTCTGATTTCTCTTCGGCATATGGGTCTTTTGCTTCTGATTTCTCTTCGGCATATGGGTCTTTTGCTTCTGATTTCTCTTCGGCATATGGATCTTTCGTTGTTTCTGATTTCTCTTCTGCATATGGATCTTTCGTTGTTTCTTCAGCACTCTTAGCTACTGTGGTAGCAGCTGGCGATGATTCAGGTGCTTTTGTAGTTGTTTCTTGTGGTGTATCATTTGAACATGCAGCTAGTACAAATGCCGCTGATAACAACAAGCCTTTTTGTATCAAACGTCTATTAATTCTCAATTCCATTTATTATCGACTCTCTTTCTCTTAAATTTATTTGTTTTTTCCCTCACCATTAATGAACAAAGAAATCAAAACCTATTATTAACATCAATATCAAAGTGAACATTTACTACTAAATCAAACTACTGTTCTAGCTCAACTTTTTTCATCTTTTTATTTTTCAAGAAAATCCAAGTACCTAAAGTTGTTAGAACAAGTACGTTACCAATAATCCATAATGTTAACCACAGTGGGAATGAAGTGTCATAATTTTCTACGGCTGCTGAATTTAATACTGTATACATAATATTTTTTGATGCACGTCGTAACGCTTGACGCCCTTGTGTTGTGTCTTTTGCTGCGGTTGGTTCTTTACCAACTGGATTTAACATTAAGTCTCCACCATTTAACACAGCTTGAGTTGGATCCATAAACCAGCGATAGTTATAATCTGTGACAACTGTTCCTTTAAAGCCCCATTCATTACGCAAAACTGTATTTAATAATTCATTATAACCACCTGTCCATGTCGCCCCAATACGGTTAAATGATGACATAATACCTGTCGATTCGCCCTCTTTTACAGGAATTTCAAATGCTTTTAAGTACAATTCACGTAAGGATTGTTCATTTAACCATGTTGCTACTCCTAAACGGTTAATTTCTTGATCATTAACAGCAAAATGTTTAATATACATGAATACTCCATCTTCTTTCGCTGCTTTTACTGTTGCTGCAGCGATTTTACCAGAAATCACAGGGTCTTCTGAATAATACTCAAAGTTACGTCCAGAAAATGGTGTGCGATGTAAATTTGCTCCTGGTGCGTATAAGCCAACCGTTCCAATTGCAATTGCCTCTTGCGCCATCGCATTACCTAATTTAGCAGCTAAATTCTGATTCCATGTCGATGCAATAACAACCCCGGAAGTAAATTGCACACCCGTACTACCTGTTAATAAGTTGTTAATTCCTGCAGGTCCATCCGAGTTAACTGTTGCTGGTAACCCAACTGAATCTATCGCTTGAGTTGCGAAACCACCATACCCAATTAATTTAACCATATCATCAACTGATAATTGTTCCAGTAGTTTATCCCACAATGGATCATCAAAATCTTTGCCTCTTAAATCTTCAATTGTTAAGCCGTGATTCGCTGTTACAATCTCTTCTGCTGAATCATCCATTTTATATTGCGGATTTGTAAATAAGTCAATTAATTCATCGCTCGCTTGACCGTGCTTAGTACGTTCCGTTGGTAGAGTTCCTTCCCAGTCAGCACGGCTAACATATTTCAAATCTCCACTCGCTTTATCAAATTGATTTGTTGCTACAACATTATCTGAATTTCTAGGTGATTCATTGAAGGTTACTGTCTCTTTTTGCTCGTACTCAAATGAATCAATCACTTCGTGTGCGTTATTCATTACTTTAATTTCATATGTACCTTTATCTAAAACATAAGCTTTAGCTTTTACGTAATCATACGAAGCCATTTCATCAACGCCATATGATAACTCGACCGTTTCACTGGCACCAGGTTTTAATTCTTCTGTTTTTCCAAATGCTGCTAATACTACATGAGATTTTTCAATACCGCCTTTAATATATGGAGCAGTATAATACACTTGTACTACATCTTTACCGGCAACTTCTCCAGTATTAGTTACTTTAACTTTGACTGTAACTTGGCCATCTTTCACTTCAGAACTTTCAATTTTTTGTTCAAATGTCGTATAAGATAGTCCATAACCGAACGGATACTGTACGAGTTTTTCATACGCTGCTTCGTCAGTTTCACCAGTCACATTATCTACAAAACGTGTTTCATAGAAACGATATCCTACATAAATACCTTCATTGTAGTTTAAGAATTTAAAGTAATCTATATTTGGGCCTAACTCATGTTTCCCGTTTAAGTAAGCGAAATCACCTGCATTATAATATGCTGGTGCAGTGGTTAAGTCATAAGCATAGGTATCAACTAATCGTCCTGACGGATTGATTGACCCATCTAATACTTTAGCCACAGACGTGTTTCCTGTTGCCCCAGGTCCGCCAATCCATAATGCAGCGGTAATACCTTCATCTTCTAAAAAACCTAATTCCATTGCATTACTTGAGTTAATTAATACGATAACTTTTTTAAAGCCAGCTGATTTTATTTTCTCTAATAATGCTAATTCTATATCTTGTAATTCTAAATATGATTTACCTGCGTCACCATTTTTGAATTCTTCCATGTCCATTGGTAAATCGCCACCTTCACCACCATTACGTGAAAAGACAACCACAGCTGAATCAGAATAATCTACTGCTTCTTTTACCATTTCATCCGTCAAAGAAGTTGGCTCATAAATGTTATAATCTCCACCTGTTAAATCAAAATTATTTTGTTGTTCTTTTTTAGGTTTATTTGATTCGTAATATTTAACTAAGTTTGGGTTTAATTCAAATCCGGCATCCTTTAATCCTTGGTAAACCGTTACATTATTTGACTCATCCGATGCGCCTGATCCTGAACCACCAAAAGTAGTGGCCACTGAGCCAATACCAAAAACATTTAATTTGGAATTTTTTTCTAATGGTAGAGAGTTATTTTTATTCTCTAATAATACAATTCCCTCACCTTGAATTTCAGCCGTAATTGCTTTTGAATTTTCTTGCGCTAACTCAACAGCTTCTGAATCTGAGGTTTTACTTGATAAATATAAATTCACAACATTATTAAACATATTCATTGCTATATTTAGCACTGTGATAATAACTAAAAATAAAGGTACTAAGACTGCAAACACCTTATTTTTTTTCAACAATGACCAGTTGCTCTTCTTCGCTAGAAATAACAAATATCCTAACAATATCAAGGCGATTGCCGGTACAGCAAAAGCCATAATTTGAGTCACTGTTTCGACTCTCATTCCTTTTCCTCCTTTAACTTTCATAAGAAAGCACTTTTATTGATAATTTAACTATACTTGACACCGTTGTCATAATTAATAGGGGTTTCATAGTTGGTTAAAATAATTTCAAAATTGGTTGAACAAAAAAAACTGTTATATGCCCATATCTGATGCTTCTGTAATATGTTCAATATACATCCAAATCAAGGTATTTCAGACACTTATATTCAATCCTTTAATTGTCATAATTATTATGTTGCACTAGTTGCGGATGGTGCTTGATTGAGACAATCACTTATTATTCTTTCATTGGATTTCCTACTAAATAGTGATACTGCTAGTATAATAGGTTATTTGGTCAGTGGGAAGATGCTTGGTTTTTGGATGCTTACCTAGTATAAAGGACTATTAGGCGGATGATAGATACTTGGCTATTGGACACCTACCTGAGTAACCTAAACGCTTACAAAATATCTATCATCCACAATTCTCCCTCTACACAACCCAAAAAAAACACCTGAACCCTAAAGTTCAAGTGCTCTTTCCTGCCATCAACTCATGCGTCCACACGAATATAACAACAGATAATATTCAATTTTTATCCAAACATCGCTAATAACACACCTGCTGCTACCGCTGAACCGATAACACCAGCTACATTTGGTCCCATTGCGTGCATTAATAAGAAGTTAGATGGGTTTTCTAATTGGCCCTCTCTTTGTACAACACGTGCAGCCATTGGAACGGCAGATACGCCGGCCGCACCAATCATTGGGTTAATTTTACCACCTGACAATTTGTACATCACTTTACCTAACAACACACCAGCAGCAGTACCAATCGCAAAGGCCACTAAACCAAGTGCGATAATTAATAATGTAGATGGTGATAAGAAAACTTCACCTTTCGCAGTAGCACCAACAGTAGTTCCTAGTAAAATTGTCACAATATACATCATTGAGTTTGACAATGCAGTTGTTAATAATGGCACTAATTTAATTTCGCGTAATAAATTACCTAACATTAACATACCAACTAATGTTGTTGCACTTGGTACGATTAAGCTGACTAATATCGTTACAACAATCGGGAAAATAATTTTTTCCACTTGTGACACTTTCCGTTGCTCTTTCATTACCACTTGACGCTCTGTTTTTGTCGTCAATGCACGAATAATTGGTGGCTGAATAACTGGCACAAGCGCCATATATGAGTACGCTGCTACAGCAATCGCAGATAATAAATGCGGAGCCAAACGCGTTGTTGTAAAGATAGCGGTAGGTCCGTCTGCTCCACCGATAATACCAATTGATGCTGCTTCCTCTGGTGACAATCCACATAAAATTGCTAAGAAGAAAGCGGCAAAGATACCAGCTTGAGCCGCGCCACCTAATAATAACGTAATCGGATTAGCAATCAGTGGTCCAAAGTCAGTTGCTATACCTAAACATAAGAAAATAAGTGGTGGATAAATACCTAATTTTGTTCCTTGATATAAGTAATACAACAAGCCGCCTGGGTCAGTTCCATTTGACGGATCCATTACGCCTGAAATCGGTAAGTTCGCTAACAACATACCAAAAGCAATCGGCACCATCAAGTAAGGCTCATATTGTTTTTTAATTCCTAAGTACAAGAAGAAGCATGATAGAGCAATCATAATAAAGTTTTGCACTGTCATTGCGCCAAATCCTGAATTAGCAATGAGTTCTCCAATAATCTCAAACATAGTAGACCTCCTAAATAATCACTAATTCTTGGTTTGTTTCTACTTGTTGTGATTCACTAACTAAGATTGATTTTACAACACCATCTTGAGGTGCTTTGATTTCATTTTCCATTTTCATCGCTTCTAAAATGAATAATGTATCGCCTGCTTTAACTGATTGATTTTCTTTAACTTTAACTGACATAATCACGCCACCCATTGGTGCTTTAACACTTAATCCTTCACCAGTGACAGGTGCAGGCGCAGCGGGTGTAGCAGCAGGTGGTGCTGGTTGAGCTGGCGCAGTCGTAGTGACTGTTTCATTGTCTTGTAATTCTCTTAAACTCACTTCATAAACTTGTCCGTTAACGGTTACTTCATATCGTTTCATATTATACCTCACCTTTATGTTATTTTTTTACAATTGATGCTACTTCAAAGCGTTTATCTTGCTCATCCTCACTCGCTTGAGTTAGCGCTACTAAGGCCGCTACTTGAGCATAAGAATCCTCATCAAACATTTCTTTTAATGTTTTTTCTTTAGGTACACTGACCGGTGCACTCATGTTTGCGGCACTGGACTCAGATACCGTTTGCTGCTCAAATTTTTCAACAATTTGACCAACTAATTTAATTGAAAACATAATCGCTGTTAAAACGATGAAAACAATCGTAATAGCTGAAAAGGTCAAATTAATGATGTCAATAATTGAATACCCCACACAACTTCTCCTCTCTTATAAATATGCTTTAATTCTTACAACTTCTGGTTCGGGCTGATAGTAATTTTTCAAGAAGTTTTTCCCTACTTCTGGAAACAGTGCATAGATTAATGTATCCTCATCATTTTTAGACAATTCGCCAATTTCTTCGGTCAATTGATCAAATTCAGCCGCTAAATCATCCGCTGGTCGGTGATGAATGACTGTTGCGTCACCAACGATATTTCGTCTAAAGGCATCATCTACCGGTACCGGCGACTTACCATATTTACCTACCAAATAATTTTTCACTTCGTTCGACACCATTTTATAACGTTCGCCAGTAATCACATTCATTGTTGCTTGCGTTCCGACCATTTGGCTCATCGGTGTTACAAGTGGTGGATAGCCTAAATCTTTTCGCACTCTTGGCACTTCTGCAAGTACTTCTTCGTATTTAGATTCAAACCCAGCTTGTTTCAATTGTGAGTACATATTTGATAACATACCACCAGGAACTTGATAGATTAAGGCACGTGGGTCAGCCATTAACATTTTAGGGTCAATCATGCCACTTTGTAAGTATTTATCACGTAATCCTCTAAAGTAATTCGCAACTTCTTCTAACTTTTCTTTGTTTAATCCTGTTGAATAACCCGCTTCTTCCAAACTAATCATCAATGATTCAGTAGCCGGTTGACTCGTTCCCTCACCCAATGGCGAAATCGCTGTATCTACTCGGTCAGCACCAGCTTCTACGACTTTTTGCAAGGTAATTTGTGATAAGCCACTCGTAGCATGCGTGTGGACAATCACTGGAATAGTAACCTGTTCTTTTATCGCCTTAACTAATCGATAACCGTCACCAGGTGTTAGTACCCCTGCCATATCCTTAACACAAATACTGTCTGCGCCAATTGCTTGAATTTCTTTTGCTAATTCAACATAATATTCCACGGTATGAATAGGACTTGTTGTATAAGCAATTGCCACTTGTGCTTCTTTACCGAATTTTTTTACCATTTCAATTGATTTTTGAAGATTTCTAAAATCATTTAAAGCATCGAAAATACGGAAAATATCAATCCCATTAATGGCTGCTTTTTCAACAAATTTTTCTACTACATCGTCTGCATAGTGACGATAACCAAGTAAGTTTTGACCCCGCAGTAACATTTGCAATGGTGTGTTTGGTGCTAGTCTTTTTATTTTTCTTAAGCGCTCCCATGGATTTTCATTAAGAAATCGAATACACGCATCAAAAGTCGCACCACCCCAACATTCTAATGACGCATAGCCTACTTGATCCAGCACCGGTAAAATAGGTTCCATGTCAGAAAATGGCATCCGTGTAGCCATTAAACTTTGATGGGCATCACGTAAAACCGTTTCTGTTATCCCTACTGTGTGCTTACTTTCCATTATTTTGCCTCCTTATTCCGGTTCGTTCGGGCTGCCTCGACATCCACTTCAGAAGTCACCTCTGTGCGTTACTCGCACGCCGGTAACTTCTTCCAGTGCTTCGAGGCATTACACCCTCACTCACACCTTTTTTTATTCTAGTTCGTTCAGGCTGCCTCGACGTCCACTTCAGAAGTCACCTCTGTGCGTTACTCGCACGCCGGTAACTTCTTCCAGTGCTTCGAGGCATTACACCCTCACTCACACCTTTTTTATTCAGTTCGCTTGGGGATGTCTCGACATTCACTTCAGAATATCCCTTTGTGTGCTGCACGCACGCCGTTTTTTTATTCCGGCTTGCTCAAATTTCCTTGACATTTACTTCAAAAGTCTCCCGTATGCGTTACCCGCATGTCTGCAACTTCCGCCATCAACGCAAGCCAGCAACCTCACTCACATTATGAGTTCCAGTGCCTCAAACCAAACCTTCCTTACTCACATCCTTTTTCCGGCGGCTCAAGGCATATCACCCACGCTCACATTATTTGTTTATAAATTTACAAAAAACGCCAGTGCATTCGTTATAAAGCACCGGCGCTAGTCGTTCATCATTCGTAATGCTTTCAACGATTTCTTATTTGTTTACAGTCCTATTTTAGAAGAAAAATCCAAATAAAATTGAAGCAATAACTAATACCATACCTCCACCAAGACGTGAAGATAATTGAGCGTATGAAATTAATCCCATACGATCGGCAGCACCTAAAACGGCTAAGTCTCCTGAACCACCACGGTTTGCCATACATAATCCTGCTGTTACAGCTGTATCTACTGGATAGAATCCAACTAAACGTCCAACAAGTGCTGAACCAATGATACAACCTACAACAATTGCTAAAGCAATTACGACATTACCTAATGTAATTGCAGCCCATAATTCATTTAAGTCGGTAGAAACCCCTACACCAACCATAATAACTAATACTAAGTTTTTTGTAAAGAATGTTTGTACTTCTTTTGCAGCCATTCTTAAGCTACCTGGAATCACACCCAGTCCATTTGCTAATGCAACTAAAATAATCATAAAAGCAAATGAGTGAATTGGTACTGAAGGTAAGATATACGCATCCCAGAATTCTGATAATAAACGTCCTGCTTGGTAGAATGCCAAACCTAATAAGACAGCTCCTGCGTAATCTTTAATACCAACTTTAAATGTTTCTTTTTCAACAACAATTTCGTCATCACTGATGATTAATGAGTTTTTGTCACCAGTCCATGATGGTTTTTTCTCACCAATCGCATTTAAGACACCCCCTGCGATAATCGCAAAGATGTTCGCAATGGTTAAGATAGCAATCGCAAAACCATAGTAGTTCGCTGCTGCATCTCCTGTAACACGTTCATAAATTTGTGATAAAGGTACCGCACCAGCACCATTACCCCCACCCATTACAGGTAAAACGTATTTTAAAATAGTATCCGCTGGAGAAACGCCGAATAGTAATCCTGCTACTACACCGAATACACCGGCACCTAATAAACCACCTAAAATTGCTGGAATATATCCAGAGAATGATTTAAGCATTAATTTACGGTTAAGACCTAAAATTGACCCGGTGATTAAGGCGATGATAAAGAAGTTTAACATCCCCATTGGTTTGCTTGTTACTTGATCCATTAATTCTACATATTCTGTTGGAATAAGTTTAAACTGTACTAAAAATGCAGTCCCAATAAATGCTAAAACAAGTCCACCACCAACATAGGTGTTCCAAATTGGAATACGTTCACCAATCTCATTGAAAATAATACCAATGACTAACATGATGGCAATACCACCGGCTAAATCTTTAGATAAAATACCCATATACATTGTCGCTAATACAATAATTGAAATAATTGCGAAGATTGGTACTTTTAAACCAAAAAATTTTAATTCTTTCATTTTACACCTCTTTTATTTTTTTACATTACGTTGATGAACATATTAATGCTGCTATTTTTTGTTGAATCTCCTCAACTGGATGTTTACGTTCTCGTCCACACACTTTCGCATCGCGTTCACACACGAGACAACGACGAGGTGGTAGATGATAATCTCTTCGGCTGACAATTGTTAACTGCTGCTCGTTTAAATATAGTACATCTAAATCAAGAATACGTCGAGCAGGCAAAGACTCTTCAAACTCAATCAGTTCTCTTTTTAATCGCATTGGATCGATACGTAAAACTAAAAATGCTTCATTCCCAGTATGTTCATAGAAAGTGCTTTCTTCTATTATAACATCTTTATAACGAGTTTGTAAGTCACTTAGCTGCAGATTGAAAAATTTTTCTAAGGAAATTGAATTTTTAATCTCACCTGGGATATTCAATGTAATTGATAACAAAGTATCGTTAGGATACTTTGTTATCAATTGTTGTTGAACTACTTGCCTTTTTTCTCTCGCCTCCAACATCTTTAATAGTGAGACAACGGGGCCATCAAATACTTGATTAGTCGACATTGTAAACCGCATCAATGATTGTACCATCGCGGTATTCTACCAAGGCAACTAATTTTTCACCGTATTGAATCGGTTCTGGTCTACCAACGATACTATATGCTTTTTCTTTTAATTCTTCCATTGTCAAGATTGGTACTTTAATATCTTTAAAGTGTTCAACCAAATCTTGTCGAGCCGGATTAATTGCAATACCCACTTCTGTCACCACAACATCGACCGAAGTACCTGGTGTTATGACCGTATTAACTTGTTCGACAATTGTCGGTATTCTACCACGTATCAGTGGTGCGATGACCATACTCATTTTCGCCGCAAAAGCTGTATCAGAATGTCCACCAGATGCCCCACGGATAACACCATCTGAACCTGTTAAGACGTTAACATTAAAGTCTGTATCCACTTCTAATGCTGATAAAATACATACATCTAGCATATTGACAACTGCACCTTTGTTAAATGGTGAAGCATACATATCGGCATCAATTTCATAATGGTTTTCGTTACGACTCATTGATTGAGCAGAATAGTGGTCAAAGTCTTGCACATCAAGAATTTTATCAACCAAGCCTTCTTCCAATAATTCAACCATTGCATTCGTAATACCACCTAATGCAAATGATGCTTTTACTTCATCTTTAATCATCGCTTCCCGTAAGAAACGTGTCACCGCTAATGATGCACCACCCGTACCTGTTTGGAATGAAAATCCTTCTTTAAAGTATGGTGATTGAGTAATTACTTTGGATGCATATTCAGCAATCAATAATTCTTTCGGATTTTTTGTATAACGGGTTGCTCCTTTAGCAATACCATTTGGGTCACCAATTTCATCAACAACAACGACATAATCTACATAATGTTGTGGAATACTGATTGGTGTATTTGGATAATTTACTAAGGTATCGGTAATAATCACTACCTGGTCTGCATATTTTGCGTCTACTTTGGCATAACCTAATGAACCACAAGTTGCTTTACCAACTGTACCATTGACATTACCATATTCGTCTGAACTTGGTGCCCCTAAAAAGGCTACATCAATATGTACATCACCAGAAACAATTGCTCGCGCACGTCCACCGTGAGAGCGAATAATAACTGGGTTATCCATAATACCTGATGAGATAGCTGCACCTAATTTATCACGTAAACCGGATGACGTAATATTGGTTACCACACCGTTTTTAATATGTTCGATTAACGGTTCATGAACGTTAGCAATCGAAGAGGGTGCGATTGAAATATTTTTAATCCCTAAATTCGCAATTTCTTCCATGACCATATTTAACACATAATCCCCTTCACGGAAATGGTGGTGGAAAGAAATCGTCATCCCATCTTTTAAGCCAGTTTTCTTAATCGCTTCACGAATAGATTCCACTAATTTTCCTTTTCCTGGGACAACTGGATTAATTTCACGGTTCGCTTCTGTAAATGGTTTAATATTTTCGGTTTCACCAGCGTAAACACCATTTTTTTCTAAGTACGCATCAGGAATTTCTCTTCCTAATTGATTCAATACCATCTTAATAGTCCCCCTCTTCAATGATTCCGGCTGCTTTTGCTAATGCTAGCACACGTTCAGCACGTTCAACAATTGGTTTGTCGACCATTTTTCCGTTCAACGATACAACTCCAGAACCTTTTGCTTCTGCTTCACGGATACTTTGAATGACTGCAATCGCATTGTCGATTTCTTTTTCAGTCGGTGTATAAATTTCATTTACTAAAGGAATTTGTCGTGGATTAATTACCGATTTACCGTCAAATCCCAATTGTTTGATTAAGGATACTTCTCGTTGGAAGCCTTCAGTATTATTCACGTCAGAGTACACTGTATCAATAGCCGCAATACCTGCTGCACGAGCTGCATGTAATATCATATTACGTGCAAATGATAACTCTTGTCCGTCAGGATAACGTCTGGTTTTCATATTTGTCACGTAATCTTCAGCACCTAAAGCAATCCCAATCAATCGTGTACTTGCTTTAGCGATTTCACGTGCATTTAATACCCCTTCAGCTGACTCGATTGCTGCCATCATTTTTGTTGTACCAACAGGAATACCATTTTCTTCTTCTACTTTAGTAATCACTGCTTCAACATCTACGATATCTTGCGCATTTTCAGTTTTTGGTAGACGGATGACATTCACACCACCTAAAACTGCAGCTTCAACATCTAAATCGCCACCAGCATCTAATGCATTAATACGTACCACGGTTTCAACATTGGAATAGTCAAATGTTTTTAATGCAAAATGAACAAGAACACGGGCTGAATCTTTTTCTTTTAACGATACGGAATCTTCCAAGTCAAACATAATCGAATCTGCACCATATAAGGCAGCATCGCGTAACATGGCTACATTTGATCCTGGAAGGAACATCATTGTTCTTCTTAAACGTTCCATGAGTCAATCTCCTTCCAGTTATAGTTTGTGACACCTAATGAACGGTTCACTGCAATAATAGTTCTTGCTTGAATGGTACAATCCAAAGCTCCTTTATCTACCGCTTCAACTGTTACAGAATCAATATCTAAATGTTTAAGCGTCTGTTCGATGACTTCTCTGATGCGAGCACCAAATTGTTTTTCAACACTCGAATTCAAATTAATCACGACTTTATTTTCGTCATTCGGCGAAACTGTAATCATAATGTCACTTGACTCTACAGTACCGGCAACTGCCGTTTTTGTAATTTCCATTTTTTCACCTCATTAATTTACTTAATAACCTTATTATATGATAATTTGTTATAAACTAAAGGAAAATTGTGTTCTTTTTGTGGTTTTTTGTATGCGGTTTACAGCGTTAAATTCGCGATATATTAAAGATTTAGTGCATATTAATTGTAGGATATAGATGCAAGATTGTTTACAATTAGTTGTTTTGAGGTAGAATATGATTAACATAACCAGCGAGGTTATCTAGCAGCAATATATCGTGAAAATGAAGGAGCAAGGTATCTTTCTACACTGTATATTACAAGGAGGATTCAGATGGATTATCAAGTTGTACCAATCAGTGCATTTAATAAGCGACAAATGAATAAAGTCATTCAACTTTTAGAGCAAGAAAACATTCGTTTAGATAAAAATTTGGACTACACTTGCGGTATTTTTGATGCTGAAAACAATTTAATCGCAACGGGTTCTTGCTTTAAAAACACGTTGCGCTGCATTGCGGTAGACAGTGCCTACCACGGTCAAGGTTTTATGAACAAACTCGTTTCGCACTTGATTAGCGAACAATTCAGCAGAGGTTATTATCATATTTTTCTCTATACAAAAGCATCCTGTCGCAATCAATTTAAAGATTTAGGCTTTTATGAAATCGCCTATATCGAAAATCAAATTGTCTTTATGGAAAACAAACGTGATGGCTTCAAACAGTTTTTAACAGAACTGTCGCATTTAGAACCCTCGTCCAATCAATCAAGCGCAGCCATCGTAATGAACGCTAATCCTTTTACTTTAGGCCATCAATATCTTATCGAAAAAGCAGCCAATGAAAACGACCTCGTGCATTTATTTGTAGTAGCAGAAGATGCTAGCGTTTTTCCTTACACGGTGCGTCGTGAGCTAGTTGAAAAAGGAATTCGCCACCTGTCGAATGTTATTGTCCACAGCACCGGACCCTATTTGATTAGTTCAGCTACATTTCCGAGTTATTTCCAAAAGGATTCAGAGGATGTCATCATCAGTCAAACGAATATCGATTCGCATATTTTCACGCAAATTGCGCAGCACCTCGGTATTACAAAGCGTTATGTGGGTACTGAACCCTTTAGTCCGACAACGGATAGGTATAATCAGACTATGCAGTCAGTTTTACAAACAGCAGGTATTGAGGTGATACTTGTGCCACGTGTTGAAAATGCTGACTGCATTATCTCCGCTTCGTCCGTGCGTCAATATATTAAGGATGACCAAATGGATGCAGTCAGAGCAATGGTTCCTCAAACTACCTATGATTTCTTGATGACACCACATGGTCAAGCAATTAGTTCAGATATTAAGCGAATGGATGAAGTGAAACATCACTAAGATTTCAGATAACACATTATTTTTTAAATCATTTGAACTGCTATCGCTGTTATCGAGTATGCTCCTTAGCTAGTTGAAAGTACGTACAAGGATTAGATGCGAGTAAAAATTTTAGTGGCTAATTCAAATAGACTGTACGCATTTTTGAGTAATTCAAAAGCCCTCTAAAACGCTACTATATCAACGTTTTAGAGGGTTCATTATCTTTTTAAGTGTCAAAGAATAGCTACCACACCACTTAATTCAAGCAAAATACATACCAATCAATATATATATGTTGAAATGATTAACCAGCCGAAACCATCCCTATTGAACTTTGAGGTGCGTCAAAAAAATACTTAAACACAATAAATCTGCTGAGCCTCCAGGACTTAAATAGCGTGCTACTAATATCTCGTTATACTCCGCTAACAAGGCTCTAATATCTGCGCCATCCACTACTTGTTGATATAAAGCAGTGGCTTCTTGTTTCACCGCTTGCCATTGCTTAATACCTCCACGATGAATCAAATTACCATCTTCAACCGTCGCCATCATTTGCAAAAGCACTTCTAGGTAAACAGTCTCTTCTTCGATTTGTTGCGCCAGTCGTCGTTCAATATAGGGCAAAATCACCTGCAACAAATACGCATAACCCGTTGCTGCTTCGCCTCTTGGACCTAAGATACCGTATTTAAGATACAATTTTTCACCGTAACTCTTAGCGTTCACTTCAGTCAGCCCAGCAAAGTCTCGTTGAACCATGGGTTCAGCCATTTTACGAACATAATCAAAAACTATGGGATACTCAATCACAGTTGCTTGCGGGAAATTTCTTAAATAAAAGCCTATTGCGCCTAAAATTAATGCGTACGCAAAATTTAATCCTTTATGCGTATTAACATTGCCTGTGGCTTCAAACATCCTTTGTTCTGCCAATATCCCTTCCTGCCTTAATGCATGAAACAATGATTCTAAATCCTTTTCCACATGTTGGTAGCCTATATTTAAATACTCTTCCAAATGCGGTTGGAGGGCAAAGGCACTGTCGACAAAATGATAAAAGGTCATATCATTATGCGCACCATTATTGTAGCGATCAACTAGTCCTGGCTTAGGTGAAAGACTTACTTCATAAATAATTGCTTGTGTAGCTAATGATGCAATTGTCCTCATTCGCTTATCCAAGATGATGCTTCTCCATTTCCGACAAAATAAATTGTTGTGAATGTTCTAAATGTTCGTGTGTAATTAAAGTAATTTGATCAATATCTTTATTTCTCATGCTACGGTAAATCATTGCATGTTCTGCAATAGCCTCTTTTCTACGAGCTGTAGATAACAATGATATTTCTCTAAAATATTTGAAATACGCTTGAAATTGATTGACGATTGCCGTTAAGCGAATCATATTACTTTTTTCATAGATAAAATTATTAAACTCTGAGAAATTTTTAATAACTTTTTTAATTTCTTCATTTTCATCATAATAATAGGCTTCATCAACGATGGCTTTCATCTCATCAAATTCATCATCGCTCATGCGTTCCATTGCCTTAATAGCAGCTAGTGTGTCAAGCCATTTACGAATTTCAAAAATTTCTAAGGCATCACGAATGCTAATCCCATTGACGACAATTCCCTTTTTAGGCACACGCGTGACTAAATTTTCACTATCTAATTGACTCATTGCATAACGAATTGGTGTGCGCGATAAGTTCAATAGTGTTGCGCATTCCTTTTCATTAATACGTGTACCAGCTGGAATAAGGCCTAAAACAATACTTTTACGAAATGCATCATATACCGCTTCATTTAATGTTCTAGATGTATTTAAATTTAGGTTTTCTTTGACAATTTCAATTAACTGTTCCATATGATTCCCCCTCATCTGATTGGCTCAATATCCACTTCTCATAGCTCATGAAGCGTTTTAACACTTCTGCGACTTCGTGCTCGGGTTAACTTATTACCCACGCTAACACTCTTGTGCGCGCCTTCCTACTGTGATTCATTTTAAAACGTTCGTTGTCACACTACTTGTTACCACTCACTAGTATTAAAATTATACATGAAATAAACGGCTTTTCAAGTAGTTTTTAGTAGTTGTATTCATAAAATAAGCCGTTCTTAGCTTTGTAACTAAACGGCTTATTTTTGCAATATAAGGCAGTAACCATCAACTTATATGTTTCTGAATTACCGCTCGACACTTTCAACTTATATCATACATAACGGATACTTTTTTAGCCATGAAAACAATTTTAAAAATATCTAAAACAATTCACAGCCTCTACCGTCGCCTACCACTGGCGTTTTAGCATCAAAAATATCAACACTTATGCCGTCCACTCAAGTCGCTAACATTTAACAGTATACTAGCCTCTAACTACTCATTTATTTCATACTATTAGCGATTTCCTCTACTTGAAGACGAAACGATTCGAGGCCACTACCAGCTAAATACCACAAATCACTGGTTAAGGCAGTCACCTTACCATTTTTACCGGCAGACGATTGTAATAACAATTCATTCTTTTCAAAAGTATCACTACCAGTTGAATCGCCCCCGATTGCTGCAGTACGGTCAATGTAAAAAATACGGTCCGGATTTACACGTAAAATTCCTTCATAACTCATCTCTTGCCCATGTCGTGAGTCTTCAATTTTTTCATCCACAGATTTAAAGCCTAAAATTTGGTACAACAAGGCAAAGCGTGAATTAGTTGAAAAAGCAGAAATATTGCCTTCATTCAACATTAACATCAAAGTTTTTTCGGTTGACACCTCATTTTTCGCCTTAATGGTATTTATTAATTGAGCTAACTCAGTAATATATGTCTGCGCCTCTTTTTCTTTGCCAAATAATGTCGCTAACGCTGTATTTTGCGCCGTAAATGTCTGCCAATAATGTTTAGTATCAGGTGTTAAGACAAAAACCGGGGCAATTTTTTCAAGTTCAGAGGCTAGCTCAGCCGTACGACTGTTGGCAATAATCAAATCTGGTGCCAATTCGGCGATAGCTTCTAGATTGGGCTCTTTTAATGAACCAATATCGGTCACCTCCGCTGGTATCTTACCAATATACGCTGGAATATTGGTCTTGGGTGCACCAACAACAGTTGATGCCACACCTAAAGCTCGTAATGTGTCATATTCTGCGTACCCTAAAACAACCACTTTTCTCGGCACTGCTGAGAGTGTGACATCCCCACGACTATCTTGTACAGTCACTGGTGCTGCCGATACTGACTGCATAGCTGTCACTGCCATTAACAATACCACTACAGCTACAAAAATTTTCTTCATTTACCATTCCTCTTTTCTATCTGATTGAATATTTTCTAGCTATCACATTTAAATGAGCAATTGACGTTAATCTACTCATAATATGTCATGCTCATAAAAATTTATTATCGGGTGCCCGTTATGTTCGATACGCTCTACTTTAATATTGTACAGTGGCTCTAATATTTCCGGTGTCATCATTTGATGCACACCACCTTGGGCACATATTTTACCGTCTTTCATCGCAACAATATAATCAGCAAATTGGGCAGCAATATTAATATCATGCACAATCATCACAATACGTTTATTATATTGTGCAACTAATTTTCTTAAGAGATTCATCAAATGAATTGTCTGACTAATATCTAGATTGTTCAACGGTTCATCTAATAATACAAATTCAGTGTCTTGTGCCATAATCATCGCCAGCAAGACGCGTTGGCGCTGTCCACCGGATAATTCGTCGATAAAGCGATGACTGAATGATTCTAAATTCAAGTAAGCTAAACAGTCAGTCACCTTTTGATGGTCTTCATCGGTTAAACGTCCTTTGGAATACGGATAGCGTCCAAACTCAACAAATTCACGCACTGTTAATTTCACGTCAAAATGTTGAGATTGACGTAAAATCGCCACACGCTTAGCAAACGAATCACGTGCCCAATCGGTTAGTGCACGTTCATCCAAGGTAATCGAGCCGGAATCAGCAGCTTCAAGTCTACTCATAATATTGAGTAAAGTAGATTTGCCTGCCCCATTAGGTCCAATAATCGCCGTTAACTGTCCTTTGGGAATTGCTAATTCAACATCATCGAGTACCGTCTGCACTTTTTTGCCATGGAAAAAGCGTTTTGATAGATTAGTGATTAACAAATACGTCACCTGCCTTGCGCCATAATAAAATAAAGAATAACAAGCCACCTACACCTTCAATCAGCAAGTTTAATGTGTACTGATTGTTGAATACACGTTCGATGAGCCATTGGCCACTGACGACAAAAATACTCCCTACTAATATACCAATAACGATACGCTGCGTATGTTGATGCGACACACAGATTGTATAAGTGATATTAGTAATCATAAAGCCAAAAAATAATAAGGGACCGACTAACGCAGTAGCTGTTCCAACCATTAAGACGACAACACTCAATAACCGAGGCGATTGGCGAACAATATCGACACCGAGTGATAATGCCATTTCACGCCCCAGATGATAGACATCTAATACAAAGCGTTTGTGGTAAAAATATCCGAGTCCGAGTATAGCAACGAAAGTAGCGGTGACGAGTAAGGATTGCGATAAGCCTTGAAACGATGGAAACAGTCGTCGTTGCAGCGTTAAATATTCGTTTGGGTCCATCAAAATTTGAAAAAACGTACTTAATTGTCGTAAGACCGAACTTAATATCATCCCAGTCATTAGCCACAATGTTTCCTGTTGCTGTAAACGCCAATCAATCTTGACCAGACGTAGAGTCAGTACAAAAAATAGTAGCAAACAGCCCATTTGCACCATGTATCCGACAAGTGAATGCGGCGTCAACTCCTTGAATAATCGTACGCCAGCAAAATAGTACATCGATTGAATCAAGACATATACAGCATCAATGCCTAAGATGCCAGGTGATAAATAGCGGCTGTGAATCACGGTTTGAAAAACAATGGTACTAGGTACGACTAACACGGCGATGAGTAAATAGCCCCATAATTTTGTTAAACGAGCTGCTTGAACATAAGGAGATAGCGCCGGGAAGTCCCAACCGATATACAAGCTGATAACGATGACCAACATCAATAATAGCAGCCACAATAATTTATGTTTCATAAACGCTGCACCCTTTCCACTTAAATAACAGCACTAAAAAGATGCTGCCGCCGATAAAGGCAATCAGTAGGCTAACCGGTAATTCATACGGTGCAATTAAGGTACGTGATAAAATATCACAGATAAGTACAAAGAGACTACCTGATACCATCACTAGCGGTAGCGATTGTTGCATCGAATCCGAGTGCATTATACGCACGGCATTGGGAATAATGACGCCGATAAAAGGTAAGGTCCCTACCGTCATTACGTTGACAGCGCAGATGAGACAAACTCCAGCGATGATGAGGTACTTCATCGGGTGATACGCTATTCCTAAATTGAGACTAGTTGCTTCGCCTAACTGCATAATGGTTAGCGGACGTCTTAATAACCAAATGACACCGATTAATATCAGTGTTAGCCATAACCATTCGTAGGAGCCAACTTGAATCAATGAAAAATTACCCTGTTGCCACGAGCTCATGCTCTGCACCAAATCAAAGCGATACGCAATCGCGGAGGCGACCGCACCGATAATTTGTCCATAAATCATACCTAATAAAGGAATCGTCCATGTTTGTTTGACTTTCATTTTAGCGAGAATGAAAAAGAATAGACCGGTAAACAATACCGCAATGATAAAAGAACTCACAAATTTTTGTTGCATCGATACTTTTGGAAAGAGCCATAAACTTAATAATAATCCTAATTTTGCGGATTCAACTGTCCCAACTGTGGAGGGGGCGGCAAACCGATTTTGCGATATTGCCTGCATTAATAATCCCGCCACACTCATACTGCTACCAGCTAATAATATACTGATGGTTCGCGGCACACGTGAATACCACAATACATTCCACGAAAGCTGTGTCAAATGTCCGCTAATGTCCCATTCCAGTGGCTGGACACCAGATATTAATGACAATCCAATCATCAAAACTAGGCATAACCATAAATAAATTGATTTCATTTCACAACCTCTTATTGTCTTAGGTTGAACGACAGAGAACATTGAGTGCTCCAATCCTAGCTCCACCGTCCCTTGTAAAAAAATACATGCTAATCATAACATATAATTTCACAATATTCTGTGCTTTTTAAAATATAAGAATCGTTATAAAATATGAACTTGTGTTAGTTATGTCTCGTGATAAGCAGTCAAAAATGGTGCTTTCTCCTATAATAAATGTTTATCAGCTGACATGATAAATACACCGCTGAAAAGTTATTGTACCGGACTTTTTTAACGGTAACAGATGATTATTAGGCGTTGTGTATGGTGAGATTTTATCAGAGAGAGTAATTGCCAGAACATCAGCAATTAAGTGCGGATGCAGTCATTGTCTCTTGCACCAGCATCCACTTAATTCATCAATTTTTCCATCATAAATTTTTTGGGGTTCTCGGACATCTTGTAGGAAATCACAAGGTGTCTGAAAACCAAAAGAGGTCCTGCTCTAGCAACAGGACCTTTTTTATACTAAGCTAATTTTTCCAACTGGACGATTCGTTCACGAACAGCGGCCAATTGTTGTTCGTTTTCTGCTTGTTTCGCACGTTCTTGAGCAACGACTGCTTCTGGTGCTTTCGCAACAAATTTTTCATTGCTTAATTTATTAACGACACGACTTACTTCTTTTTCTAATTTTTCAACTTGTGCTTCCAAACGTTTAATTTCGTCTTCCACTTTAATTAAGCCGGCTAACGGCATTAAAATTTGTGCAAAAGCAACCGTTTGTGACACTACTTCTTCCGGTGCTGATGGATTGGTTGCAATTTCTAATTGTTCTGGATTACAGAAACGTTCGATATAGTGACGGTTTTTCTCTAATAATTCAACCGTCGTATCATCATTGGCCTTAATAAATAAATCTACCGCTTTTGATAATGGTGTGTTCATTTCATTACGAATCATCCGAACAACACGAATAACTTCCATTACTTGTTCCATCTCTTGCTCAGAAACAGCGTCAATGTATGCTTCATTGACTACTGGATAATTCGCCACAACGATGGATGCATTTTTAGGCGCAATTTGTTGCCAAATCTCTTCGGTTACAAATGGCATGATTGGATGTAATAAACGTAAGAATTGATCCAATACATGTACCAACACTGATTTAGTCGTTGTATTATCTGTCGTTTCGTTTTGTAATTGCTCTTTAGTCATTTCGATATACCAATCACAGAAATCATCCCAAATAAAGTGATACAACGCACGACCTGCTTCCCCGAACTCAAATTTGTCAAAGAGACGAGTCACATCCGCAATTGTTTCTTGTAAACGTGCTAAAATCCAACGGTCAGCCAAAGTCAAGTCCTCGCCGATATGAATGTCATCCAGCGTCATATCGCCAACATTCATTAAGGCAAAACGACTCGCATTCCAAATCTTATTAATAAAGTTCCATGCCGCACTTAATTTTTCTTCACTATAACGCACATCTTGTCCCGGCGCTGAACCATTGGCCAAGAACCAACGTAAAGCATCCACACCAAATTCGTCGATGACATCCATCGGATCGATTCCATTACCTAGTGATTTAGACATTTTACGACCTTGAGCATCACGAATCAAACCATGAATCAAAACATTTTGGAACGGACGACGCTCTGTAAATTCTAGACTTTGGAAAATCATCCGGCTAACCCAGAAGAAAATAATGTCATAACCCGTCACTAATGTAGAAGTAGGAAAATAGCGCTCTAAATCTTTCGTATCTTCCGGCCAACCCATGGTTGAAAATGGCCATAATGCACTCGAGAACCATGTATCTAAGACATCTTTATCGCGAGTCCAGTTTTCTTCATCCGCTGGCGCGACTTCACCAACATAAATTTCACCTGTTTGATTGTGATACCAAGCAGGAATTTGATGTCCCCACCATAATTGACGCGAAATAACCCAGTCATGAACATTTTCCATCCATCCCATAAAGGTTTGGTTAAAGCGTGGCGGGAAGAATTCAACGGCATCCTCACTAGACTGATTATCGATGGCACGTTGTGCTAATGGTGCCATTTTAACAAACCATTGGGTAGATAATAACGGTTCAACAACCGCACCACTACGTTCAGAATGACCAACACTATGGGCATGCGATTCGATTTTTACTAATAAACCTAATGCTTCTAAGTCTTTTACAATTTGTTTACGCGCGGCAAAACGGTCCATACCTTCGTATCTACCGGCTAAATGGTTCATCGAACCATCCAAATTCATCACATTAATTCGTGGCAGGTCATGACGATTCCCCAACTCAAAGTCATTCGGGTCATGGGCAGGCGTGACTTTCATTGCACCTGTACCAAATTCAATATCGACATAATCATCAGCGATAATTGGAATTTCACGCTCCATCAATGGCAACATGACTGTTTTTCCAATTAAGTGACTATAACGTTCATCATTCGGATTGACAACAACAGCGGTATCGCCTAACATCGTTTCCGGACGTGTTGTTGCAATTTCTAATTTTTCATCCGTTCCAACGATTGGATAATAGATATGATAAAACGCACCTTCTACATCTTTATGAATCACTTCAATATCTGATAAAGCTGTTTGCGCTTTGGGATCCCAGTTAATAATGTACTCGCCACGATAAATGAGACCTTTTTCGTATAACTTGACGAATACTTTGTTCACTGCTTTGTTCAATCCCTCGTCCAAGGTAAAGCGCTCACGAGTATAATCAACCGATACACCCAATTTACCCCATTGCTCACGAATCGTTGACGCATACTCTTCTTTCCACGCCCACACTTGTTCAACAAATTTTTCGCGTCCTAAATCATGACGGGAAATCCCTTCTTGGGCTAATTTTTCTTCTACTTTGGCTTGTGTGGCGATACCAGCGTGGTCCATTCCTGGCAACCATAACGTATCAAAGCCTTGCATACGTTTTTGGCGGATAATCATATCTTGTAAGGTCACATCCCATGCGTGTCCCAAATGCAATTTACCTGTTACATTGGGTGGCGGGATGACGATTGAATATGGCTCTGCCTTAGGGTCTTCACTCGGATTAAATACACCCGCATCTACCCATTGTTGATATTTTCCTGCTTCAACCTGTTGCGGTTGATATTTGGTTGACATTTCTTTTTTCATGTTATTACCTCCATTTTTCTAACCTTTCTTGGATTGATTTAACGTCACTTCACATAGTTCTTCGAGCGCCTTAGCGCGCCTTGCCCTCTGCTCCTATGATTCAGCCAGGGTGTTGTCACACTCTATAATCCGGCTCGCTCGGGCAGCTTCGACGTCCACTTCGCAAAGCTCTTGAAGCGCCATAGCGCTTCTACGACCTTTACTCCAGTGGTTCGAAGCTAAACGCCCTCGTTCGCACTATATATTATTCTGGTTCCAACTCGCTGAAATGACATCCACTTCAGAAACACCCTCTGGGTGCGATTGCACCCGCCAGATGTTTCCTCCAGTGGTTCATTTCAGGGCGCTCGTTGTCACACTATGTAATCCGGCTCGCTCGGGCAGCTTCGACGTCCACTTCGCAAAGCTCTTGAAGCGCCATAGCGCTTCTACGACCTTTACTCCAGTGGTTCGAAGCTAAACGCCCTCGTTCGCACTATATATTGCATCTAAAAATAAATCGTCCTATGTATTTTACTACATAGGACGTTAATTAACGTGGTACCACCTAATTTTTGAAGTGCCAAGTACTTCACTCATTACTTTTTTATCGAAGTGAATCTCCGTGTCGCACTACTAAGCTATTCAACCGTTGGCACGCCAAACTCCAAGCTACTTTCATTTGCTTTGAAAACTTTCACCGATTGTTTTCTCTCTGACGCATCAGCAAACTACTTTTCTCTTCATCGTCATCATTATTTATTTTTCCCTAGTTTAACAAAATTACACTCGTAGCGCAATACTCAATCGAAATAATGGCAAAAAAATGACGTACGCTAGTGTCCCGAGCATTTTGCATACGACAGTGTATTAATTAAGCCAACAAATCTGCCGTCTCAATTGAGAGGGTTCATTATTATCATACCACATTTATACCCAAATGCCGAATCTTTTTCCCTTTGATAAAAACTTTGTTAAAAGTCCTTTTTTCCTCGATTATTTTTGATACAATAGCATGTATTGATAATGAAGTGGAAAGGTGGATTTTGATGCAAATCGGATTTGATAGCGAAAAATACCTCGATGAACAAAGCCAATATATCAAAGAGCGCGTGGCTCAGTATGACAAACTGTATTTAGAGTTCGGTGGCAAACTAATGGGTGACTTCCACGCAATGCGCGTCTTACCTGGATTTGACCCAGATGGCAAGATTAAACTATTAGCACGCTTAAAAGACCAGGCAGAAATTATTATTTGTATTTATGCAGGTGATATTGAAAATAAAAAAGTGCGTAGTGACTTCGGCATTACTTATGACCAAGATGTGTTACGGATGATTGATGACTTGCGTCACTGGGATTTGACCGTAAATAGCGTGGTGATTACACGTTACAATGGTCAATCCGCTGCGCAACAATTGAAAACCACATTGGAACGCCGTGGATTGACCGTTTACACACATGGCCATACACAAGGTTATCCAATGGATGTCGATACGATTGTTAGCGACGCCGGTTATGGTAAAAATACCTACATCCCAACAACAAAACCGCTCGTGGTAGTGACGGCACCAGGTCCAAATAGCGGCAAGCTGGGCACTTGCTTGAGTCAACTCTACCATGAAGTACAACATGGTCGTACTGCTGGCTATGCCAAATTTGAAACATTCCCTGTGTGGAACTTACCATTGAAACACCCGGTAAATATCGCTTACGAAGCTGCGACAGCTGATTTAGAAGATGTTAACATGATTGACACTTTCCATTTTGAGCACTATGGCGTAACAACAGTTAACTATAATCGTGATATTGAAGCATTTCCACTCTTACGACGCATCTTAACTAAAATTAGTAAAACAGATGTGCCATACTACTCACCTACGGATATGGGTGTTAACCGTGTTGGTTTTGCGATTACTGATGATGCTGTTGTTCAAGAGGCGGCTAAACAAGAAATTATTCGCCGCTATTTTGCATCACAAACAGAGTACAAAAAAGGTTTAGTCTCCGTAGAAACTGCACAGCGTAGTAAACTAATTATGGATGAAATGGGATTAACGACAGAGGACCGCCCAGTTGTCCAAGCCTCACGCGCAAAATCTTTACGAGAAGACGTGCCGGTGGTTGCTTTAGAACTAAACGATGGAACAATTGTGACTGGTAAACACAGTGAAGTGATGAGCGCATCAGCCGCTTGTGTGTTAAATAGCATTAAGCATTTAGCTAATATCAGTGATGATTTACATTTACTCGCACCGATGATTTTAGAAGCCATTGACCAGCTTAATACAGGTGTTTTACAACGTCGTCATCATGTGTTAAACACCACCGAAGTATTAATTGCGTTAAGTATGTCGGCTGTGACTAATCCATCCGCATCCGCAGCTCTAAAACAACTAACCAACCTGCGTCATCTGCAAGCACACAGTACCGTCATTAATACAAAAGCTGATGAGGAAGCCTATCGTAATTTAGGTATTATGATAACGAGTGATGCAGAATTTGCGAATGACCAGTTATATTATGGCGGGTAATTAATTGAATATCAGCACAAAAACGAGCGTCATCAACTGATGGCACTCGTTTTTTATTATCATAATTATTGTTTCTGCGGTGTCGAACGTTTTATTCAAACACAACCCAACGGACAGCCACCAACGACTGCCCGTTACTTACTACTCACCATGATATTGCGTCACATCAATCACTTCATCACAGAGCAATTTAATATCTTCTTGCGTATGCGAGGCAAGAATAATTAACTTCCCTTGACTTTTTAAAGTAACTAATAATTCTCTTACAATCTGTACGGATGCTTTATCTAAACCATTCATCGGTTCATCCAATATTAAGATATCTGGATTCTCCATAATAGCTTGTGACAAAGCCAGCTTTTGTCGCATACCTAGCGAATACGCTTTGACTTTCTTTTTACTGAGAGGATCTAATCCAAAATGTGCCATGGTTTGCTTTATCACTTGATCATCAATTTTATTATCAATTAATGCCAATTGTTTGAGATTTTCAAAACCAGTGTTATTATCCAAAAATCCTGGTGTCTCTAATATCGTTCCCAACCTCGGAAGAAACGAAATATCTTTACCGATTAATTGTGTTTGATTGTACCAAACTTCACCTGAATTCGGACGCTCTAAGCCACACATTATTTTCATCAAAATTGTTTTTCCTGACCCATTGTGCCCGACAAGTCCATAGATTTTTCCACCTTCAAAAAGATAATTGAAATCAGTGAATAACACTTGGTTTTTAAATGCTTTTGTAATGGATTTTAGTTCAATTTGTGTCATTTATGATACAACTCCTTTCGTCTCAATACTTGATACCCAATGATTACCAATAAAGCAAGTAAACCTATTGTCCAACTCACCACTTGTAGAAAGGTTGGTAACCCTGAGTATGGAGCATGACGAATTTGATATGGGTTAATCCAGTTGAGAGGAGACAGGAAATAAATCCATAGTCCCGTCGCAAATCCAAAGACAAAACTCAAAATAATTAATCCGCCACTTAAGATTAGCCCTAGCCGTGGAATGATTAAATTAAAAACGAAAACAACCATCCCAATCAAACAGGAAATCAAAAATACCATTATCGCAACTTGAAGCAACGCTCGAGTTGTCGAGTAAAAATCCAATGCGATTGAATTTAACGATAGATAAAGTGGATGCTTTAGTTGATACTGCCCCATCGATAAATTTTTAATCAAACTCCCCCAAGTATTTAACGGCACGCCATAAGGGATGAGATAGACAATCGTCATTAAAAAGTGAATCACTGTAAAAAGTAAGGAAGTACACACAATATACACCATCTGTGCTAGCCCCCATTTTCGATATCCAACTTTTAAGATTAACCACGGCTGCATCGCATTTTCAAAGGGCAAGGTACTAAACAACAAAAGAACACTAGTCATTGTAACTCCAATATAAAAAGAGTGTGTAAAGAGCAAGCTCCAAACTGACCATGGAATGACTTTATCGTGTTGAACGGCTACTTCTTTTAATGAGGATAACATAATCAACGTATACATAAACGAAAAAGTAAAAATTGGTAATAAGCGCTTAAGCGACCAATAGTGACGACAGTTAATCAAGAGTACTCTTAATAGTTTCATTCTCCATACCTCCCATTTCTTGCTCGTTTAAATTGACTTGACGTCACTTCGCTAATCGCTTGGAATGCTGTTGAACACTGGCACTTTTTGCTATAGTGTTCAACGCACTCACACTACGTCTTAACGCCAACGACGCTTAATAGATACCCACATCAACGACAATCCCACTATAACGATAAAAACAATCAAAAAATATAAAAAAGGATACCACATTGGAAGTGAGATACCTGACCATTGCGTGGCATCATAAAAGGAATTGTCCATTGCAAAGATAGTATGCGGGGACAAGTAAAAGGGTATTTTTTCAGAAAAAGTATTATAATTCAATACTACCCAGCTTATCATCGTATATAAATAGCACATTGTTTCATGCGGGAACAATACGGTTAAAAAGGTCGCCAACAATTGATAAAAGGCAAAACTCAAACCCAGCAACAAAATATAATACCCATAGGTCCAGAATGCCTGGCCTTCTAATAACCACTGTCCACCACTGACAGCATTAGCTAGCATTTGGTTATCATCGCCAACAAAAGGAAAGCGTAACGATAATAATAAAATATAGGCCGTACAAAACCCAGTTCCAACAAAAAAACTCGTCAAACAATTACTTAAATATAATTGAATAAAATAACGCCCGTGACCGAGGCGGTGCTGTAATAAAAGTAACTGATTCGACTGTTGGGCTGTAACAAAAGATTGAATGCTTGGAAAGGAATGGATTAGCATCAACAAACTGGTCGAAAATTCAGTGGTAATCGCAACAAATACATAATATAAAATCGGCTGACGAAGTCGGTGCATTAATCCTATTTTAATATCCGTAAACGCCATTAAAATTGAGATAAGGACACATAAACTAATTGCACACCAAAATAAAATACGTTTTAGATTAAGCCATAAATTATAGCCAGTAACTCTTAACATCTCACTTAACCTCCGTATAAGTTAAAGGACTTATAAAGAAGCGTTCAACGCGCTCTCCATAATGTACCAACACTTCAATTAATGGCTGAAGTTGATAGTCTTTATACAATTCTCCCGAATCTTGTTTTGCAATGGGCAAATATTTTGGTGTCATCGCGTCGATGTAAATTTCTTCTTTTATATCCAGCCCAGCAAAGCGTTTTTTAATCGCTCCTAGAACTTTGTCTGGATGATATTCAACGCTCTCTTGGCTTTTCTTTGGATGGAACAAATGATGAATATGCGTATAAGCCACTTTACCATCAATTACGATAAACTTAACCGCAGTTCCAATCGTTTCATTTAGATGATTCGTCGCTCCGATATAAGTACCCCCGTCTATTAGAGGTATTTTATTTAATACAGGTACTAGCGTAATCACATCGAATTGAAACGGTTGAGCATTTAAAACTCTCTCAGGAAAATCACCCGGTTCATATTCTTTTTTTGCTAAATTCTGAATTTCTTTAAATTTATCAGTCGATATGCTAGTCGCAACAAAATCATACTCATAAGGTAAGCCAAACAACTTCATATAGTTTTTAACGACTTCTATCGAACGACGATCAACCTCACTACCACTTTTTGAATCAATCGAATTCGTTCGCTGTAAATTAGAAAACATGTTAGAAATACTATCCGCTAGGTCACCTTGCGATGTGAAATTTATCAGTGCTAATGCTTTCGACTTATAATTATAGCCGATTGAAACTTTAGTATCTCTATATGAGATGACTTTTTCTAGTAGCTTATCGACAACTTTTTCTGATAACTCTGGTGTAATCTGTTCAGCTTTTAGTTGATTCAACAGATTATTATAAAAAGTCTTTTCATGTCCCTGAGTGTCGTAAACAGACAGTGTTTGATTTTCCTTACTATAATCAGCTTTGGCTAACCACAGATTATTGCCAATGCCTTCATACTCAACGTCACCAATCGTTTTAACCTGATTTTCATTGGCCATTGTAGATTGCGCTTCATTTTGTGGAGTTTCAGAAACACAGCCATGAAGTGTAATGAGGGATAAAAATAATAATAATCTCTTTTTCATAGTGACCTCCTTGTTTACCTACATCTCTATTTTCTTTCCCGCTTCCATCTTACATGAATTATAAAAAAAAAAAAAAGAGGGTCAACGCTTCCAATTGTATTTTAAAGCACTTTTTACTCAATTATATAGTTTTTTAATTAGATTTAATCATTGAATGTTGTTTTTAAAATTTTACACTAAACCTAGTATGATTACAAAAGATCACCGAAACAAGTCGTAAATACTAACGACTTATTTCGGTGATTTCCTTAATTCAATTATTTCAATACAACTTTACCAATCACTTGGCCTTTAGTTACAGTACCTGATGCAGTTAACTCGAATGAATCGATAACATCAATACCATTTGTAAAGATGACAATCATTGCATTGTCTTTGCCTTCAGCTTCTAAAGCGGCTAAATCAACGGTTGAAACAGTTGTTGCTTCAGTCACTGCTTGGTTTTCTGATACCACTGTGTCAAATGGCTCGCCATTTAATGACACAGTATCAATTCCCATATGTAATAATACTTCTAATGAACCGGCTTTAAAACCAATCGCATGTTGTGTTGGGAAGACATTGACAATTGTACCTGCTACTGGTGATGAAATGGTACCATTGGTTGGCACGACTGCGAAACCATCACCCATCATTTTTTGTGCAAATACCACATCATTAACACTTTCAATATTAATTAATTCACCATCAGCTGGTGCATATAAGATAACTTCTTTTACTTCTGGTTGTGCTGCTTCTTTTTTCTTTTTAAACAATCCAAACATATGTTTTACCCCTTTTCAATTCGTTCTTACAAACTGTATTAAGTGTACCAAATATCATACACTCTTTTGTCTGTTCATGTTCCAATAGGTGTATTATACCATATCAACGCTACGTAAGTAAAAAAATATCGCTAATTCAATTATAAAAGTGTATAATGGATACGAAATGGAGACTTTGCTAGTTAACTGTGTATTCTCATGCTACATCACACAGTGTATGCTTACATCAGCAAATGCTATAGCAACTCCCTATCACACAGAAAGAGAGGTTTTATTTTAATGCCTGAAACCATTGATTTACTAGAACTTATTCGTATTCTCATCTTAAGTATTGTGCAAGGAATCACCGAATGGTTACCCATTAGTAGTACCGGACATATGATTTTGGTGGAGGAATTTTTACCGCTAGCTTCAAGTGCTGCCTTTAAAGAATTATTTATGGTCCTCGTTCAACTCGGCTCGATTTTTGCCGTGGTCGTTCTTTACTTTAACAAGTTAAATCCTTTGTCCTTAAAAAAATCACCACAAGAGCGTCATGATACATGGATAATTTGGTTTAAAGTTGTCGTTGCGAGTATCCCTGCCGTATTATTCGGTTTTATCTTAGATGATTACATGGATAAATACTTAAACACTCCCCTTGTCGTCGCAGCCATGTTGATTTTATACGGTTTTGCCTTTATCTGGGTCGAATCACGCCAACAATCCAAGCATACGCATGAAATTAAAACATTTAACAAACTAACTTTTCGTGACGCCTTTATGATTGGTTGTTTTCAAGCATTAGCGATTATCCCTGGTACTTCTCGTTCAGGTGCTACGATTATCGGCGCATTATTACTGGGCTCTTCTCGTTTTATCGCTACTGAATTTTCATTTTATATGAGTATTCCGATTATGTTCGGTGCCAGCTTAAAAAAATTATTAAAATTCGGCTTTACTTTTACTCATGCTGAATTAATTTATCTCGGTATCGGTATGCTTGTGGCCTTTATTGTGTCATTAATCGCGATTAAATTCCTATTGAATTACATCAAACGTCATGACTTTAAAGCCTTTGGTTATTACCGTATTATTCTCGGCTCAATTATTATTTTGTACTTCTTATTTACAGGATTACGTTAAAATTGAAAAACAAAGTGTCTCATCATCGGTGAGACGCTTTTTGTTATGTATTTCATTAGCATTTTTAAAAAGCGAAACTCCTTCACACTGGCAGTTGTCTAGTCACTCATAAACTAATTTTAATAATAATGATTCTAATTATTGATTTAAAATTTTTTAGTGCTATAATAATAACAGAGAGAGAAAGGAGAGGTTGAGTTAAAATGAAATCGTGGATTAAACAGAATATACAATTATTATGTACAATTAGTTGTGCCATTTTTATTGTCATTGGCTTAATACTTCAAGGAAATAATCCAAGTCTTGCGGCTATCTGCTTCATCTTAGGATTTGTCATTGGAGGATGGCAAGCTGCCTATGAAGGAATCTATGAGTTAATCATTGAACGGCATTTGTCGGTAGATATCTTAATGATACTTGCAGCGATTGGCGCCGGAATTATCGGTTATTGGTTAGAAGGTGCTTTATTAATTTTTATCTTCTCATTATCCGGAACACTTGAATATTTAACTATGCGTAAAAGCCGTCAAACAATTGAAGCATTATTATCATTAGCGCCACAAGTCGTACGCGTCGAACAAAGCGGTCACATTGTAGAAGTACCGATTGAAGACGTAGCGGTTGGTAGTCGCATCCATGTGCGTAAAGGTGATATTGTGCCACTTGATGGTATTTTATTATCGGATGAAGCCTACATTAATGAAGCATCAATTACTGGTGAATCCTTTCCTATCGATAAAGTAATGCATGATAAATTAATTAGTGGAACATTAAATAGTGGCGAACCTTTTTATATGGAGAACCAAGCGACGTACGCTGATTCGTATTTTAACCGGATTGTAAAAATGGTAAAAACCGCTCAAGAAAATCAATCAGCAACTGACAAGTCCGTCAACCGTATCGAAAACACTTACGTTAAAACCGTTTTGGTAGCGGTACCGCTGTTTATTATCTTTAGTGCTTCTGTATTACATTGGGGTTGGACTCATGCATTTTACCGCGGCATGGTATTATTGACAGTTGCTTCTCCATGTGCCTTAGTAGCAAGTGCCAGCCCTGCCAATCTATCCGCCTTAAGTCGTGCCGCTAAAAACGGTATTTTGATGAAAGGAAGCGATACATTTGATGCGTTGAAGCGTGTTGATGCCATTTGCTTTGATAAAACAGGGACATTGACCGTCGGTCAACCGAGTGTCGTCACTTCTCATATTGCACCAGAAGTAGATAAACAGTTGTTATCTCAGATTGTCGTCAGTGCTGAACAACATTCGACTCACCCTATCGCTTTAGCATTACTCAATCATTTAGACGCTTCAGCTTTGAGTGATGTGACGATTGAAGACATGACTGGTAAAGGAATTCAAATTATTCAACACAGCGATATATGGAAAATTGGTAAATATGATTTTGCACTGGAACATTCAGCCGTGGACAATACAATCCTACAAGCGATCACCGACTTACAATCAAAAGGTCATACATTGATTTTTGTTTCACGCAATCAACAATTCGCGGGCTACTTCGCATTGAGTGATGTCATTAAACCTCAAGCACGTGAAATGATTGCTGAATTGAAAAAACTAGGTATTACTTCTATCATGTTAACCGGTGACCAAGAAAAAACAGCGCGTTACGTTGCTGAACAAGTAGGTATTGATACCATTAAAGCAAATTGTTTACCAGCAGATAAACTAGATTACTTACAACAGTTACAAGAACAAGGCAAAACGGTTGCAATGGTCGGTGATGGTATCAATGATGCTCCAGCACTCGCACTTGCTAATATCGGTATTGCTATGGGTAGTGGGACGGATGTTGCGATTGAAACGTCTGATATTATCTTAATGAAAGACGACCTTGAACAATTACCCTTCTTATTCCATTTAACCCAACGGATGCATGGGATTGTTAATATTAACTTAATCTTCTCATTATCTATTATAGTCTTATTAATTCTAGCAAATGTCTTCCAATATATTAATTTGCCCCTCGGTGTAGTCGGTCATGAAGGTAGTACTATTTTAGTTATACTAAACGGCTTACGATTACTGAGCTTTAGACACAATAAAAATTGAATACCATACATTAACAAGGAGAGATAGATTTATCGAATGGTGAATCTACCTCTCCTTATATATTATGCCATCGTGCCACGTTGAGAAAAAATTAACCTAATCATAATACTACCTGATTTGTATTAATTTTCCATCCTTGAATTGATAAACCTTATCAATCTCATTCTTTATAATGTCGCTCCACCAATGAGATATGATATCCCTTATCTTTTAACGCTTGAATAATCTGTGCCTTATGCTCTGCACCGTACGTTTCGACCGTGATACTGACACTCACTTCACTAAAGCGTTCAAGAATTGAAAACTGGTCGTGCTCAAAACGAATAATATTCCCTTTTTCTTCCGCAATCAATCGCGTAATATGCTCTAACTCTCCTGGTTTATCACTGATATCGGCAACAAAGGTAAAGACGCGGTCACGGATGTATAAGCCACGTTGCACGAGACTATTAATCGTCAATACGTCAATGTTTCCGCCGCTAATAATACTGATAACATTTTTACCTTTCAGCTGTTCTTTTAGTTTAAATAATGCTGCGATTGTAATGAGTCCCGCATTTTCGCAAACTAATTTGTGCTGCTCGACCATACTTAAGAAAGAATCAATTAAATTAACATCTTCTACGGTAATAATTTGGTCAATACACGTCGATACAATCTCATAAGTTAACTTACCTGGTGTCTTGACCGCCACGCCATCAGCAATGGTTTGGACATTTGGAAAACTTTGGACTGCGCCTTTTTCAAGGGAAAGTTTCATTGAGGCTGCACCCGAAGGTTCGACACCAATCACTTGTACCGAAGGTTTTAGTAATTTGGCTAAACGAGCAACACCACTGGCTAAACCACCACCGCCAATGGGTACAAGGATAACATCAACATCTGGTAATTCATCCAACAATTCAAAGGCAATCGTTCCTTGACCGGCAATGACATCCAAATCGTCAAACGGTGGAATATAAGTTAAATCATGCAATTCAGCTAATTCATGCGCTTTTGCTGCTGCATCATCAAATAATTCACCACTTAATACAACTTGCGCACCTAACTTACGTGTCTTGTTAATTTTTAACAATGGGGTATTTTCCGGCATAACAATCGTTGCCTTTACACCTAATGCTCGTGCCGCAAAGGCAACGCCCTGGGCATGGTTACCTGCACTCGCAGCAATTAATCCCTTTTTTTTCTGTTCTTTCGTCAAATTGGCAATTTTGTAATAGGCGCCTCTGACCTTATACGAACCCGTTCGTTGTAAATTTTCCGGTTTTAAATATACTGCCGCATCTATCAACTCAGAAAAGAAATCACTATAAATTAAATTCGTTGGATTGAGAACATCTTTTAGTTGATGACGTGCGTCAGAAAAACGGTGAAACGGTAATGCTTCTAATATCTTATTGGTCATGGTAAATACTACTCCTTTTGCAACTTTAGACAAAGCTATTTGTAGTATCAGTATATCATATTTTTAAAACGTTTTCAGTGGAAGTTGTAAATTTCCCAGCCTAATTTTAGCCTTGATTTTGGAGATTTTATTTGACTAGCATGATTTTAAACAACGCAAATAGAACCCATTGCTCACTTAGCAATGGATTCTATTTAGGTGCACTTAGGTTGGGTTGACATCAATGTGACAAAGCAATGGAAGTATTGGCATATTTCTATAGTTTCTGCTACTGCACTTTACTTCATAATGCTTATTACCACACTAACAATCCGTCTATCTAATTTCTAAGCCATCGACTTCTGATAGAGCTGTTGTAATACGATTCATTGCATTGACAACTTCTTCTTCCGTCAATGTTTTTTCTGGATTTTGGAAGGTTAAGCGGTAAGCGAGCGATTGATTATCTTCACCAATTTTTAAGTCTACAAAGCGGTCAAATAATTCGACTGAACGTAAGTACGCGCCGCCATTTGCTTTAATAATATTCACCAATGTTTGTTGCGATAATGTTATTGGTACTAATAAAGCCAAATCACGTGTTGTTGACGGATATTTTGGAATCAATGACTGCACTAATGCCGGACGATTGTAAGCTAATAATGCGTCAAAGTCTAACTCTGCATAATAAGTTGCTTCTGGCACATCTTGCTCTTTAGCAAATGCTGGATGTAATTGTCCAAAAAAGCCGATAACTTGTCCGTCTAATAATACTTCTGCCGCACGACCTGGGTGTAACACATCAAAACGTTGTGTCGCTTGATATTGAATATGGTTGGATACACGAATCGCTTCAAAATATGTTTCTAAAATCCCCTTCATACTAAAGAAATCATAGGTTTGTGCCGATTGATACCATGATGTCGATTGACTAACTCCTGACACTAAAAATGCTAAACGCTCTGCTTCTTTTGGTTGCTGGTTTTCACCTTGTCCAAAGTAGACTTTACCCATTTCATAAAAGGCAAGGGGACTATTTTGACGTGCATGATTGTATTTTGCGATTTCCACTAATGCTGGGAATAAACTTTGGCGCAACACGGAACGTTCTTCGCTCATCGGTAGGGCTAATGAAACGACAGGCTCTTCACTTCTTATCCATTCAACTGCTGCTGGTGACGTTAAAACATAACTAATCGTTTGATTTAACCCTAAACCTTCTGCAATTTGACGTGTTTGTCGAACGAAACGTTGCTTGTCACTTAATTTACCTGGCGTGCTCGGCACTGTCGGTAAAGTTGTTGGAATATTATCATAACCATAAATACGGGCAATCTCTTCCAATACGTCGGCTTCGATTGCAATATCCCAACGACGAGGCGGAATTGTCACTGAAAAACGGTCCTCTGCAATGTCGCTCAAAAACCCAAGACGATTAAAAATAGTTTTTAATTCTTCCGGCGTTACCTGAATACCTAAACGACGCTCAATAACATCATAATCAAGAGTTATCGTCGGTGAATCAACCGTCAACGTGTTCACTTCTTTGACACTCGGTTCGACTTCACCGTGACCTAATTGTGCGATTAAATGCGCAGCGTACTCTCCAGCCTCATCAATGGTTGCAAGATTAATCCCTTTTTCAAAGCGTAAGCTGGATTCCGAACGTAAATTAAATTTATTCGCAGTTTTACGCACTGATAAACGGTCAAACACGGCAGTTTCTAATAAGACTGTATTGGTCTTATCAGACACTTCAGTGGCTGCCCCACCCATGACACCAGCTAAAGCAATCGGCGTGTCACCAGATTTGATAACTAAGTCCGTAGCGGCTAAGGTACGTTTTATACCATCTAATGTTTGAAATACTTCCCCCGCTGTCCCTGTTTCTACACGAATTGATTGATTTGCTAACGTATCGTAATCAAAGGCGTGCATCGGTTGACCAAAAAGCATTAAGCAGTAGTTTGTCACGTCAACAATATTATTAATCGGACGGATACCTGCTTTCATCAAGCGCATTTGTAACCAAATTGGACTTTCAGCTACTGTTACATTTTTAATCACACGTAATTGATAACGCGGTGCGTTTGCTGCTTCAGGAACTTCAACGGTCACTGCATCTAGTAATTGAGTGTTTGTTGCAAATGATGTCTCCATGGTAGCATTTAAGGTTACAGGTTGATTAATCACGGCACCGACTTCAAAGGCAGCACCACGCATAGACAAGGCATCCGCACGGTTAGGCGTAATCGATAGCTCTAAGATAGGGTCATCGAGTTGTAAATAAGTAACCACGCTCTCACCCACTGGAGCATCTTGTGGTAATAAGAATAAGCCATCTGCATATTGTTTCGGTACGACATTAGCTTTAAAACCTAGCTCTTGTAACGCACACAACATTCCTTCAGATACTTCACCACGTAATTTACTTTTTTTAATTTTAAAATCTCCGGGTAGCACAGCGCCTTCTAATGCCACAATCACTTTTGCACCAGTATGCACATTCGGTGCGCCGCAAACGATTTGTCGTAATACCCCGTCACCGACATCTACTTTCGTTATATGTAAATGGTCGCTATTGGGATGATTAACACATTCGACAACTTCCCCGACTACTAAATTCGTCAGATTTTCACCGACATTATCAACACCCTCGATTTCAATCCCGCTGCGTGACATTTTATCGGCTAATGCGACTGCGGAAACATTGGATAAATCCACAAATTCTGATAACCATTCTCTCGATAAATACATTAGTTTTGCCCTCCTTTGAACTGCTCTAAGAAGCGTAAATCATTTTGGTAGAAGTGACGAATATCATCGACATTATATTTTAACATCGCCACACGGTCTGGTCCCAAGCCAAATGCAAAGCCGGAATATTGCGTCGAGTCAATCCCTGCCATCTCTAATACATTTGGATGAACAATTCCTGCACCTAGAATTTCAATCCAACCTGTTTTCTTACAAACTGAACAGCCTTCACCGCCACACTTGAAGCAAGAAACATCCACTTCGACTGATGGCTCAGTAAACGGAAAGAAACTCGGACGTAAACGAATCTCACGTTCCTCACCGAATAATGTTTGTGCGAATTGTAATAATGTGCCTTTTAAATCAGCTAGCGTAATATTTTTGTCGACCACTAAACCTTCAATTTGATGGAATTGATGGGAGTGTGTCGCATCATCACTATCACGGCGGAATACTTTCCCTGGACTAATCATTTTTAATGGCCCATCTTTTTCAAAATCATGCTGTTCCATCGTACGCGCTTGAACCGGTGAAGTATGTGTCCGCATTAACACTTCTTCTGTAATATAAAAGGTATCTTGCATATCACGTGCTGGATGGTCTTTAGGCAAGTTCATCATCTCAAAATTGTAGTGATCTAATTCAACTTCCGGCCCCTCAATAATTTGGTAGCCCATCCCAATAAATAAATCTTCAATTTCTTCCATTGTTTGCGTGATAATATGACGACTGCCATAATGATTACGCCGACCTGGCAAAGTTACATCCAATGTTTCTTCAGCTAATTGTTGTGCTAATTCACGTTGTTCAATTTCTTGTAAACAATGGTCTAAACGCATTTCAATATCTTGCTTGAACTCATTCATCTTTTGACCTAGTATCTTGCGTTCATCATTGTTTAAATCTTTCATTACTTTAGCAATTTCATTAATGGCACCTTTTTTACCACTATATTTGATACGTATATCATTTAATTGCTTAATCGATTGCACTTCTTTTAAATCTTGTATCGCTTCGACAACGAGTAAATCGATTTTATCTAATGTCTCTTTTAAAATTGTTGACATGGTTACGCCTCCTAAATTTGGTTCTATTAAAAATACTTTCATACATACTATCTCAAATCATTTTTATAACGTGAATTTCACCTCAATCAATATGAATACAAAAAAACACGCCCCTATCAAAAGGGACGCGTGACCGTGTTACCACCCTCGTTCAAATAAATGGGTAGCAACCACCTATTTGCACTCATTATCGTTAACCGTGATTAGCGGAATCTTTTTCAAAATCATCGTGATTTCTTAACAGATTAACTCCGAAAGCGAAAGTTTCATGCGACTTATATGATTTAGTTTCAGTCTCGCTAAATCTCCCTGTAGTTGCACACGTCACTGTTTTCATCATTGTTTATGGGCTCATTATATCAAGTATTCGACAAAGTTTCAAACCAATTTTTAAAATATCTATGCGCCTTCATGTTTCATCGATTCCGAGCGTTCATTTGTCGTCTTTGTGGCAACAAGCATCAACGCAAAAATCAATGGAAATAACAAACTCGTCAAAATACCCATGCGAAAATTCCCAGCGAAGTGACTGGCCACTCGCCCAATTAAATACGGTCCCATAGTACATCCTAAATCTCCAATCAATGCCAATAAACCAAACATCATCGGTCCGTTATGCGACATCCCTTGAGTGGCTAATGCATAAGTTCCTGGCCATAAAATACCGACTGCACCACCATATAATCCACTCGCCAATAAACTCAACCATGGAGTTGGACTCCATGACATCAAAATAATCGATAGCGTCAAGGCACCCAAACATATTTTAATAAAGGAACGAATGGATAAGCGGTGACTGCCAAAACCAAAATACGTACGCGCCAATCCCATCATGACCGCAAAGGATAAGGGACCCGCTAAATCACCCACTGCTTTTGAAAAACCGACTGTTTCTTCCATGAACAAGGATAACCATTGGCTCAACGCCATTTCGCTGGCACCTGCTGAAAACATCATTAACGCATAGATCCAAAAAGTTCTTTTTGTTAATAATTGGTAAAAATGCAATGGCTCTTCCACTTCTTCAATCACTGTCGGTAAGGGGACAAAGATAAATTGAATCAAATTATACAATGGCAGTAAGCACCACAATAAGGTTAGCCAGCGCCAGTGTGCGATTCCAATCACATAAAAATACAATGCCGCTAAAATCGTCACACCTACAAAGCCCCAACTATAAAATGAATGCAAAATACTCATCATCCGTTCACTATTATCATTGGGAATCGCTTCAACGATTGGATTAGTGACCACCTCAATTAATCCGCCCCCTGCACTATACAAGACAGTTGCAAATAACAAAGCAATATACGGTTGCGCCATCGTTTGAGGTAAATACGCCATTGCCAGAAAACCTAATACAGCTAAAAAATGCGCCAATAAAGCCGTCCAGCGATATCCAAGCAAGCGAATAATCGGTATCGATAAAGCATCTGCTAATAATTGCACTAAAAAGTTAATCGTCACCAATCCTGTCAACGCTAATAAATCAATCTGGTATTCGCTTTGAAATCGAACAAACAATAACGGCACATAATTAATCACCATCGCCTGTATCACATAGGCAAAGCAACACGCTATTACCGTATCACGATATGTTCTTACTCTCATTCTTCTGTTGCCTCCTGATTGATTAGTCGATTCATAAGTAGCGACAATTCCTCTAGCGATAACACCTTCAATTCATCCGGTTCAGGCATCCGCCATTTCATGGGTTTAAAGGTATAATCTACTTGAAATTCATAGGTTCGAAAATCTGCGGTTTTATCATTAAAAATATTTAAGTCCATATTTTCTGTGATACCATTTAAGGTCAATTTATACATTTTATTGTTATCATTGTAGACCAGTTTAAAATCAATTAACTTATCAATAACACTCGCCGTATTTACAACTTGTTCCTGTGCTAAATTAGGCAGTTCACGCTCATTATCTAATCCTTCAATCATCCCTAAATAGGTTTTAGAAAGTTGGTTAGTCAAAGTCATCGTATAAGACAAGCCATTTTCAATCGGCATAAAGCTTAACCGTTGTGTCAGCTGTGCTTGTTCTTCGTTGAGTCGCACATTCGTTTTGTAACGCATACCTAAGTAAATCGCATCTTTAAACAAATATTCTGGTATCTGAATGCGGTGTAGATTCATAAAATATATATTGTCTAATTCATGGACAAAACGCTCATTAGCGGTTGCTAAGCGTGTCAAATTCGGCAATAATAGTGCCAAATCATTGAGATTTTGAACCAAAGATTGTCCTTCAATAGATTCTGGTTCAATCGGTATCAATGCATCCCGATAAGGAGCCATCATTGCATGAGTATCTTGGGTAAAATACGGTGCTTTAAAGTACAACATCGATTGCAACCAACCAAGTGCTGAAGTATACACTGTAGAAAAATTTTGGTAAGCATACAGCTCAAACCGCTGTTCTTTTGGGTTATTCTTTCGATTATAAAATGAAAAAATCATATGTATATCGCCTGTTTCTTGATTGACATCCATAGTCACCATCGCATTTTTTTCATGACTCCGTTGATTCATCACTGTCATTTGCACGCGGTAACTAGGTACGTCTTGTAGTGATTTTAACCCTGATATCAAAGACGCTAATCTTGAGGTCATAGTTTCGGTCTGAGTGGTCATATCCGTGTCCATAGCAAAAACTGGGGCAACATTCGTTAATCCCACACATAATAACATTGCTATTACGATTAATTTTTTCAAAATAATCTCACCTACCATTACTTTGGTTAATAATACTCCACAACTTCTATAATGCCATCAACAATCGCTACATCTTGCACAAAATGTTCGTGCTCATGGACTTCATTTAAATCCACCGTCATCGAATAGGCTAAATTACCATCATGATGCGGCTTCGTTTCTACCCTTTCAACATGATTGACTACCCAACCACGATGGGCACAATACACAAGAAACTCTTTAAAGCTATCCATATTTTTAAACACGATATAACAATCGACACCCAGTGCACGCATTTCGATAGTTTTTTTAAGCCGTTGGAACAGTGTCATAATCAGAATAATAAAAAATGCTGTTGCGAGTGCACCCTCGTAAAAACCAATACCAATCGCTAAACCAACACAAGCTGCTGTCCATAAGCCCGCTGCCGTTGTCAACCCTTTAACTTGATTATACTTGGTAACTAGAATAGTTCCCGCACCTAAAAAACCAATCCCGCTAATTACTTGTGCCGCCATCCGTGATGGATCGGCTTCACCATAGTGTTCATGAATATAAACATTTGTCATCATCACTAAGGTTGAACCTAGACAAACTAAAATATGGGTTCGAAAACCAGCAGTATGATTTTTCATGGAGCGTTCAACACCAATGATTCCACCGATTAAAACTGCTAGTATGATACGAATATTTATCGACCAAAAATTCAAACTATGCAAATCAATTATTCCACGCAATTGTCTATCTCCCATTCTAATATTAATCAATAACGTGATATCTAAACGTGAGAATTTTCCTTTTTATTCATTAAAAGCAACGACAGATACTGCTGCACAGATTTCTGTCGAAATATTTGTATTATATGGTCTAAAACATTAACTCTCTCTCACTCATCACTTGCTTATTATACCATGTTTAACGAAAATATTTTACTTTTATTATCGCAAATACTTAATCTGGCTGCTGACCATCATGAACTTGCCATAAACATTCACCGATGTTCATCTGAGTAAAATGCGCTGTAAAGCTAGAATCTTCCGGACTACATGCGTAAACACCAAACGAAATTTGTTCTTTGACTGTAAACAAGTGAGCAATGCGCATTTGTTCAAAACGCACACCATCTGTTGAAAATTCAAGCTTAAAATCATCTTGGCGGCGACTTAATCGAAACCAAATATCTTTTACTGTTGCAGGAATTTCCATCGTCGCCCAGTCGGAATAACCATGATTGGTAACCACACTGCCTAAATGTTGAAAGGCATCATTTTCATATTCAACTGATGCTTTTAGCCAATGCTCACTGTCTAAATAGACAACTACTCCAGCTTGGTCAAAGCGCTGTTTACTGCCATTAAAATCAACTTTAACTGTAAATGTAAAGTATGCTTCATCTGTCGGCAACTGCAATACCGGCGCATTGTCATTACGAAAATGATAATACGTGCGTTGCCATAAGTCCGTGTACGGTTCAGTGGTAATCGATAGTTTCTCAGGCGCTATCGTGTAGGTTGTTGGTTCATTAATCCATTGTAATTGTGTGATATCAAAATTCATAAATACTACCTCCAATTGTATTATCTTATGTTGTACGCAAGACGTTCTACCTTGACCCACCGGAAAACATAGTGTGAGCGAGGGCGTTCAGTCTTGAACCACTGGAGAAAGGCGCCGTAGTGCGAGTATCGCACGCAGGAGACTTTTGAAGTGGATGTCAAGACTGCCCGAGCGAACCGGAATAAAACATCGTGTGAGCGAGGGTGCCCTGACTCGGACCACTGGAGCAAAATGCGTGGGAGTGCCCTATGCACTCCAAGCGTTTTGTGAAGTGGACGCCGAGTCAACCCGAGCGAACCGGAATAAAACATCGTGTGAGCGAGGGCGTTCAGTCTTGAATCACTGGAGAAAGGCGCCGTAGTGCGAGTATCGCACGCAGGAGGCTTTTGAAGTGGATGTCAAGACTGCCCGAGCGAGCCGGAATAAAACATAGTGTGAGCGAGGGTGCCCTGACTCGGACCACTGGAGCAAAATGCGTGGGAGTGCCCTATGCACTCCAAGCGTTTTGTGAAGTGGACGCCGAGTCAACCCGAGCGAACCGGAATAAAACATAGTGTGAGCGAGGGCGTTCAGTCTTGAACCACTGGAGAAAGGCGCCGTAGTGCGAGTATCGCACGCAGGAGACTTTTGAAGTGGATGTCAAGACTGCCCGAGCGAACCGGAATAAAAATAGCGACACCCGAGAGTGCCACTATCATTAGTTGATTAATTACTTGATGGCGCCGTCTACCATACCTTTTAAGATTTGTTTTTGCGCAATCAAGAAGATGATAATAATTGGCAACATAACAAATAAAGCAGAACTTAAAATCATGTCCCATTCTTTTGTAAAGGCTCCGGCAAAGTTGGATACAGCGATTGGTAAGGTTTGAATGGCATTTCCTTTACCTAATAATAATAATGGTAATAAGAAGTCATTCCAAATCCAAATACCATTTAAAATAATGATGGTAATATAGATTGGTTTTAAAATCGGTAATACTACATAGAAAAATGTTTGGAATTTATTACAGCCATCAATTTCTGCAGCTTCTTCGATTTCTAATGGTACTCCTTTAATAAATCCATGGAACATAAAAATGGATAGTCCCATCCCGAACCCGATATAAGCTAAAATAATCCCTTGGTACGAACGCAGTAAGCTGAATCCCATAAATGGAATCGTTACATGGTCACTGACCGTTTTAAACCATGAAATTAATGGATACATAACAACTTGGAACGGAATAACCATTGATGCGACAAAGATTAAGAAGATAACGTTTGACCATTTGGATTGATAACGAACCAAGCCCCAAGCTGCCAATGACGAAATCAACGTAATGAGTGTCAACGATAATACAGTAATAATCACTGACGATAAGAAACTTTCTTTATACTTAACGACCGGATTATTCCAAATCTCTACAATATTATTCCAAAGATTCCCCCATTCTTTCGGTAAATTCAATGGATTTGATAAAATTTGTGGCGAGGTTTTCGCTGCGTTAATGATTAGTAATATAATTGGACTAATGAATAGAATAAAGGTTAATGCGGCAAAAATTTCTAATGCCCAACGGCCTGCTGTTTTTTTACTCATTACATTTCAACCTCTTTTCTCTTCGTAATCGTCGTTTGCGTAATACTTATGACTACTAAAATAACGAATAAGATAATCGCTCTAGCCTGTCCACGTGCCATTTGGTTTTCAACCGATGCCGTATTATAAATATTCATCGTAATAAATTCGGTACTCTTAATCGCTTGATTAGCCCATAACATTGATGGACCTCCGCCAGTTAATGAGTAGTTAACATCGAACATCTTGAATGAGTTATTAATTGTTAAAAACAATGACACCGTAAAAGCTGGCATAATCATCGGAATTGTAATATGACGCAATCTAAACCACCAGTTTGCTCCGTCCAATGAGGCAGCTTCGGTCAATGATTTTGGTACATTTTGCAATGCCGCAAAGTAAATCATCATAATATAACCCGCATATTGCCAAGTATTGGTAATCACTAGTGCCATGACTGCCAAACGTGGATTCCCTAAAAATAGATTATTCACTAAGAATTCGCTGCCGATGGCTTTTCCTAAGTTTGGAAAGACATTGTTAAAGACGAATTGCCAAATATAACCGAGTACTAATCCCCCAATTAAATTCGGTACGAAAAATCCTGCACGGTACATATTTTTCAGTTTAACTTCACTTGAAACGAGTAATGCTAAGCCAAAAGCGATAAAGTTTACAACCAATACGTTAATAATCGCAAAAATTGCGGTTACTAATAATGAATATTGGAAACGTGTATCCTTAAATGCTTGAGCATAATTCTCAAACCCTACCATCTTTGTAACTGGCTTAATAATGCCACCCCAGTTAGTGAATGAATAGTAAAGACCTAAGAAAAATGGAACAATAATAACAAGAGAAAATATAAATAATGCCGGAGAAACTAAAATCACAAAATTACGTCGTTCACGTTTTCCGCGTCTTGACTGTGTTGCCATCTCTTTCACCTCTTCTTTTCAAAAATAAATGGGATTCCTGCCGAAACCCCATCGGTTAAATAATAAAGATAGGTTGAGGCGGCAACAAAACCACCTCAATCCCTATTTTTATGTTTTATTGATTGAATTATTGACCTAATAATTCTGGAACTTTCGCAATTTCAGCTTTAATTAATTCCATAAATTGTGCTTTGTCAATATTTCCTTGAGCAAATTGACCGTAGATTGGTCCTAAGTTAGACATACCAAATCCATCTGGCATGAAGTATGGGTTATCGAATGAATAAACAGGTTTTCCATCAGCAACCCATTGTGAGATAGCGCTAGATAATGGTGTACTTGGTTTTGCTTTTGTTGAAGAGTAAGCAGAAATCATGTTTGCTTTATTAACCATGTAATCTTGACCTGCTTCTGTACCAACCATATCATCAAAGAATTTAGTAATTTTTTCTAATGCTGCTGTATCTTTGTTTACAACATAGTAAGAAGGTGCTCCGATAAATAAACCTTCGCCATTTTTGTCAGCGCCTAATGTTTGATAAGGGATGAAGCCCATTTTAAATTTAGCATCTAATTCTGTTAAGTTAGGGTCTTTCCAAGAACCTTGGTGTAAGAAGGCTGCTTTACCTTGAGCAAAGGCAATATCCATATCTTCTTGCGTACCAACTGTTAACATTTGTTTATCAGTGTGTTTGAATAATAATTCTACCCAATCAGCATATTTTGATAAACGTTCTTCGTCTACTTCACCTTTAACAAATTTTTCAACGACTGAACGGTCCCCATTTTCTAAACCTGCACCTAAGTATGCGTTGAAATCATGGATACCCATAATCCAAGTTTCACCTTCTTTAGTTGCATTAGCTACTACCGTTGATAAACCTAATTCTTCTTTACGTTTTTCTAAATCTTCAAATGCTGATTTCACTGCTTCAAATGAATTTAAGCTTTCAGGATCAATACCTGCTTTTTCTAATAATTCTTTGTTATAAGCTAAACCATATCCTTCTACTGATACTGGGAAACCATAGACTTTGCCGTCTTGTTTGAATTCAAAATCTGTTTGGTCAACCCATTTACCAGAAATTGGTTGTAAAACATCTTTCCACATATCATATCCAGCTTGACCTTCGATAACAAATACGTCTGGTCCGTCCCCTGCTGTAAAGTCTGCTTTCAATTGATCCGCTAATGTACATGAACCTGAACATACTTTCACCGTAACATTAACACCATTTTCTTTACCCCATTTAGCAGCATATTCAGTTAACGCTTTTTGTGTTTCACTCTTATTTGAATAAATAGTGAACGCATTGGCATCACTGGATGCAGCATTAGCAACGGTTGGTGCAATAACTGTTCCTAATGCACTTAACGCTAGGATAGCCTTACTGATTTTTTTGAACAATGATTTTTTCATTACTTCTCCTCCTCATATTTTGGCTCCAATGACCTGAAGTAACTGCCACTTCTAACGCTTCATTGTTGCACGTTTTTTTGCGCGCATATAACGCTTACAAGTCTAAGTATACTCTATAGCGCAAACGTTTGCAACACTTTTTTGACTTTTTTATGAAGATTTTTATTCTTTTTCCGGAACCGGTACTTTATCGGTGATTTAATTGACATTTTTCAGAAAACATGATATTTTAGAGTAGTAAATTTTGCATCACTTGCGGTGGTGGCGGAATGGCAGACGCGCCATCTTGAGGGGGTGGTGAGTGTATACTCGTGTGGGTTCAAGTCCCATTCACCGCATAGCTTGATTGGATTAGTCGGGACTCCCTGGCTTTTTTCATTTAGAAATACAATAGCAAAATACCGTTACTCTTTTTAGTAACGGTATTTTTTAGATTAACGAATTTCAGTCACGCCACCCATGTAAGGCACTAATACATCTGGAATTTTCACACTACCATCTGCTTGTTGATAATTTTCTAAAATCGCCACTAATGTTCGGCCAACAGCTAAACCAGAACCGTTCAGCGTATGAACATACGTTACTTTATCGTCTTCATTACGGAAGCGAATTTTTGCACGTCGTGCTTGGAAATCTTCACAGTTTGAACATGAACTGATTTCACGGTATGTATTTTGTCCTGGAATCCAGGCTTCAATATCATAGGTTTTCGCAGCTGAGAAGCCCATATCGCCCGTTGATAATGCTAAAACACGGTATGGAATATTCAACGCTTGTAAAATACCTTCTGCATTTTTAGTCATCGCCTCTAATTCTTCATATGAATGGTCAGGATGGGCAATTTTTACGAGTTCAACTTTATGGAATTGGTGCAGACGAATCAATCCGCGTGTGTCACGCCCCGCACTCCCTGCTTCAGAACGGAATGAAGGTGACATGGCTGTCATTTTTATCGGTAGTTGTTCTAGTGATAAAATTTCATCCGCAACATAGTTTGTTAATGGCACTTCTGCTGTCGGAATAAGTGTAAAACCACGTTCGTCAGTTAATTGGAAAGTATCTTCAACAAATTTCGGATATTGCCCAGTACCAAACATTGATTGATTGTTAACCATATATGGTGGAATCATCTCAGTGTAACCATTTTTCTCAGTATGCGTATCTAACATAAAGTTATAAATGGCACGCTCTAAACGGGCACCTAAACCTTTATAAAAGACAAATCGGGCTCCCGCAACTTTTGCGCCACGCTCGAAATCTAAAATATCCAGTTTTTCTGCAATATCCCAGTGATTAAGCGGCTCAAAATCAAATTGCTTCGGTTCCCCCCAACGACGGACCTCTTCATTTTCTTCTTCACCCTCACCAACTGGCACAGATTCATGTGGAATATTCGGTAAACGAAACTCAATCGCTTCGAGTGATTCGTTTAATTTAGTTAATGTTTCATCTTTGGTTTTAATTGTGTCGCCTAATGTTTTCATTTCAGCGATTTTATCGTCCGCATTTTCTTTGTTGCGTTTTAATTGTGCGATTTCTTGAGAAACGGTGTTACGATGTTGTTTTAATTGCTCTACCTCCACTAATAATTCACGACGTTCTACACCCAACGTTTGGTAATTCGTCAATGTTTCACGGTCTATGCCACGAGTTGCTAATTTCGCTGCAACTTCTTCAAATTTATCTCTTAATACTTTACGGTCTAACATTTTAATTCCTCCTATTATGTCTCTAATCCACTGAGATGACGCCTTCTTGAGAATTCTTTTCTATAGAATATTCATACATAATATTATCCAGCAGCTCAAATCTAAACACTTTAGCGCTATTACTCATATGTTTATTCAGGCACTCCTTAATATCCCGACAAAAAATACAGAGCCTCCCCATTATCTGGGACGAAGGCTCTGTTCGCGGTACCACCCGATTTCAAAGAATTAATCATTCTTTGCACTCATTACTAATCGTTAACGGGATTACCGGCTCTATTTAATCAATATTGTTTTCATAGGCATCTCAATGTGTGGATTCCTTAATTAACTCGCATGGTTTGCACCATCCACCATGTCTCTGAACTCGCGCTTTAAGTACTAGTCACATCTGTTACATTTATTATATTGCTTATATAGTATTTGTCAAGAGTTTATAGGTTTTTCTCATTATCAAAAATCACGAAAACCGTTAAAGCGCCACATTTCATGGTATACTAGTAGATATCACGTGCGACTAGCTGTGAAATGAATCACTGGAAAACATAGTGTAAGAGAGGACGTTCTACCTCGAATCACTGGAGCATAGTTTTTGAAGCGCTAATGCGCTTCAAAAACTATGCGAAGTGGATGTCGAGGCAATCCGAACGAACCGGATTAGAAATGCGAGGGAGTGCGTTAAGCACTCCAAGCGTTTTGTGAAGTGGAGTCATTTCAGCGAGTTGGAGCCGGAATTAACATAGTGCGACAACGAGCGCTTTGAAATGAACCACTGGAGCAAAATGCGCAGGAGTGCATTAAGTACTCCAAGCGTTTTGTGAAGTGGAGTCATTTCAGCGAGTTGGAGCCGGAATGAGGAGGAATATATGTCAACCCAATATACTTATACAGTAGAACCACATCATGCAGCTGCCGTCATCGGTTCTGGCGGCCTCGATGTCTTGAGTACACCAATGCTAATCGCCTATATGGAAAATGCTGCTTACTTAACTTGCCAAGAACAACTTGATGACACGCAATCGACTGTCGGAGCACAATTTTCCATACAACATCTAGCACCGAGTGCGATACACGATACCATTACAGTCACTATCAATGCGATGAAGCAAGATGGTCGGCAGTATCACTTTGAATTAAGTGCTTCCGATTCAAATAGAACCATCGCAACTGCTACACATACACGTGTTATCATCCTTAAAGAAAAATTTATGGCACGTATTACAGCTTAACACCCATAAAATAAAGTGTTGCAACAACGATAAACAACAAGTCGCTGTAACAACACTTTTAAAATTAACTTGATTACAACATCAACAGAGTAATTCATAAAGCGGACAGCACAGCTACCCAAGCAAACTGCCATTAATTCGGCTGATAAATATCAACGCATTCATGTTGGCAAGATGCAACAGCCATTTGTAATTGACAGATGATGGTGTCTGCTTTTGATTCTTCACATAATGTTAAAATAGTTGGCCCTGCTCCACTAATAACTGACGCATAGGCACCTGTCGCCATAGCTAGTTTGCGCACCATTTCAAATTCTGGAATCAATACTTGGCGATACGGCTCGTGCAATCGGTCACGCATCATCAATTGTCCCATTTTTTGATAATCACCTTTGATTAACGCAGCCACCATGACATTATTCAACGCATTTTGCATCACCGCATCGTGTTTTTGATAGGTTGTCGGCAATACATTTCGAGCCTTTTCGGTACTTAATTCATACGGTGGCACACTAATTATCAACGCCACATTATCGAGTTCAAATGTTTCATATACAAGGGTTCCCTCATCGTAAGCGCCAATAAATACACCACCAGTAATACAAGGGCCTACATTATCCGGGTGCCCTTCCATTTCACTACCAAATTCAATCTTTTCAGCCTCTGATAAATTCAATTGACAAAAATGGTTCGCTAATTCAACACCTGCAACAATCGCACTCGATGAGCTACCTAAGCCATGTGTCAGTGGTATATCACTGCGCATTTTAACGGATAACGGTGGCATCGTCTGTTGATATTTCTGCGCCACAACGATTGCAGTACGCGCCACTAAATTTTGCTCATCTCGCGGTAAATTCACTAGAAAATCAGTTTCAAACTCAAATTGCCAGTGTGGTGACGGCGAAGCTGTTATTTCTAAAAATTTATTAACTGCCACACCGATAGAATCAAATCCTAAGCCAAGATTCGCACTTGTAGCTGGAACTTTTATTGATATTTCCATTGATTACACTCCCTCGACCGTATAGTATGCAACAACGGATAATTGCTGTTGAATTTTATCCAATTGCTCAGCAGTCATCGACTGCGTTAAGAAACTCACCTGGGTTGCTTCATGCCAATGCGTTAACTCTACACCCAGCTCATTCAATACTGTTTTCACTCGTTCTAACGCTTCTTCTACCCGGAAATAATATACTCTTTTAGGCGACGCCTTTGTACTGATGGCTCCTGTATCCGCCACTAAATTACCAGTAAAACCAAATCGCTCAATAAATAATATATCCGCAACAACGGCTGAAGCTGTTTCCAAACTACCTGCACCTGGCCCGTAAAACATCGTTTCACCGACTGCGTCTCCCGCTACAAAAAGCGCATTTTTTGCTTCATTAACATGAGCCAAAACATGTGAATTCGAAAGCAACATCGGTTCTACTGACATCGACACATGTTCACCATCAAATTCACTTTGTCCGACTAATTTCATGGTATAGCCAAATAATTTAGCTGCTTCAATATCATCGTAAGCCACATCATCAATTCCTCTAATAGGCATCTGATGCCAATCAACCGTTTTGTGGTACGCTAATCTTGATAACAACGCCATTTTGCGACTTGTATCCAATCCTGCTACATCATTGGTTGGGTCTTTTTCAGCATAACCTAGTTGTTGCGCCATCGCTAGGGCTTGTTGATAAGTCCAATGTTCCTGTGTCATCCGTGTCAATATATAATTTGTTGTTCCATTTAAAATACCTAGCAGACGTGTAATCGTATTTGCTGCCAAATGATGCTCAATTACTTGAATAATCGGAATACCCCCTCCACAACTCGCTTCATAGCCAATTTGTGCTTGGTATTGATTCCCCAGTGCAGCCAGTTCATCTAAATGAAGTGCCAACATATCTTTATTCGCTGTAACCACGTGTTTACCACGCGCTAAACATTGTCGGTGAATATCATACGCAATGTCTACTCCACCGAGTACTTCCACAACTAATTCAACATCACTGTTTAAAATTTCATCCAAATCATTCGTAACTTTAATACCTGTTAAATCTAATGATGGATGACGGATTTCACGTGCAAAAATATAAGCAACCTCTAAATGTGCTGTTTTAGGTTGGTTTTGAAGTAATCTCAACACACCCCCACCTACGGTTCCTAACCCTAAAATTGCAATTTTCATTATCCAGAGCCTCCCAGCAACATTTTCTATCATACATTTTTAATTTTACAACAAAGACTTTAATTTTTCCATCATTTAATGTATCATAGTGTCATAAAGATTAAAAAATTATTTGTAAGGATGATGACGCAGATGAAAGTAGCAAAATTTGGTGGTAGTTCATTATGCAATGCCACACAATTAACAAAAGTAGCCAATATTATTAAAGAGGATGAAGCTATTCGATTTGTAGTCGTCTCTGCCCCTGGAAAGCGAGATGAAACCGATATTAAGGTGACTGATTTATTAATCGCTTTACACGAACAAGTAGTGACTCAACAAGATTACAGTGAGTCATTCAATACAATCTTAGCACGCTTTGCTAACATGGTAGAAGCATTAAAGCTATCTTCAACGATTATTCAACATTTTGAAAAGGTTCTACGCCAATATATTCAAACCATTCACGATAGTGAGCGACTACTTGATGCTTTAAAAGCGTGTGGTGAAGATTTTAATGCGCAATTATTTAGCCAGTATTTATTATCACTCGGTGTGAATGCACAATATATTTCACCGAAAGACTTTGGTTTTGTCGTAACCGATGAACCTGGTAATGCACAATTATTGCCAGAGTCCTATGAAAAGATGGCACAATTTCGTGACAGTGACGCTATCCTGATTATCCCTGGATTTTTTGGATACTCTAAAGAAGGTAATATTGTTACTTTTCCACGCGGTGGTAGTGATATTAGTGGTGCTATTGTTGCACGCGGAGTTCGAGCCGATATTTATGAAAATTTTACCGACCAAAGTTATATTTATGCCGCGCATCCTGGTATTATTGACAATCCATACGCCATTAAAGAAATTACTTACCGTGAAATGCGCGAGCTGTCTTACTCCGGTTTTGGTATTTTCCATGATGAAGCACTCGAACCATTGTTCCAAGTTAACATACCGGTAATGGTACGCAATACCAACCAACCAGAAATTAAAGGCACCAAAATTGTTGCGCAGCGCCAATATCAAGAAGAGCTTCCAGTTGTCGGTATTAGTTGTGATGAGGGATTCACCGCTATCTCCATTCGAAAATATTTATTAAACCGTCAACTTGGATTTACACGTCGCTTACTACAAATTTTTGAAGACCATAATGTATCGATTGAACACATTCCAACGGGGATTGATAATATTTCTGTCGTGGTGCGGTCACATTATTTAGAAGGGGTTCTCGATTCGATTTTACAAGAGATTCAAGACAAGTTACGACCAGATAATCTAATGGTTGAGGATGACTTAGCAATTATGGTCGTCGTCGGGGAAGGGATGGTTGCCGCTCACGGGATGGCAAACAAGACTACCGAAGCATTGGCACAAGAAAAAATTAGTATTCGAATGATTAATCAAGGCGCTTCTGAAATTAGTATGTTCTTTACCATTCGGATGAAAGATAAATTAAATGCATTACAAGCAATGTATCGCTCGTATTTTGAATAATTAAATAGTTGCGCTGACTAAGCAGATACTTTACTATTAATAGTGTAAAGATTTGCTTAGTTTTTTGATTCAATCATTGTTAGAGAGGGCGTAGATGTCCCTCTACTATATCTATTATGAGGAGATGCTCGATGAAAGATATCTTAATTATTAATACTGGTGGGACGATTGCGATGAGTGAAGACCGTACGACGGGGAAAGTCTCGCCTAGTCATGAAAATCCTTTGACGCAACAAAGTCATTTCCTTGAAACATTTGCTAATATAACAGTCGTCAATCTATTAAATATCCCCTCACCCCATATGACAATTGAACGAATGCATCAATTAGCACAATATATTCACCAGCAAGCTGTTCATTTCAACGGCATTGTCATCACACACGGTACGGATACATTAGAAGAGACTGCGTATTTTTTAGATTTAACTGTCAATGTTGATATCCCAATAGTGATGACGGGAGCGATGCGTTCCGCTAATGAAATAGGCTCTGATGGCTTAGCAAATTTACGGAGTGCCCTTTTTGTCGCTTTAGATGACAAGAGTGCTCATCACGGTGTTGTTGTAGTAATGAATGAAGAAATCCATGCATCCCGTTATGTAACGAAAACACATACTACTAATCTAGCAACCTTTCAAACGCCTACCTTTGGCCCAGTAGGTATTGTATCCAAAAATAATGTGTTGTATTTTCAAACATTTGTACGTGAACAGCATTACACACTGAAGCGAGTCGATAAACGTGTCATCTTGTTAAAAGCGTATGCTGGCATGGAAAGTGATGTTTTTAGCATTGCACAACAATACGATGGTGTAGTGATAGAAGGATTAGGTGCAGGTAACTTACCACCTGATACATTAGTAGGTATCCAAGCATTACTCGACCAACGTCTACCAATTGTTATTGTGTCACGTGCCTTTAATGGAATTACTGAAGATGTGTACGATTATGAGGGCGGTGGCAAACAATTAAAGCAAATGGGAATGATTTTTACACAAGGTTTAAGTGGTGTTAAAGCACGCATTAAACTAATTGTCGCCCTCAATGCTGAAAAAACATTGACTGAGCTACCTCAGTTGTTTACACAGTTCTAGCCACAAGTTATCTCTCATCAAAAATAGGTGAGCACTAATGACTCGACCAATGGCGGTATAGCAAAACAAAACCACTCAGCTAGTGCTGAGTGGTTTTTAGTTCTTTCGTTCGTTGCGCTGTGAAGCAGATGCATTATGTCTGGTTTATTTGTCCACCAGAAAGTAGTGGCGAGCAGTTTGTGCTCGCACAATTTTTTATTACGGCTCGCTTGGGCTGCCTCGACATCCACTTCGCAAAACACTTGGAGCACTCGAGAAGTGCTCCGGCGTATTTTGCTCCAGTGGTTCGAGGCAGAACGCCCGCGCTCGCACAATTATATTACGGCTCCAAGGAGCTGAAATGACTCCACTTCACATAGCTCTTGAAGCGCTTCGGCGACCTTTAATCCGGTTCGTTCGGGCAGCCTTGACGTCCACTTCAAAAGCCCCCTACGTGCGTTGCTCGCACTTCGGTGTCTTTCTCCAGTGGTTCAAGGCTAAACGCCCTCTCTCTCCTTGTTTTCCAGTGGTTCATTTCAAAGCGCTCCTTGTCGCACAATTATATTACTTTGTGCCGAAGATTCGGTCGCCGGCGTCTCCTAGGCCTGGTAGGATGTAGCCTTTTTCGTTTAAGCGTTCATCTAATGCCGCTGTGTATAAGTCAATATCTGGATGTGCTTCTTGTAAGGCTTTGACGCCTTCTGGGGCTGCTACTAAGCAGACGAACACAATGTTTTCAGGTGATACTTGATATTTTTGCGTTAATAAATCAAGGGCTGCAATGGCTGAACCGCCCGTTGCTAACATAGGGTCTACCACGAATAAACGACGGTCACGAATATCTTGTGGGAATTTTGCAAAATATTCGACTGCTTCTAAAGTATCATGGTCGCGGTATAATCCAATATGACCAATACGAGCCGCTGGAATTAAATCAACAATCCCATCAACCATACCTAAACCAGCACGTAAAATCGGAATAATCGCTAATTTTTTACCTGCAATTTGTTTTTGTGTCGTTTTAACCAAAGGAGTTTCGATGACAACATCTTCCAATGGTAAATCACGTGTAATTTCATAAGCCATCAACATCGCAATCTCATTGGTTACTTCACGAAACGCTTTAGTTGACGTATTTTTATCACGGATAATCGTCAATTTGTGTTGAATGAGTGGATGTTCTACTACTGTAAATTTTGCCATAATTTGCACTCCTTATTCTAGTGTGCTCGGACTACTTCGCTGTCCACTGAAAAAGTTCCCTACGTACATAACCCGCACGCCAGTGCTTTTCGATGCTGGCTCGCTTGGACTAGCTTGACGACTACACTTCAAAAACCGCTCATGCGATACTCGCACGCCATTGCCTTTATCCAGTGTCTCAAACTACAACATCCCCGCTTACGCCACAAATTCCAGTGATTCTGACAAAATATCCTCGCTCACACTTTGCATTTTGCTGTCCATTTGCTCAATCCTTATCAATAATGACTTGAAACTGAGACGGCTATTTTCTTCTTTCTATGATACAACTTTTTTATTAGCACGTAAAGAATAATTTTTCCAGACAAATGAAACGTTGTTCAATACAACTTCCCTCAGCGCTCAACAATCAGAGCAGTACCCATACCGCCACCAATACATAACGTTGCTAAACCACGTTTGGCATCCCGTTTTTTCATTTCATGTAATAAGGATACAAGCAGGCGGGCACCAGAGGCACCGATAGGATGTCCCAAAGCAATCGCTCCACCGTTAACATTAACGATATCTGGATTCAATTCCAATTCACTCGTCACAGCACAGGCTTGGGCTGCGAACGCTTCGTTAGATTCTACTAAATCTAAGTCGTGAATCGTAAGTCCTGCTTTGTCTAAGGCTTTTTGTGTCGCTAAAATAGGCCCACAACCCATGTACTCAGGCTCTAAACCAGCATTAGCATAAGCAGTAATGGTAGCGAGAATATCTAATCCAAGCGCTTCTGCTTTTTCACGTGTCGTGACAATAACTGCCGCTGCTCCATCATTAATTCCCGAAGCATTACCAGCTGTCACCGTCCCATTCTGTTTAAAAGCTGGTCGTAATTTGGATAATTTGTCCAAAGTTGTATCTTCACGTGGATATTCATCCATATCAAATAGAATGGCCTCACCTTTACGTTGCGGCACTGCAACTGGGACAATTTCTTCAACAAAGCGTCCAGCATTTATCGCCGCAACTGCTTTTTGTTGTGAATACGCGGCAAACACATCTTGTTGCTCACGTGTAATTTGATATTTTTCAGCGACATTTTCAGCAGTTATACCCATATGTTGATTATCAAACGCATCTACTAAGCCATCACGGAGTAATGTATCAACAATCTGCGTGTCCCCCATGCGACTGCCCCAACGTTGATTGAATAACACATACGGTGCTTGGCTCATATTTTCTGTGCCCCCTGCAACAACAATGTCAGCATCGCCTAATAATACTGACTGAACGGCTAATTGAATCGATTTTAATCCTGAGCCACATACTTGATTAATCGTATACGCTGGTGCGGTAATGGGAATACCGGCGTTGATACTGATTTGACGTGCGATGTTTTGACCTAATCCTGCACCTAAAACATTCCCAATAATCACTTCATCCACATGTTCAGGCTGCAATCCGGCACGCTCAATCGCACTTTTGACAACCGCAATACCTAAATCTACTGCCGAGACATCCTTTAATGTTCCACCAAATTTGCCAATGGCAGTACGCACTGCCGATACGATAACTGCTTCTCTCATCACTATACCTCTTTTCTGTACATTCTCTTAATACAACTCTATCACGCATTAATAACATATTAAAAGTCCTCTGTATGCTCGTTGTCACACTATTCGTTTATAAAAATATATTTCAGTGCATTCGACTCGTTCATCCTGATTATACCCCATCCCGCTATGAACTGTATAGAAACTTGCTGCTACCATTACACAACTATTCATTATAGTTAGAAAAAACAACCTACTCATTTCATACTGAGTTAGGTTGTCTCATATCATTATTTTACCAAGCAAACATCGGCCAATCTTTGACAAATGTTATGACTTTTTCATGTAACTCCGGTAATTCTTCTTCAGATGCCTTGAGAGCTGCTAAAATAAATTCTGCAATTTGTATCGCATCAGCTTCCTTAGCGCCACGTGTAGTAATTGCAGCTGCTCCAATACGAATACCACTTGTTTGCACAAATGATTGTGTATCATTCGGAATTGAATTTTTATTAACTGTAATTCCTACTGTATCGAGTCGCTCTTGTGCCCATTTACCGGTAATACCCAGCGGTGTAACATCTAATAAAAAGAGATGATTATCCGTCCCCCCTGACACAACATGCAATTCACTGGCTTCAAAAACACGTGCCATTGCTTGGGTATTTTTTATAATTTGCGCTGCGTAATCTTTGAATTCTGGTTCTAACGCTTCGCCAAAAGCAACTGCTTTAGCTGCAATTACGTGTTCTAAAGGTCCACCTTGAATACCGGGAAAGACTGCACTATTAATTTTTTTCGCATGTTCTTTTTTGGCTAAAATCAGACCACCACGTGGACCACGTAATGTTTTATGTGTTGTCGTAGTGACCACATCAGCGTACGGCACAGGATTGGGATGTAATCCGGTAGCGACAAGACCAGCAATGTGTGCCATATCGACAAAAAATATCGCACCTACTTTCGCTGCAATCTCACCCATTCGCTTAAAATCAATCACCCGTGAATACGCACTGGCCCCGGCAATCATCATTTTCGGTTGGCATTCCTCAGCGATACGCTCTACTTCATTATAATCAATATAGCCATGCTCATCCACTCCATAACTATACATATCATACGATTGTCCACTGAAATTCACCGGTGAACCATGCGTTAAATGTCCACCTTGCGATAAATCCATGCCTAACACTCTATCTCCTGGTGTTAAAAAAGCACGATAGACTGCCATATTCGCTGAAGAACCAGAGTGAGGTTGCACATTCGCAAATTCAGCTCCAAACAATTCCTTTGCACGGTCAATCGCTAATTGTTCAATTTCATCAATCCATTCGCAGCCGCCATAATAGCGTCTTTTAGGATATCCTTCAGCGTATTTATTTGTCAAAACACTCCCTTGTGCTTTTAAGACTTGTGGCGACACGAAGTTTTCCGATGCGATTAATTCAACACCTCGTTGTTGACGTGCTGCCTCTTTTTCAATTAAATCAAAAATCGCTGTATCTTTTACCATATTCCAACCTCCACCTGTTCATTTTGGCATCATTATACCATCTTTATTTATTCAAACAACCTAAACCGAATTGACATTAATCAAAGCAATGTACCCGGTCTGCTGCTTTTGTTAAGCGATTCATCAACGCATGACTTGCTGGTGTATCAATAAATCCTTGAGCTACAATCAGCTCGCAGCCAGTAGCTTCTAACGCGCGTAAGCCTGCATACAATTGCTGCGTCGCACTGTGTAAATCCTCTTTTTTTCCGTAAGAATGCACCGCCACAACGTTTGGATGCGTCTGAATGTCTGCTAAAATATTTTCTTGTGCTAATACACCAATTTTGCCAGTTACTTTATCAATGTAATCAATAAAATGCGTACTATCATTCGTCACTAATACTTCAACCGATTGCGCCGGGCTATAATGCGTGTATTTGACACCTGGTGACATTAATGTCGAATCACTTAATTGCTCCGATGCACTTTTTTCACTAACAGTCATGCCTAGCGCTTTAATCATCGGTAAGGTCACAGCGCCCGGTCTTAAAATATACACTTGGTCGTCTAGCGGCATGACCACTGTTGACTCAACACCGACTGCCAATAAACTTTGTTCCGGTGCTAAGACGCCTGCAATCACACCGTCAAAATCATGTAACACATGCGCCACTGCAGTTGGACTCGGCTTGCCAGACTTATTAGCACTCGGTCCTACTAATGGAATCCCTGTCGCTTCAATCAAACGTAATGTTTCCGCTTGATTAGGCATCCGAATCGCCACTGTATCTTTATCTGGCGTCACACTCGGTGCCAGTACGCCTTTTTTCTGCGGGAATACAATCGTTAACGGTCCCGGCCAAAAAGCATCCATCAATTGCTGCGCCATAGGTGAGATGGATTCAACATAAGACTGCACTTGCTCGATACTTGACACATGAACGATTAAAGGATTATCTTTCGGACGCCCTTTTACAGCAAACACACGGCTCACCGCTTGCTCATCCGTGGCAATCGCACCTAGACCAAAGACGGTCTCTGTCGGAAACGCAACAATATGCCCTTTTCGTAATTGTTCAGCAGCTTCTTTAATTTGATTAGATAAAAATACTTGTGTTTCCATATTATCATTCTTTCTCTTTTAAACTTACTTTGACATAGCGATTCATGCCATTAAAATCTTGGTGAATCGTAATTGACGCCATTGGAAATGCTGCTTGAAATAATTGTTGCACTGCTATTCCTTGACGAAAGCCAATTTCTAGTAAAGTTTCTCCATCCTCAGATAAATAATCCGGCAAGATAGCCGCCAAACGTTTATAAATTGCCAGCCCATTATCTTGTGCAAACAAGGCTAACTTCGGTTCATAACGCTTCACCGATTCATCCATTAAACTTAATTCATCTTCCGCAATATATGGCGGATTCGATACAATTAAATCATAGCGCTGCCCTTTTGGCAACTGACTGCACAAATCACTATGCACAAACTCAACATTCACTTGATGCAAGGCTGCATTGTCTTTGGCCACCTCAAGTGCTGCCTTAGATACATCGACTGCAGTCACCGTAGCTTGTGGTGCGTTTTTTGCCAGTAATATCGCAATATAACCTGTCCCTGTCCCTATATCCAATATGTTTGCCTGCGGATATTTTGATAAAAAGCGCATCCCCATCTCTACTAAACCATACGTATCTTCCCGAGGAATTAATGTATCTGGCGTCACTTTAAATGATTCATTACCTACATACGCTGTTTGTGTAATATATTGTATCGGTTCGTGCTGCGCAAGCCGGGTTAATACTTCCCAAAAACAATCTGCTTGGTCATTCGTAATCGGCTGCTGAAGATGACGCACCACATCCGTTAATTGCCAGTCAAATACTTGGCACCAGTAATCTCGAATAGGTGCCTCCTCAATTCCATGTTCCTGTAAAAAAACTGAAGCTTGGTTAAAAGCTTCAGCTAAAGACATCTTAGAGTTTAGGCGCATTAAGCTCCTCCAATTTTTGCGTTTGGTCAAACATAACTAAGCCGTCAATAATTTCATCTAATTTACCACTTAAAATAACATCTAATTGTTGAATTGTTAAACCAATACGGTGGTCAGTGACGCGGTTTTGTGGGAAATTATACGTACGAATCCGCTCGGAACGATCACCCGTACCAACAGCTAATTTACGCGCTGAGTCAAACTCTGCTTGTGCTTCAGATTGAATCTTATCATAAACACGTGCACGCAACACTTTCATCGCTTTTTCACGGTTTTTCAACTGAGAACGTTCATCTTGCATCGCCACAACTGTATTCGTAGGAATATGCGTCAAACGTACCGCAGAGGCAGTTTTGTTAACGTGCTGACCACCGGCACCGGATGCGTGATAAATATCCACACGGATATCATTATCATTTAACTCAAAATCAATTTCTTCGGCTTCTGGCATCACGACAACAGTTGCAGTTGACGTATGGACACGCCCTTGAGATTCTGTCTCAGGAACACGCTGAACACGGTGCGAGCCATTTTCAAATTTTAATTTGCTGTATACTTTGTGACCAGTAATCATTAAGGATACTTCCTTATAACCACCGATACCAGTAATATTCGCATCGAGTACTTCAACTTTCCAACCTTGACTATCTGCGTAGCGTGTATACATATTTAATAAATCACCCGCAAATAATTGTGCTTCGTCTCCACCAGCTGCACCACGAATTTCCATAATAATGTTTTTTCCATCATTAGGGTCTTCTGGTAGCATCATCACACGAATCGATTCTTGCAAGCTTTCTTTTTCTGCTTTCAACTCGGATAATTCAAGTTTGGCCATTTCAGCCATCTCAGCATCTAGACCTTCGCCAAGCATTTCTTCAGTATCTTCAATTTCTTGCTCGACTTGTTTATAGCGACGAATTTTTTCAACTTTCGGTCGTAAATCACTTTCTTCAATTGTCAAATCACGTAATCGTTTTGTATCCGCAATTACAGCTGGGTCACTTAACAATTCGTGCACTTCTTCAAATCGAAAGATTAATGTATCTAATTGTTCAAACATAACTGTCTCCTATTCTAGCTCGTTCGGGCAGCCTTAACTTCCACTTCAAAAGCCCCCTGCGTGCGGTATTCGCACTTCGGTGCCTTTCTCCAGTGATTCAAGACTGAACGCCCTCTCTCACTCTATGTCTTATTCTGGTTCGTTCGGGCAGTCTTGACATCCACTTCAAAAGTCTCCTACGTGCGATACTCGCACTACGTAGCCTTTCTCCAGTGGTTCAAGACTGAACACCCTCACTCACACTATGTTTTATTCTGGTTCGTTCGGGCAGCCTTGACTTCCACTTCGCATAGCTCTTGATGCGCGTTGGCGCTTCGGCGACCTTTGCTCCAGTGGTTCGAGTCAGAGCACTCGCGCTCACTTATTTTTTTACTTAGTCTTCAATTCTTTTCGGTTGGTGATAACATTTGCGACAGACTGGTAAATATGATTCATTACCACCAATTTGAATTTGTTCACCTTCATACACTGGTTCGCCATTCACCATACGTAAATTCATACTCGCTTTTTTGTCGCAGAACCAACAAATAGTTTTAATCTCTTCAATCTTATCTGCTTCAAATCGAAAGATTAATGTATCTAATTGTTCAAACATAACTGTCTCCTATTCTAGTTCGTTCGGGCAGCCTTGACTTCCACTTCAAAAGCCCCCTGCGTGCGATATTCGCACTTCGGTGCCTTTCTCCAGTGATTCAAGACTGAACGCCCTCTCTCACTCTATGTCTTATTCTGGTTCGTTCGGGCAGTCTTGACATCCACTTCAAAAGTCTCCTACGTGCGATACTCGCACTACGTAGCCTTTCTCCAGTGGTTCAAGACTGAACACCCTCACTCACACTATGTTTTATTCTGGTTCGTTCGGGCAGCCTTGACTTCCACTTCGCATAGCTCTTGATGCGCGTTGGCGCTTCGGCGACCTTTGCTCCAGTGGTTCGAGTCAGAGCACTCGCGCTCACTTATTTTTTTACTTAGTCTTCAATTCTTTTCGGTTGGTGATAACATTTGCGACAGACTGGTAAATATGATTCATTACCACCAATTTGAATTTGTTCACCTTCATACACTGGTTCGCCATTCACCATACGTAAATTCATACTCGCTTTTTTGTCGCAGAACCAACAAATAGTTTTAATCTCTTCAATCTTATCTGCATATAACAATAGATATTTTGAGCCTTCGAATAAATCATTGGTAAAATCATTTTTTAAGCCAAACGCCATGACCGGAATATTTAATTCATCAACTACTCGTGCTAACTGCAAGATTTGAGCTTTTTTTAAAAATTGCGCCTCATCAATCAAAATACAGTAACGGCGTCCCATCGCTTTAATCGTTTCAAATAAATCCATATCATCTGTAATCGGAATCGCTTGCCGTTGATACCCAGTACGACTCGCAACAGTTCCAACAGAAGTACGATTATCCAATGCACTCGTAAAGATTTCTACTGGCTTATTTTGCTCCTCATAGTTATGCGCTACTTTAATAATTTCCAGTGATTTCCCACTATTCATTGCGCCATATTTAAAAAAGAATTGTGCCACAGTAAAGGCCTCCTTTTCTCTATTATTCTGGTAAAGTCGTCTGTCAATAATTTAGACACTCACCATCTACTCAGCATTTATCATTTGCTGAATTCACATGTTCTTATTATAGCGTATTTGAGTTGAAAAATGCTACTACCAACTGAGACTTCTTTGCAGTCAACGGATATTTTTAATCCTACATCCAGGCGAATGCATCAAATAAAAACCAGAAAGTAACTAGCTAACCAACAATCATTTTCAAATATTATACCCAAACCAAAAAAGTTGACAGAGTTTCCCCTATCAACTTTACTTAATCCAATTAGATGTGAATTGGATGCCCTAATGCTAATTCTGCAGCATCCATCACTGTTTCTGCTAATGATGGATGAGAGTGAATTGTTAATGCGATATCTTCAGCATTTAAGCCACCTTCAACTGCTAATGTTAATTCAGCAATCAAGTCAGAAGCATTCGCACCGGCAACTTGAGCACCGACAATTACATTGTCTTCTTTGGTTGTTACTAAACGTACAAAACCGTTTGTTGCATTTAATGATAATGCACGACCATTACCTGCTAATGGGAATTTAGATGCTTTAACATCTAAACCAGCTTCTTTAGCTTGCTCTACGGTATATCCAACGGACGCTAATTCAGGGTCAGTAAAACATACTGCTGGCATTGCATTGTAATCAACGCTAGATGGTTTACCACTGATTGCTTCAGCTGCAACTTTTGCTTCGTAACTTGCTTTATGTGCTAATGCAGCACCTGGTACAGCATCCCCAATCGCAAAGATATTGTCTTTGTTAGTACGACCTTGTTTGTCAACATTGATTAAGCCACGTTCACCAATAACAACACCTGCTACTTCTAAACCACAGTTATCAGTATTTGGACGACGTCCTACCGTTACTAAGCAGTAATCTGCTTCGATAGTATGTTGTTTGCCACCTACTTCGTAAGTCACTTTCACACGGTCACCATTAACCTCTGAGTTCAATGCCATTGCATTGGTTACAACGTCAACACCTTTTTTCTTAAAGTCAGCTTCAACCAATGCCACCATATCTTTTTCAAATGTTGGGATAATTTGATTTGACCCTTCTAAAATCGTAATTTTTGTACCGAAGTTAGCAAATGCACCTGCTAATTCACTACCAATGTATCCACCACCGATAACGACCATTTCGTTAGGAATATCAGTTAATGCTAATGCACCTGTTGAGTCAATCACACGTTCGCTGTATTTGAATCCTTTGATTTCAATTGGACGACTACCTGTCGCAACGATTGCATTATTAAATGAGTAAGTTTGTGCTGAATCTTCAGTAACAACACGTAAAGTATGCTCATCTACGAAGAATGCTTCACCTTCAATGATTTCTACTTTATTCTTTTTCAATAACATACGCACGCCACCAGTTAATTTACCAACGACTTCTTTATCTTTCCATTCTTGCGTACGTTTGAAATCAACAGTAATATCTTTTGCGTTAATACCAAAGTGATCGCCATGTTTAGCGTTATGATAGGTATGACCTGCACTAATTAACGCTTTTGATGGAATACATCCAACGTTTAAACACGTTCCACCGATAAATTCTTTTTCGATAATCGCTACTTTTTGACCTAATTGCGCTGCACGAATTGCTGCGACATATCCACCAGGTCCTGAACCAATAACGACTGTATCGAGTTCAATTGCAAAATCTCCAACTACCATAATTTACACCTTAACCTTCCATTAATAATAATTCTGGGTTTGCTAATAAACGTTTGAATTCGTTCATTGCTTTTTGAGCAGTTGCGCCATCAACAATACGGTGATCATAACTCAATGATAATTTAATGACACGTCCGACTGCTAACTCGCCCTCTTCGTTAACGATTGGTTGTTGAACAATAGAACCAAATCCTAAAATCGCCACTTCTGGATGGTTGATAATTGGTGTGAACCATTTACCACCAGCTGAACCGATATTAGAGATTGTCATTGAGCCATTGCCCATTTCGTTAGCTGCTAATTTACCTGCGTGCGCTTTATTAGCTAATTCTGTAATTGAATCAGCAATTTCAAACATTGATTTTGTATTTGCATCACGAATAACTGGTACATATAAACCACGGTCTGTATCTGTTGCGATACCGATGTTGAAATAGTTTTTAAATACAATTTCGTTTGTTGAATCATCGATAGATGCGTTCAAGATTGGGAATTTTTTCAAGGTTGCTACTAAAGCTTTCACAGCATATGGTAAGAATGTTAACTTAGTATCGCGTTCTGCAGCAATATCTTTAAATTTCTTACGGTGATCCCATAATGCAGATACTTCAATTTCATCAAAGTGTGTTACGTGAGGTGCAGTATGTTTAGAGTTGACCATTGCTTTAGCAATTGCTTTACGCATACCACTCATCGGTTCACGTACTTCCGCTTCAGGCGTTGCTGATTTGTATGGTGCTGCTGGCGCACTTTCTTTAGCTGGAGCTGGAGCTGATGATGTTGTTGCTGCTTGAGCAGGTGCTGATGCTGGTTGTGCTGCTGGCGCAGAACCATTGAAGTTTTCAATATCTTCTTTGGTTACACGGCCATTTGAACCAGTACCTGTCACTAATGTAATGTCAATGCCTTTGTCACGAGCAAATTTACGAACAGATGGCATCGCTAGTACACGACGATTTGGCTCAGCTGCTTTTACAGGTTTGTTTGCTGCAGGTGATGTTGGCGTACTTGGTGAAGCAGGCGCAGCTGGTGTTGTTGCTGCTGCAGGTGACGCTGTATGTCCTTCTACTGCAATTTCAACTAATACATCTCCAACTACTGCTACAGTTCCTTCTGGTACTACGATTTTTGTAATTTTACCAGAAACTGGTGAAGGGATTGCTTCTACTGATTTATCGTTTTGAATTTCTACTAAGACATCATCTTCTTTAATTTCATCGCCTTCTTTTACTGGCCATGATGCAACTTCACCTTCAACGATACCTTCGCCTAATTCTGGCAATGTGAATTGATAAGTACCTGTTGTAGCTGAAGATTCTGCTGGTGCTGTTTCGTCAGCAACTGTAACCGGCGCTGCCGCTGGTGATGCTGGTGATGTTGCTGCTGCAGTTGTTTCGTGTCCTGGTGCATCAATTTCAACCAAGACATCTCCGACTACTGCTACTGTCCCTTCTGGAACATGAATTTTCACGATTTTACCAGAAACTGGTGAAGGGATTGCTTCTACTGATTTATCGTTTTGAATTTCTACTAAGACATCGTCTTCTTTAATTTCGTCGCCTTCTTTAACTGGCCATGACGCTACTTCGCCTTCGACGATTCCTTCGCCAAGCTCAGGTAATTTAAATAAAAATGCCATGATTTATTTCTCCTTATGTTTATCATTTTATTCGCTTGTTTTATGGTTTCAATGCGGATTCCAATGTACATTATTAACCGAGGCAGTCATGACAATGTCGTTAAACCTTGCCACCACTACCCATGTTAATATCTGTATCAAAAATTAGAATGCGTATGTTTCACGTACTTGAGCTTCAATATCAGCCGCATTTGGCAACCAATCTTTTTCTGCTTGACCAAATGGGAAAACTGTATCCGGAGCTGCAACAAATCCGATTGGTGCTTCTAAGTCTAAGATAGCACGTTCCGAAATTTCTGCCATCACACGCGCACCTACACCTGCTTGACGTTGTGCTTCTTGTACGACTACGACACGATTTGTTTTCTTAACTGTTTCTAAAATCGTTTCAATATCTAATGGTTGAACGGTACGTAAGTCAACGATTTCTACTGAGATACCATCTTTTTCTAGTGCTTCAGCGGCTTTAACAGCTTCACGAACCATCGCACCGTAAGTAATAACAGATACATCAGTACCTTCTTTTACAACATTCGCTTTACCTAAAGGAATGGTATATTCTTTTTCAGGTACTTCTTCACGGAATGAACGGTATAATTTCATATGTTCTAAGAAGAATACTGGGTCATTATCGCGAATTGCTGAAATTAATAAACCTTTCGCATCATATGGACCAGATGGGATTACTACTTTAATACCTGGTGATTGTGCTAATAAACCTTCTAAGTTATCCGCATGTAATTCTGGCGTATGTACCCCACCACCAAATGGTGCACGGAAAGTAATTGGCATATTGCGCGTACCACCCATACGGTAACGGTAACGAGCAGCTTGCGCCACTACTGAGTCCATTACTTCAAATACGAAACCTAAGAATTGAATTTCTGGGATTGGACGGTAACCAGTTAATGCTAAACCAACTGCTAAACCACCGATACCTGATTCTGCTAAAGGAGTATTGAATACACGCTCTTCACCGAATTCATCTTGTAATCCTTCTGTTGCACGGAATACCCCACCGTTTTTACCAACGTCTTCACCGAAAACTAATGTACGGTTATCATTGCGTAATTCTGTTGCGATTGCTTGAGTAATCGCTTGAATCATCGTTAATTGAGCCATTATTTATTCTCCTTTGCTTCGTATTTTGTAATAAATTCTTGTGTGAACACATCTGGTGTTTCATACATATTTTTCAAGAAACCAGAAATTTTTTGTTTAGGCTCTTGGTCTGCTAATTTAATTGCTTCTTTAATTTCTTCTTGTGTACGTTCGATAACAGCATCTTCTTTTTCTTTAGACCATAAACCTTTTGCTTCTAAATATTTACGGAAACGAATTAATGGGTCTTTTGCTTGCCACTCATCTTGAACACCTTCTGGTTGGTAACGTGTTGGGTCATCACCAGATAAAGTATGTGGACCAAAACGATAACATAATGTTTCGATTAGAACTGGTCCATTACCAGCGATTGCGTATTTACGTGCCGCTTTAGTTACTGCGTAAACGGCTAACACGTCCATACCGTCAACAACGATGCCAGGAATACCAGCTGCTACTGCTTTTTGAGCTAATGTTGGTGCTGCTGATTGTAATTCACGCGGTGTAGAAATTGCCCAACCATTATTTTGGATAAAGAAGATAGCTGGTACTTTATATGAACCGGCAAAGTTAATTCCTTCGTAGAAGTCACCTTGAGATGAACCTCCGTCACCTGTCCAAGTTACTGCAACAGCTTTTTTACCATCACGTTTTAATCCGAATGCAACACCCATTGCTTGAATGTATTGTGCACCGATAATAATTTGTGGTGGAACAGCTAATAAGTCTTGTTCAAATGTGCTTCCGCCTACGTGACCACGTGACCATAAGAATGCTTGGTGTAATGGTAAACCGTGTTTAATTAATTGTGGAACATCACGGTAACCTGGTAAAATAAAGTCTGTTTTTTCAATTGCAGCGATTGACCCTAATTGAGAGGCTTCTTGACCAGCTGTTGGTGCATAGAATCCTAAACGACCTTGGCGGTTTAATGCAGTAGAACGTTCGTGTAAAATACGTGACCAAACCATATCTTCCATTAATCGAACGAGTTCTTCATCAGATAAATCTGGTAACAGGCTTTCGTTAACAACTTTACCTTCTTCATTGATAATTTGTACCGTGCTAAAATCGAAGTTATTTGGATCTAACAATGCTTCGATAGTCACAGCTTCTTTTTTCTTTGCCATATGTGCACACATTCCTTCCTTTTTTAAATGAGAATAAAACAGCCCGAATTTCTGTTTAACTCCTTGTTTACAATAATTAATGTATCACTATCAACTTGTAAATGCAAGAGAAAAACCTCGAGCTATCCCCTACAATAAAGCATTTCTATAGTTTGTGAAATCGCACTCAAAAATATTTTTTGGCACAATACATATTTGAAATTTAGCTATATTTTCATATTATTGCGATATTATCCCTAGTAATCTGTTGTAAAACATTGAAAAAACTGTATTATTTTAGACAGTTTTTCATCGTGTATGGTCAATCAATTTACTTCAACTAGTTAAATATTTAAGGGGTTTGTGATTTAAAATTTTTGCTGTGTTTTGCGCTAAAAAACACCCCTCAATCTAATTTGATTAAGGAGTGTTTATTTTTCAAGAGTCCGAAACTATCTCTTTTTATAACTATTCAACTGCTTCCGCATCGAATTCTTCACGTTTTGCTGAAACCATTCCGATACCAGCTAAAATCGATAATGCGGCAGCGCTAAAGATTAAGTACGCATCACGCTCACCCGTTTTTGGTAATTGTTCGGATGTCGTCGCAACTTTATTCGTAGTCGCAGCTGGTGTACTTGATTGTTCTTTAGCATCTGATTTGTTTGATTTAGCCTCAGCGCTATTAGCATCTGATTTTTGAACATCTTTTTGTTCAGTTTTCGGCTGTTCTTTAGCTGATGAATCAGAGTCTTTCGCTTTATCACTATCTTGTGATTCCGTTTGTGTTGAATCATTCTTACCTGGTGCATTCGGAGTCTTAGACTTATCTTTGTCTTGTGATTGTTTACCGCCCAATTGACCATTATCATTTGGTGTCGTTTTGCCTGACTGTCCTTTATCTGGCGTATTTTCGGCACCTGATTGACCATTTTCTTGAGCTTTTCCATCATCTGGTTGTTCGCCTTGTTTAGTTTGAGTAGCATATACAAGGGCATAGTAACTAAAATGAGTCACTTTGAATCTCACAGAGTCTCCTACAGTTTCAAACGGTAAAGCTTCAGCCATACCTGTCGTTGCAACATAATAGACACCTAGTAACTTTTTAGCAGTATCTCTAGGTACTGTTACGAACGCTTCTGATTTAATTCGTTCAACTTTCCCTTGCGAATTAACAAAGTAAATATTATATAAATCATAGTCTTTGTCTTTTAATTCGTTATCCATTGATTTATCAAACGGATTGGTATTAACGTGTTTAACAGTTAATTTCAAACCACGATTAACATCTTCGCCAGTCAATTTAACCTGAACATCTGTAGATGCATCATGATGCACTTCAGATTTAGCTTTGTCTGGTGTATCGTTCTTATCAAATTCTTCTGGTGCGCTTGGAGTTTTTGGCGTCTCAGGATTACCTGGAGTTTTACCAGCTTCATTCGGTGCGTCGCCTTTCGTACCTGGTTTTTCTGATTTGCCTGTTTCCTCTGGCACTTCTGGTTTGCCTTCTTCTTTTCCTGGTGCTTCAGGTGTACCCGGGGTGTCTTCTCCCTTGCCTGATGTGTCTGGTGTACCTGGGGTTTTACCGTCTTCTTTCGGTGTTTTCGGTTTTTCTGGCGTTTCAGCTTCTCCACCTGGTTTTTGTGATTTATCCGGTGTTACACCATCCTTGCCTGATTCTTCCGGTGTTTCAGGTTTGTTGTCGGATTCACCTGGTACTTCCGGTTTATCTGGTGCTCCTGGTGTATTAGGAGTATTCGGTGTGTCTTCTTTTGTACCTGGTTGTTCTTTTTCTTTCTCACCTGGTTGTTCTTCTTCACCTGTTTCCTCTGGTGCTTCTGGTTTGCCGTCTTCTTTGCCCGGTGCTTCTGGTGTGCCTGGGGTGTCTGATGTACCTGGATTTTTACCGTCTTCTTTCGGTGTTTTCGGTTTTTCTGACGTTTCAGCTTCTCCACCCGGTTTGTCGGATTCACCCGGTGTTACATCATCCTTGCCTGATTCTTCCGGTGTTTCAGATTTATTGTCGGATTCACCTGGTACTTCTGGTTTATCCGGTGCTTCTGGTGTACCTGGGGTTTTTCCGTCTTCTTTTGGATTTTTCGGTTTTTCTGGTGTTTCAGCTTCTCCACCAGGTTTGTCGGATTCACCCGGTGTTACGTCATCCTTGCCTGATTCTTCCGGTGTTTCAGGTTTGTTGTCAGATTCTCCTGGTACTTCTGGTTTATCTGGTGCTCCTGGTGTATTTGGAGTATTCGGTGTGTCTCCTTTTGTACCTGGTTGTTCTTTTTCTTTCTCACCTGGTTGTTCTTCTTTACCTGTTTCCTCTGGCACTTCTGATTTGCCGTCTTCTTTACCCGGTGCTTCTGGTGTACCAGGGGTGTCTTCTCCCTTGCCTGGCGCGTCTGGTGTACCTGGGTTTGTACCGTCTTCTTTCGGTGTTTTCGGTTTTTCTGGCGTTTCAGCTTCTCCACCCGGTTTATCTGATTCACCCGGTGTTACATCATCCTTGCCTGATTCTTCCGGTGTTTCAGGTTTGTTGTCGGATTCACCTGGTACTTTCGGTTTATCCGGTACTCCTGGCGTATTAGGAGTATTCGGTGTGTCTCCTTTTGTACCTGGTTGTTCTTTTTCTTTCTCACCTGGTCGTTCTTCTTTACCTGTTTCCTCTGGTACTTCTGGTTTGCCGTCTTCTTTGCCCGGTGCTTCTGGTGTACCTGGGGTTTTCCCGTCTTCTTTTGGTGCGTCTGGCGTTTCAGCTTCTCCACCCGGTTTGTCGGATTCACCCAGTGTTACATCATCCTTGCCTGATTCTTCCGGTGTTTCAGATTTATTGTCGGATTCACCTGGGGCTTCTGGTTTAACTGGTGCTTCTGGTGTATTAGGAGTATTCGGTGTGTCTCCTTTTGTACCTGGTGCTTCTGATTTGCCGTCTTCTTTACCCGGTGCTTCTGGTGTACCTGGGGTTTTTCCGTCTTCTTTTGGCGCTTCTGGTTGACCTTTTTCACCTGGTTTTTCCGATGCTCCTGGCGTATCTGAATCACCTGATGTTTCGCCTTCTTTCGGAACTTCTGGCGCACTTGGTTGTTCTGGTGCTTCATCTTTGTTACTCGGAGCTTCTGGCGTGTCTGTTTTTCCATTTCCATCTGACTTACCAGGCACTTCTGCTTCACCATTTCCATCCGACTTACCAGGCGCTTCTGCTTCACCATTTCCGTCCGACTCACCTGGTGTTTCTGCGTTTCCACCTTCTTGCGACTTATCTGGCGTTTCGTCTTCTTTCGGTGTATTGGCTTCTGCAGAATCATCATTTGTTTCGCCTTCACCATCATTTGGCGTAGATGGTTTTTCACTATCAGACTTACCTTCATCTGGAACAGCTGGTTTCTCTTTGTCAGGAGTTGGTAACACTGGTTCTTCTTCCGGCTTAGCATCTTCAGCCTTTTTAATCAACATAATCGCAGTTGTTAATCCATCTAGTGTCACACCATCATCCGACATTGCCACACCTTGTGGCTTCGCAATCTCAGTCAACCCTGCTTGTCGACCATCAGCAATTAGTTTCGCATTTTTAAGATGAGCAAAATCTTTGCCATACTTAATTTTTCGTTTGTTTTTATCAGCATTGACAAATACGGCATAAATATCACCATTTGATGCTACTGCTTGATAGCCAACCACTAAATCATCCTGTTTAATTGGTGCTTCCGAGTCATTATTTGGTACCGTAATCAATTTCACATTTTCATCGATTTCTTTTTTGGTACCCCGTGAAAATGCATCCGTTGAACGACGAATTGCGATTAAGCCTTTCGTGTATTCTTTCGTCAATACATGTTCTGCATATTTCTCACGGTCCGTTACTTTTTGCCAATCAAAACGGTTGACTGCATCACTGGAATCGTATGAATCATGGATAAAGTATGGATACTCAAATGGTTTACCTTGTTCATCCGTTAAATAGGTTGATTTATTCGGCACTTTGGATTCATCCACTGTTGTTTTATAGTCTGGATGCAAGAATTGTTTCGTACGTCCATATTCTTGTCCTGAATGGATAAATGGTGTTCCTTGTGCAGTTAAAATTAAACTATTACCTAATCGAACACGTTTTAAGATTTCTTCATTGTGATATTTCGGGTCTTTCTTAATTGATTGAGCAATCACATCATACAAGGTTAAATTATCGTGCGCTGCAATATATTGGACAACGTCACCTGGGTCATCCGCATTAAAGTTACCTGGTCGGCCGAGAATATTGTTAAAGATGGTATTTATAGACCGTGCCCCATTCGTTAAGAAGCGTGGTTGTCCTTCACTACCGTATCCTGATTTCAATTCATTGCGCATTTCATCAGAGAATGAGCCGACAGAATCTGTTTTACTCATCCATGATTGGTCAGCAGCTTGCTCTGGATGATTGTCGTCTCCTGTATACGTCTTCCAACCTTCACCTAACATCAACATATTCGGATTGATTGCTTTTGCAGCATCAAACGCTTCTTGAATTGACTTCGCATCATGGTCTCCCATCATATCAAAGCGATAGCCATCAATTTTAAATTGTTCCGTTAAGTATTTAATTGAATCCACTAATAAACGACGAGACATCTTATGCGTTGTACCTAAACGACCGCCACCAAAGGATTCTTTAGCAACACCTTTACTATTCATGAAATGATAATAATTTGGTTCGATATCTTCTAACACATGAAGGGCAGCTGTATGATTATACACCACATCTAAGATGACACCCATGCCACGCTTATGAATTTCATTGACTAATTCTTTAAATTCTTCGATTCGTTTACTTGGGTCTTTTGGATTTTCTGAGTACATTCCTGTTAATGAGAAATAGTGTTGCGGGTCATAACCCCAGTTATAGTTAGAGTTGCCTGATTTATATTCCGTCAAACGTTTTTGGTTATCTAACTCATTACCATAATAGTAATTCATTATCGGTAATAATTGAATATGGGTCACACCCAACTCTTTTAAGTAATCTAAACGTTCAATAAAGGCTTTATATGTACCGAATTTTGATTTGAGTTCGTCTTTAATATTCGGGTCTGATGTAAAGTCACGCACATGCGCTTCATAAATAACAGCATCTTCACGTTTTTTAAAGTTTTTAATTTTCGCAAAGTCTAATGCGGGACCTAGTTTTTCTGGTGCAACAAAGGCTGCTTTACCCACCGGCTTACTAACGACACCGTCTGGTACTGCGGGCGGATTGTCGCTATTCCATGCTGCCATTGATTTCGCATACGGGTCTAGCACTAAATATTTTTTGCCATTACGAACGACTTCATAATGGTAGGCATAATTATGCAACGACTCTATTCCTAAATCTTTTTGTGCATTCACAGTTTTTTGCCAAACACCTTTTTCTTGACGGGTTAGTGCTACACGACCGATTTCTTTTTCATTGTCATCTTTATCATAAACGACTAATGATACAGACTCTGCACTTGGCGCCCATAATTTGGCATCAGCATTGGCCCCTGTTTCATCTAATTTGGCACCTAATTCTCCGTCATAGCCATTTACTGCATCAGTTAATTTCCATCCTGTACGTGCAACGACTTTCTTACCTTCAAATTGAGCAGTGTAAGGTGCTTTTCCAGATTTGAAATCACCAGTTACTATTACTTTGGACGCTTCACGTTGAATTTCGACTTTTTGAATGTCAATCGCTTTATTATCTGCCGAAGTGATTGAAAGTCGTTTTTTCATTTCTGCTTCGTCAATACCGTCTAAGTTTGTGAATCCTAATTCCATTCGATTTTCTGCTACGAGTTCCGCATCATTCAATACCGTTTGACTAATATAATGCGGATTGGTATACACTTTTGAATCATCATCACGGACGAATAATTGAGAATGGTTGGCTAAGTCTTTGAACTCATAATTTTTCTCTTGTGTCTTTTGTCCAGTTTTTTGATTAACAATTAGGAAACCAAATTCTTGCAAATCTTTCAATGGAACATCTACATAGCGACCATACTTACCTTCTTTATCTAAAGCAAGACCTTTTGGCCACGTTTTTCCTGGTGTAGCCGACGACCCCCAAGTCCATAAACCTAAATCATCATATTTACCATCTTTACGGAAGTAGTTTACACGAACCATTTTCTCTTCTGCCAATGGTTTATAATAATGTATACCATAATTCTCATCTAGCCATACTTCTTTTACATTTGGTGAAATCAGTTCAACACTCTTATTCTCAGTAAGATTCTTACCTTCTTTATTGTTAATAAGATAATCAATACGTTTAGCTTCTGGTGATGATTTTTTGACATCGAGATAATAGCCATAGCTATCTTTTTTTGCATTCGCAAAACTTGTCGCACCATTCGGCCATTGACCTACTTTTTCAGATGGTTTCTCAACATCCCCCCACAACCATAATCCAAGTGTATCTTGAGGTTGGTCTGGTAATTTTTTGAAATGCATGCGCACATAACCATCTTCTACTGGCTTAACGTCTTCATTTTCAGTCGGTGCTTCAGGTGCCGGTGGTGTTACTTCTTTCGCTCTTGTAACGGATTGAATGTCACCATTTGTGGCGGTTAACAGTAAGGTTCCACCCTCTGAAATACTCGGTGCTTTTAGCGCTACACGATATTTGCCATCTTCACAAAGCGTTGATTTATACGTTTTATTTGTATAATGGTCTTTAATCTCTGTGGCTTCACTCGATACTTCAAGGGACAATTCAGTAGCTTTATCGTTTAAATTCGTTCCAACATATGCTTTCTGACCTTGAAACTCACGCTTGGTCATTAACCATTTTTCATCATTACTACCAGCAACGGTACTGCGTTCACCACGAGCCAGTAATTCTGAATGATTTTTTCTAAATGCCAGTAATGTTTGATAATGTTTATGTAAATCATTACCTTCAACTTTACTCCAATCAAAATCGTATCGGTTAGTATAGAATGGCCAATTGTTTTTACCCGTATGACCAATTTCTTCACCATAATAAATAACTGGTTGCCCTTTCGCTGTCAATTGAAGCGTCGCAGCGATTTTTTGTTTGTTTTTATCATTTTGTAAGCTATCTAAGAAGCCATCTTCATCATGACTACTTAAAAATTGTCCTAACGTAGCTGCAGAAGTCAATTTTTTGTTACGCTCAATTAATTCTTTTTCAGCTTCCTCTAACTGCCCATTAACAAATTTTTTCGCAATGTCTTTAAAACCAAAATCAAGTAAGCTATCTAGTTTACCATCACCTAAATCATTGTTCGTATTCTTATAACTTGCGCCCCATGATTCACCAATCAGATGGAAATCGGAATCTTTTTCCGCTAAAACATTTTTAAAATGTTGCCATGTAGTATCATCAACGTTTTTAACTGTATCCACACGGAAACCGTAAATACTGTTACCTTTTTTAGTTGTTGCTTTTTCTAACCAAGACGCTTGCCATTTAACTAACTGGTCACGCACTTCGTGACGTTCAGTTTCAAAATCAGGTAGCCCGCTTAATGAACGTTGCGTGTCTGCATCCAAACCATCTTCTTTACGAATCATGCCATCAAATTTCTCTTGCTCTTTTTCAGTTGGTATTTGTGATGTCTTCGGTTTGTCACCTTTTTTCATGCCATATCCAGCATGATTCAATACCACATCTACCATGATACGAATATTTCGTTCTGCTGCCTTATCAATCAATTCATGGAACTCTTCCAAAGTACCTAAATACGGATTTAGTTTTTCAAAATCACTCGCCCAGTATCCATGATATGCATAATATTCGCCATTTTCTTTGCCCACAGAAGTATCATATCTAACATTTTCAACAATCGGCGTTATCCAAATGGCAGTTACACCTAATTTTTGTAAATAATCTAATTTTTCGATGATACCTTTAAAGTCGCCACCGTGGTAAACGCCACCTTTGTTGACCGCTTTGTCGTATGGCAGTTTATACGGATTGTTATTAGTAGTATCTCCATCTTTAAAGCGGTCAGTGACCATAAAGTAGATGACTTGTTCATCCCAATCTAAATCACCGGCTTGTTTCTTATGTTCGATAACTTTAACCCTAACTTTTGTCTCGTAATATTTATTGTTTTGGTCATAAGCACGAATCGGAATTTCATACTCACCTGGTTTAATATCGTGGGTTGCAGTCAAGGCAATACGTTTCAATTCAGGCGAAATCGCTAGTTCTTTACTCATACCAATCGCCGATGCATCAGCGATGATTTTCTTAATTTCCACATTATCTGGTTTCTTGACTTCTACATCTAATAATGCAAAATGATTCGACTGCACATCACGTTTGATTGATGCTTTTAACTCAACCTTTTCATCACCTTTGGTTGCATTTGACGGGTCAATGTCTTCTGCTTCCTTGATAAAATACGGATTAGTGTACACATACGGGTCACCTTCACGTAAAAAGACTTGGCTATATTTTTTGCGATTAGTAAATTTTAAGTCTTCTATTAATTTTGTGTTATTTTTTCGATTGACCACTAAAAATTCAGCAATGGAATTTAAACCTTTAGATAGCGGCACATCAACATAGCGACCGTATTTTCCAACTTTATCAAATGGGAGCGCTCCATGCGGCCAGTTTTCTGATTTATTCTCTACATCGCCCCATGTCCATAAACCAAGATTTTCATAATTATTATCTTTACGCAAGTAATTCACTCGCAGCATCTGTTCATTTTCAACCGGTCTAAAACTACTTGTTTCAAACTTCTCATCAATCCACGCTTCATTCATTGACTTGTCTAAAAGTTTGACCGATTGGTCTGTCGGAGTTATTTTTGTACTTGCATCGTCTGTTCCTGTGGTATCAACCAATAAATAACCTATTTCACCTGGAGTTTCAGATTGTTTTACGTCCAGGTAGTAGCCATAATCATCTTTTTTAGACTTATCGAAGCGATGAGCACCTTTTGGCCAATTCTCTAATGTTTTCTCAACACCACCCCAAGTCCATAAGCCCAATTGGTCAATCTTTTCTTCCGGTAACTTTTTAAAATGCAAACGCATATACCCTTCAGCAATCGGTTCTTCTTTCGTTTCCTTAGCTTCGGCATTAGCGTCTGGTGGCGCTACCATTTTTTCAGGCGTAACGGTATTATTCTCTTGTGTCTCTTTAACCGCATCATCATCCGATGGAATTTCAGGTGTACTGTCTGACACCTCACTCTTGTCTTCCTCAGTTGAAACGTCTGCTGGTACCGTTTTATTCTCGTCTTCTATTTCATCTTTAGTCGCTGATAGTGCCTCATCATCCACTGCTTGAGATGATTCTGCTGTATCAACCGCCGGATTGCTTTCTACTTCTTGGGCTTCAATTGCCGGACCCGCTAAAAATAGCCCTGCACCAATTACAACTGATGCAACACCTACTTTAAATCGACGAATGCCGTACTTTTCAATTTTTTGAGCCTGCTTTCGCCGTTTCCAGTCACTATTGTTCTTTCCAACCATAGTATCGCCTCCATAAAAATTTTTTATCCACTATGTGGAATCGCTTACCCAATTCTATCAATTTTAAAATGAAAATGCTATCTTTGGTAACGGTTCTGTTATCGGTAACATCGAAAAATTTAAGTAAATTTCTGTTTTATCACCTTTACTGCATTCTTTTAGCTCTACTACATTGGAAACAATCGCCTAACCGCCTCTATTGGCTCCCACTTGGTTCATCCTTAACACAAATAAACACCTCCCAATCCTATCATTGATTGAGAGGTGTCATTAATCATATCTTTGATTAAAAGATATTCAAAAAGCTACTGCTCGTCTGCTGATTCGTTTTCTTTATTTTTAATCGAAACCAATCCTAATCCCGTTAAGATGGATAATACCGCTGCGCTGAACACCGCTGTAGCGTTTGTTTCACCTGTATTTGGTAATGTCTGCGTCGTATCATTACTTCTACTATTCATTACACGAGAAGATGATGATGATTCTTTTGGTGAATTTGATGTCTCGGTATCGGATTCACTGCCTTCTTTTGGCGCTTTCGGCGTTTCAGCATCTGACTGCTCATCCTCTTTCGGTGTTTTTGGCGTTTCTTTATCAGTTTTTCCTTCTTCATTTGGTGCTTTCGGTGTTTGTGAATCAGTTTTCCCATTCTCTTTCGGTGCTTGTGCATCTGGCTGATTCGGTACCGTCGTTTGGTCTCCGTCCGTTTTATTGCCATCTTTACCTGGTAAAACAGGTTCTACCGGTTTGGTATCTTCCGCCTTTTTAAGTAAGACAATGGCTGTGGTCAAACCATCTAACTCAATACTTTCACCGGACATTTTTACTCCTTGCGGATTAGCAATTGCTTCTAAGCCTGCTTGACGTGCATCCGCAATAATTTTTCCATCTTTAAGATGCGCAAATTTTGCTCCAAACTTAATTTTACGTTTTGCTTTATCCGCATTGACAAACACAGCATAAATATCGCCATTTGACGCAACCGCTTGATAGCCAATTACTAAATCTTCTTGTCCAATAGGTGCTTGTGAATCCTTATTCGGTTCCGTAATCAATGTCACATTTTCGTCGATTTCTTTTGCTGTCGCGCGTGAAAATGCATCAGTGGAGCGACGAATCGCGATTAAGCCTTTCGTATATTCTTTCGTCAACACATGTTTGGCATATTTTTTACTGTCTGTTGCTTTTTGCCAATCGAAACGGTTAATTGCATCACTGGAATCGTATGAATCATGGATAAAGTATGGGTATTCAAATGGTTTACCATTTTCGTCTACCATATGGGTCGCCTTATTTGGCACTTTGGATTCATCGACGGTTGTTTTATAGTCTGGGTGCAAGAATTGTTTCGTACGTCCATATTCTTGTCCTGAATGGATAAATGGCGTTCCTTGTGAGGTTAAAATCAAACTATTACCTAACCGAACACGTTTTAAGATTTCTTCATTGTGATATTTCGGGTCTTTCTTAATTGATTGAGCAATCACATCATACAAGGTTAAGTTATCGTGTGCTGCGATATATTGGATAACGTCACCTGGGTCATCTGCTTTAAAATTACCAGGTCGCCCAATAATATTATTGAAAATAGTATTGATTGAGCGTTTACCATTCGTCAAGAAACGAGGTTGGCCTTCACTACCAAATCCTGATTTTAATTCATTACGTATTTCGTCCGAGAACGATGCTACAGAGTCTGTTTTACTCATCCATGTTTGGTCAGCTGGCTGTTCTGGTTGATTATCATCCCCCGTATAAGTCTGCCAACCTTCTCCTAACATCAACATATTCGGATTAATCGCTTTAGCTGCATCATAGGCTTCTTGAATTGATTGTGCATCATGGTCACCCATCATATCAAAGCGATAGCCATCAATTTTAAATTGTTCCGTTAAGTATTTAATCGAATCTACCAATAAACGGCGTGACATTTTATGAGTCGTACCTAATCGGCCACCACCAAAGGATTCTTTAGCAACACCTTCACTGTTCATAAAATGATAATAATTCGGTTCGATATCTTCCAATAGGTGAAGGGATGCTGTGTGGTTATATACGACATCTAAGATAACACCCATCCCACGTTTATGAATTTCATTGACTAATTCCTTAAATTCTGCGATTCGTTTACTTGGGTCTTTTGGATTTTCAGAATACATTCCCGTTAGTGAGAAATAGTGTTGCGGGTCATAACCCCAGTTATAGTTAGAGTCACTTGATTTATATTCTGGCAAACGTTTTTGATTATCTAATTCATTCACGTGATAGTAGTTCATTACTGGCAATAATTGAATATGGGTTACTCCCAATTCTTTTAAGTAATCTAAACGTTCAATAAAGGCTTTATATGTACCAAATTGAGATTTGAGTTCATCTTTAATCGTTGGGTCTGACGTAAAGTCACGCACATGCGCTTCGTAAATGACAGCATCTTCACGTTTTTTAAAGTTTTTAATTTTTGCAAAATCTAATGCGGGACCTAATTTTTCCGGCGCAACAAAGGCTGCTTTACCGACTGGTTTACTAACGACACCGTCTGCCACTGCGGGCGGATTATCGCTATTCCATGCTGCCATTGATTTTGCATACGGGTCAAGCACTAAGTATTTTTTACCGTCACGAACGACTTCATAATGATAAGCGTAATTATGTAAGGTATCTAGGTTCAAGTCTTTTGCCTTAACATTTTGTTGCCAAACACCTTTATCTTGACGCGTTAAGTCAACACGACCAATAATTTTTTCATTATCATCTTTATCATAGACAACTAATGACACTTTTTCAGCACTTGGCGCCCATAATTTAACATCAGCATTGGCACCTGTTTCATCTAGCTTAGCTCCTAACTCACCGTCGTAGCCATTTACAGCATCCATTAATTTCCACCCGGTACGTGCGACTACTTTTTTTCCTTCAAATTCAGCAGTATAAGGCGCTTGCGCTGTTTTGAAATCGCCCGTTAAAATAACTTTTGAAGCAGCTTCATTCATTTCAATAGCTGTTAGGTTGACTTTAGCATTCGCAGCATCCGTAACGGATAAAGTTTCTTTAAGCTGCTCTGCACTTATACCTTCCAAACTAGAAAAGCCTAGTTCCATACGGTTTTCTGCCACTAATTCAGCACTATTTAAAACTGTTTGACTAACAAAATATGGGTTTGTATACACTTTTGAATCATCATCACGAAGAAATAGTTGCGAGTGGTTAGCTAAATCATTAAACGTATAGTTTTCAGATTGGGTTTTTTCTTCTGTCTTCTCATTAACAATTAAAAAGCCTAACGATTCTAAATCTTTCAATGGTACATCTGCATAGCGACCGTATTTACCTACTTTATCTAAGTTGATGCCATCTGGCCAGGTTGTACCAGGAGTGGCAGACGAACCCCAAGTCCATAGCCCTAGATTTTCATAATTGCCATCTTTACGATAGTAATTGACACGAACGGTTTTTTCTTTTGCTAAGGGTTCGTAATAATGCGCACCATATTGTTCGTCTAACCATACTTCTTTCATGTCCGGTGAGATTAAGTCAAACGTCTTATCACCCGTGATATTATCGCCTTTATTGTTGTTGATTAAATAGTTAATCTTTTGGGCATTTTGCGCTGATTTTTTTACATCTAAATAATAGCCGTAATCATCTTTACCTGCTTCAGCAAAACTGGTCGCACCAGTCGGCCATGCACCATTTTTATCCGATGGTTTTTCTACATCACCCCATACCCATAGTCCGAGTGTATCTTGAGCTTGGTCTGGTAATTTTTTAAAATGCATACGAACATAACCTTCTGCTACAGGATCATCAACTAGTGGCTGCGTTTGTTCAATTGGATGAGCAGCATCGCTCGACGCTGTCTGTTCATTATTTTCGTTTTCACCAGCTTCTGCTGATAGCGGCATCATATCACTGTCTGATGCTGTCGGTGTAGCTTCTGCTGCTTCTTGTGGTGTTTCGGTAGTTTCTTCAATAGCTACTGGTTCCATCGGTTTGTCCATCATCAATGCTGATTCATCAGTCTGCGCTGCAGTTGACGCTTCGCTAGCGGCATTTTCTGACTCACTCGTTTCCAAAGCAATATCTGATGTTGAAGCAGACGGCGTCTCTGTTGCTTTTATCGCTTCGACATCTGTGTTACTGCCTACTTCTTGCACTTCGGCATTCCCACCGCTACCTACTTCTTGCGCTTCAGCATCTGTACTGCTACCTACTTCTTGCGCTTCAATTGCTGGGCCAGCTAAAAATAGCCCCGCACCAATCACTACGGATGCAACCCCCACTTTAAAACGACGAATCCCGTATTTTTCTACTTTTTGATAGGATTGTCGCTGCTTCCAATCCATATTATTTTTACTCACCATAATATCTCCTCCAATATACTTAATCATCCATCGAATGGAATCGCTTACTATATTTTATCAATTATACGATAGAAATACCATATAATGAGTCGTTCTGTTAACGGTAACAAATACGTTTTAATCCCAAAACAAAAAAACCACCACCGACGAATCGGTAATGGCTTTTTGCAAAGTTTACATTGCTGAAAAACTTTATTTTTCTTGGCGTTATCGCTCAATACGTTTTCTAGAACTTACGCTTACGAGCTGCTTCTGATTTTTTCTTACGTTTTACAGATGGTTTCTCGTAAAACTCGCGTTTACGAGCTTCTCTTAAAGTACCTGTTTTAGAAACGTTACGTTTGAAGCGACGAAGAGCGTCATCCAATGATTCGTTATCACGAACTACTGTTTTTGACATATGATTCCCCTCCCTCCAACTTATTAGTAACCTTCTATTAGATATTCATCTAAATCAGTCCTTGTTTAATTATAGCAAATCTTGCCAACTTTACAACTCTTATTGAAAAATTTTTTCGATTTTCCACACTTTTTTTCATCACTTTTTTCATCGATAGACTTATCGTTCTCGTTAAAGCGACAAATAGGACTATGCTTGGCACTGCTCACATTTACCAAAGACTTCAAAACGATGCGACTCAATCTTAACATTGGATAAATCGGTCGTCACTTGTTCCATCGGACACGCATCTAAAGGAATTGTAATACCGCATCCTGTGCAGATAAAATGATGATGGTGGTGATTTTGTTCGCCACAACTAATCCGAAACATTTGTTCGTGATTATATTCCGTTCCTTCGAGCAAGCCATTTTCAACAAAATCATAAATATTACGGTACGTCGTATTATAGCTCATCGTCGGATATTTTTTCACCATCATGCGGTGAATATCTTGAGCGCTCATGTAGCGATTTGATTCAGCAAAATATGTTAAAATTTCTTCACGTTTTTTCGTCATCTTAAAACCAGCATCTTTTAACACTTTTAAGCCATGCGCTACGACTTCTGCTGGTGTTTGTCTTACAGTCGAATGATGGTTACAATGTGTGTGATGATTATCGTGTTCCATCTGCATTCCTCCTCGTAAATTTGTTCGCTTGGGTTGACTCGGCACCACTTCAAACGCCCCCTGCGTGCGTTATTCGCACTACAGTGTCTTTCTAATCCGGTTCGTTCAGGTTGACTCAGCGTCCACTTCGCACAGCTCTTTTAGTGCTTATGCACTTCTACGACCTCTGCTCCAGTGGTCTGAGTCAGAGCACCCTCTCTCACTTTGCTTAAGTAGTTCATTTCAATGCGCTCGTTGTCGCACTATGTCTTATTCTGGCTCCAACTCGCTGAAATGACTCCACTTCACAAAACACTTGGAGTGCTTAGCGCACTCCCGCGCATTTTGCTCCAGTGGTTCATTTCAATGCGCTCGTTGTCGCACTATGTCTTATATGGTATAGTATAGTAAAACGGTTAAAAGGAGTGTTTGTTTATGACTACTGATACTACAATCCACATTTATCTTATTTCTGATTCGATTGGTGAAACTGCTACAAAATTTGCTCGCGCATCAATTGCACAATTTCCCACAGCAAATACAGTATTACATAAATTTGTGTTTATTTCAAACAAAGAATCTCTTATCCCCGTGCTAGAGGACGCAAAATCGCACGATGCTATCGTACTAGTTACATTAGCAGATAAAGATTTAACCCGTTATAGTGAAGAATTTTGCCGCGAACATCAAATCTTCCACTATAACCTTATCCAGCCGGTCACTCAAGAAATCGCTCGTCGTACCGGTTTAGAACCTACACATAAAATTGGTGCACAACACGATTTATCCGAAGAATACTTCAATCGTGTAGAAGCAATGGAATTTTGTATGATGTATGATGATGGTAAAGACCCGAAAGGCTTTATTGAAGCAGATATTGTACTGCTAGGCATTTCCCGTACTAGTAAGACACCTCTCAGTATGTATTTAGCAACGCTCGGCTACAAAGTGGCGAATTTGCCATTAATCCCAGAAAATACATTGCCAGACATCTTGTTTGACCTCGATACGAAAAAAATTGTCGGCTTAACAACCTTTGATACCGTAGCAAATATGCACCGTGAAAATCGGATGCGTGAATACGGCATGCCAAGTGGTACAAGATACGCCTCAATGGAACGTGTGAACGAAGAATTAAAATATGCGCATGATTTATACGACAAACTAGACTGCTTAGTCATTAACACAGCCGAGCGCAGTATTGAAGAAACAGCCTCTATTATTATCCAAAAATTAGACTTACCATTCCGAGTATAACCAAAAAATAAACCTAAATACACAAGACTTCAATGTGAAGGCCGTCGCCTACATTGAAGTCTAATTTTGTATCTAAATCAACGAAAGTACTAAAAGAATCTTTCCATCTAAAGTCCACGCTATATGCCGCTCACACCATCAGCGTTCTGCCACGAATGATTTTGTAGCGTTTCTGACCCTAACGACCAGAAACTAGCTCTCTATAAAAACTCTTTACGCAATGTTTCGCTACTGAGTGGGGATAATAAACCTAAAGGAATATCCAATACTGTTTTAGCTCCGAATTGACCAGCAGCAGCTAAACGATGGGCTGCGCGGGCATAACTCACCAAAATACTGGCAGTAAATTCCGGATTGGAATCTAGTTTTAAACGAAATTCCATCAATTCATTATTAGCCTCACCTGTTTGACCACTACGAATCACAAATCCTCCATGTGGCAACCCTGCATGGTTGGCATCTAATTCTGCTTGGGTGACAAAATGAACCGTTGTATCGTAATCATTAAAATAATTCGGCATCGACACAATTGCTTGTTCAATCCGTTGACGGTCAGCATTATCTTCGACCACAACAAAACATTCCCTTTGATGCTTCTGACGCGTCGTTAAAGCTGGTTGCTTGCCATTACGTACCGCATCCATTGCTGCTTCAACTGGAATCGTATACTGTTTTGCGTCCAATACACCTTCAATGCGCCTAATCGCGTCTGAGTGCCCTTGCGACACACCTTTACCCCAAAATGTGTAGGTTTCGCCGACAGGTAGCACAGCCTCAGCTAATACACGATTAAGCGAAAAAAGACCAGGGTCCCAGCCGACCGAAATGACACTGACGGTTTGATGGGCTTTAGCAACTGCATCGACCGCCGCAAAATGTTCTGGTATTTTCGCATGGGTATCAAAACTATCAACGGTATTAAACAAACGTGTAAAAGTAGGCGTTTGTTCCGGTAAATCTGTCGCAGAGCCACCACATAAAATCATCACATCAATCTTTTCGACAAATTGTTCCACTTCATCAACATGATAGACAGGAACAGTTGGATTAAGCGGTGTTACACCACTCGGCCCCCGTCGCGTAAAAATTGCCACTAATTCCATATCTTGTTGTTGATTAATCGCAAATTCTGCACCGCGACCTAAATTGCCATAGCCAATAATACCAATTTTTATTTTACTCATATCGATTACCACTCCGTTCTTTATAATGTAATTTTAATCATTTCGTTACTTTTTTCAAGTGATATCCCTTTTCTTCAGCCTTTTAAATGGCGATAAATTGGGTGACTAATAAGTAAAAATGAATTTCCTTATCTCCGATACTTGTTTTCATGCGATAATCTGTTTCGATAAGCTGCTGATACAGGGCAGTTAATTGTTCAAGTGGGTATTGTCGCGCCGACTGCATTGCTAATTTGACGCGGTAGGAGTGAACACCGAGCTGGGTCGCAATTTCATGTTCGAGGCGTCCGGCTGCTGCTAATAATTTCACTTGGATTAATAAGCGAAATTGACTGACCATTAAAGCGTGGAGCGCAATTGGCTCATTGCGCATCAATAATAAATCTTCGTAAATTTGTGTAGCTTTAGCTAATTGTTTAGCCATAATCGCATTGGATAATTCAAATACATTGGATTCCAACGAGCGCGGTACTAGTTGTTGCACTACATCCTTATTAATTGGATTGCCGGATAACGCATATTGTTCTAATTTCATGAGTTCATTCATCGCATCACTGAGTCGGTACTGCACACGTTGTAATAATTCTTTTCGCGCATCATCGGTCATTTGTAGCGACTGTCCTTTGACGTGTTGAGTAACAAATCGCTCGACTTCCGCTTGTTTCATCGCCGTAGCATCAACGACCGTTACTTCTTTTAAAAAGGCTTTGGATACTTTTTTTCGCTTATCTAATTGCTCACTCTCCACCCGCCAAATGACAATGGACGACGGATTGGGATTAACTAAATACTCCAACAATCGTTTTGATTCTTCATCAGACAGTTTTTGTGTCGTTTGCGCATTGAGAAACGTTACATTATCAATAATGATTAAACGATATGGCGTGAAAAAGGCATAGGTATCCGCCTCATCGAGCACTTGCGTCATACTAACTTCATCCAAGTCAAAGTGCGTACGGTCCAATTGGTCTTCTCCTACTACTTGAATCAAGGTATCGAGGAATAACTGTTGTAAATAACTTTCATTACCTTGCAGTAGATAGTTTGCTTCGATATGATTTTTTCGTAGGGCTTGGATAACTTTTTGAAACTCCATCTACCGATTCACATTCCTTTCCGTACATTTTTCTATAGTATACCAAAAAATTATCTAAGAGACACACTAAAAAATTAGATAAAATTATCCGTTTCTAATATATCATTTAACATTCCCTCAATTATGTATTATAATATTTTCTCATACCAGGAAAAAATATTGGAACTATTTTCATTCATACCAAAGCACACTGCTCCAATATACCATATATAGTGTGACAATGAGCGCTTTGAAATGAACCACTGGAAAACACAGTGTGAGTGAGGGCGTTCAGCCTTGAACCACTGGAGCAGAGGTCACAGAAGTGCATAAGCGCTTCAAGAGATATGCGAAGTGGTCGCTGAGTCAACTCGAACGAACCGGATTAGAAAGACACCATAGTGCGAGTAGCGCACGTAGGAGGCTTTTGAAGTGGACGTCAAGGCTGCCCAAATGAACCGGACGGCGTGCGCAAAAGCGCATAGAGGCGGATTATAAACCAGCTTTCAAGCCAACCCTAGCAAACCATATTACAAGGAGATTTTTATGAAACCAGTTATTGGAATTACCGGCAATGTATCACAACTACCTGACAATCAAGGAGCGCCATTTAATGTCAATTATTCGCCTTTGGGATTCAGTCAAGCGATTGAAAAAGCCGGTGGCTCACCAATTATTTTACCGATTATGAATCTTGATAATGCCGAAGCAATTATTTCTATTGTCGATGGACTACTGTTGACTGGTGGTGAAGATGTGTCACCTAATTTTTACAATGAGGAACCACGCATGGTTATCGGCGCCACGTCTCCTGAGCGTGACCGCAGTGAAATTTTACTGATGAAAGAAGCGATGCGTCAAAACAAGCCGATATTAGGTGTTTGCCGTGGTATGCAATTAATTAATGTGGTGTTAGGCGGTTCATTGTGTCAAGATTTATCTGAAAATGAACAAATTACCATCCAACACGTACAAAAAACAAAACCACATCATCCAACCCATTCGATTATTGTTAAAGAACACTCTCATATTGCTAATATATTTAAAACCGGCGATTATGTAAATTCATTCCACCACCAAGTTTTAAAGAATATTGCTCCAGGTCTATCCGTTACCGCTTGGAGTGCAGATAATGTGCCGGAAGCCATAGAATTATTTGAAGATTTTCAAAGTATTTTAGGCTTGCAGTGGCATCCAGAACTCAATGCGATAATGGACAATCAACAAAGTTTAGCGATTTTTAAAGATTTGGTAGACCGCGCGAATAAGGCACGTCACCATATTAATCAACAAAAAGAATTAGGCTACTATCAGATTTAATCATTTGCGTCCTACCCTTTGCGCTTGTTACGCATGAGCCCATAAATATAAAGCCATCTCTGTGCGCGCAGTACACAGAGATGGCTTTTACAATTATTCAGCTAATAATTGTTGATATATCCCTAAATATTCCTTGGTCGGATTTTCCCAACCGAAGTTTCGTGTCATCGCTTGATGCATGAGCCCTTGCCAATGTTCTGGGCGTTGATAGTAGACGGTCAATGCATTATAAATTGTTGATAACATAGTCCAACCATCAAATCCATAGAAACTAAATCCTGTACCTTCTCCGGTAAATTGATTGTACGGCTGTACAGTATCTTTTAATCCACCTGTTTCATGTACAATTGGCAATGTGCCGTAACGCATCGACATCATTTGTGACAAGCCACACGGTTCAAAGGCACTCGGCATTAAAAACATATCGCTTCCGGCATAAATCAATTGCGCGATGTTCAAGTCGAACTTGATAAGGCTCTTCATTTTATGCGGATATTTCGATTCAAAGTAGCGGAAGGAGTGTTCAAAGCGAGCTTCACCCGTTCCAAGTAACACTACTTGAACTTCTGCTTGTGATAAAAGTTCTTCCATACGCTCTTCTACTAATTGAAATCCTTTTTGATCGGTTAAACGACTAACCACTCCAATAATCGGCACATCATCACGAACCGGTAAGCCGACGGCTTCTTGTAGTGCCCGTTTATTTTCATATTTTCCTGCGAGATTATTGACTGAAAAATGGTGCGGAATTAATGAATCGGTTTCCGGATTATTCAAATCATAGTCAATGCCATTAATAATGCCACGAACTTTCCATTGATTATACATCAATGTTCCTTCCAACTGTTCACCAAATTCTGGTGACATGATTTCATGCGCATAAGTCGGACTCACTGTGGTCACAATATCAGAAAAGTTGATGGCACCTTTCATAAAATTAACGCGGTCTTTCCATTGCAAGCCATCATGCGTATACGCATTATAATGCGTGCCGAACACACGCTCTAAAATACTCGGCTCAAAAATACCTTGGAAACGCAAATTATGAATAGTAAACACTTTACGGATATGACGCAGACGATTTTTCCAATGGTAACGGTCTACTAATAATACCGGCACCATCGCAGTATGCCAATCATTACAATGAATAACATCCGGTATCCAATCGATAACTTCTAACATCTCAATAATCGCTGTTGAAAAGAATCCGAAGCGCTCGCCATCGTCCCATTCACCATACAGACTCTTGCGGTCAAAATAGCTTAAATTATCAATGAAATAATAGGTCACGCCTTCTAGCTCTAATGTTTTAATCCCGCAATAGACATTTTTGTCTCCTAATTGGAAGCGAAAATGAACGATTTCTGTAAGTTGTTCTTGATAAGATGCAGGCATTTGTGTGTAGTTGGGTAACACCACACGAATATCCACACCTTGTTTTTTTAATTCTTTTGGTAAAGCATAAGCAACATCACCCAGTCCCCCTGTTTTGAAAAAGGGCGCGGCTTCTGCTGCCGCAAACAATACTTTCATCATATTAGAAAGCCTCCTATGCTTCAACAACTGTATTTTTTCCGATTACGATAATATTATCGGGTGTACCCACTACTTTAGCCCCTGCTTTAATCACGCAATCTTTATCGATAATCGCATATTCTACGACCGCACCCGCTTCAACTTTTGTGCCTTGTAAAAGGATACTCTCTTTTACTTTAGCGTCCGGTGCAATATGCACTTTACGGTTAATTATGGAGCGTACTACCTCTCCGTCTATACTTACGCCAGTAGCCAAAATCGATTCTTTCACGACAGAACCTGGCGCGTAATATGTTGGGGCACCGTTTTTACTTTTCGTTAAAATCGGCTGACTTGTATGGAACACTGCATTATACTTGGCACGGTCCAATAAATCCATGTGCGCTTGATAATAGCGGTCAATAGTTTCAACATTGGCAGTATAACCAGTATATTCATACACATTAACATTTTGCTCCAATAAATAATGTTCAATCAAGCTATCCACTTCGACAAAGCGTTTTTCTGCTTCTGCTCGGCTCATCAATTCATTCAACTTGTCGACACTTAAAATGTACATACCTAAGTTAACATTAACACGCTCAGTCTCCCCAGCGTCACGTAATGGCACAATATCGAGCAATTGTCCGTATTCATCCAATACTAAATTCATATCTTCAGAATAACGACGTGCTTCTTCTAATACAATCGGTTTATAGACAACTGTCACATCTGCTTCACTCGATAAATGATGACGATAAATCGCACGTATATCAACATTGGCAATAATTTTGCTTCCTGACACAAAGACATAATTGGCATGCGAACGTTTCATATATAGGCGGTGGTCATCGTAAAAATCATCGCCGTCCACTTCTTGTAAATGACGCAATTTCCAATTTCGTTGTGAAAACGTAAAGATACCACCGGTAATTTGCGAATCAAAATTCCATGAGTCCCCTGAACGAATATGGTCATAAATCGAACGGCCTGACTCGGAGATAAAAAGCGCACATGAATCAATCTCAGCGTGGGCAATATTTGACAGCGGAAAGTCTACTACACGGTAACGTCCTGCAAAAGGTAGAGCCGCAACGGGACGACCAATTGTTAGCGGTTTTAACGCTTCTTCATTTTCTGTTAAGTTAACAATCGCACATAATTTATTCTTCACCATCGTTTTTCGGTCCTCCAATCACTTCCTGATATCCTACTACAGCAATATTTTCCGGTGTTCCAATGACACTTGCTCCATCAGCCAGTACAGCATTTTCACCGATAATTGCATATTCTACTTTACAGTTTTTACCAACGGTTACACCCGCCATTAATAACGAATCATTGATGGTTGAATTTTCGCCTACTTTTACATCCAGTGATAAAATCGAATCTTCAACAGTACCCGCTACATAACAACCATCAACTACTAATGCATTTTTCAACACTGCATCTTCCGTTAAAAATTGCGGTGGGGTAATCGGATTGTTAGTATATACACGCCAACTATCTTCACTTAAATGCAATGGGTGTTCGGGTGATAAAAATTCCATGTTGGCTTCCCATAGACTTTCAATCGTTCCAACATCTTTCCAATAGCCATCAAATGAGAATGCAAAACAATTTTCAGCATTGTCTAAATACGCAGGAATCACATTTTTACCAAAGTCTTCCATTTCACGGTTTTTCGATTGGTCTTCAACCAGATAACGTCTTAATGTGCGCCAATTGAAAATATAGATTCCCATTGAAGCTAGATTACTTTTCGGATTCGCTGGTTTTTCTTCAAACTCAATAATTCTACCCGCATGGTCGGTATTCATAATACCAAAACGAGAAGCTTCTTTGATTGGCACTGGAATAACCCCAACGGTTAGACTCGCTTCATTGCGCTTATGATGCTCTAGCATTTCACTGTAATCCATTTTATAAATATGGTCACCGGATAAAATGAGCACGTACTCAGGGTAGATAGAATCGATATAAGCAATATTTTGATAAATCGCGTGTGCCGTTCCTTTAAACCATTTTTCACCATCCGAACTAGAGTAAGGTTGTAAAATGGTCGCACCACTATTACGACCGGTTAAGCCCCAAGCAGAACCATTACCAATATGTTCATTTAATTCCAATGGTTGATACTGTGTGACCACGCCAACCGTATTAATACCAGAATTAATACAATTACTTAAGGCGAAGTCAATAATACGATATTTGCCACCAAAAGGCACAGCCGGTTTAGCTATTTTTTTCGTTAACACTCCTAAGCGCGTCCCCTGTCCTCCGGCGAGAATCATTGCAATCATTTCTTGTTTCATCTCACTATTCGATTGCTCATTAGCAACCGTTCTCCTTCCTAATTTCGTTATTTATTTACTGATTATTTGGCTTTGGCACCATAAATGCGCTTTGGTTGTAAATACAAAACAGATAATGGTGGCAAATCAAGTGTTAACATAAATGGCTCTCCATCTTGTTCTTGTTCACTCGTTTTATATTCAAGTGTTTGTAATATATTTGAACCACCATATTGAGCATCATCCGTATTTAAGACAATTTTATATTGACCTTTATACGGCGCACCCACCGGTATATTATGTTGCCATTTATTTTCAAAATTACATGCGACAATAACAAAATCTCTCGGTACTGAACCTTGGCGAATCATGGTTAAATAACCATCATCATAAGCATCAGCTTCCAATACACGTAGTCCTTCACGTTCGTAATCCCATTCATGCATCGCTTTCGTATCTTTTACAAAATGATTTAAGTGGGATACAAAGTGTTGATACTCTTGATTATATTCACGCGTTAAATCAATCCACTCTAACTCTGAATAATGACGCCACTCTAAATATTGACCCAACTCATTACCCATAAAGTTCAATGTTTTACCCGGCTGAGCCGCCATATATGCTTGCATTAAGCGCAAGGTCGCAAATTGGTCATAACGACTACCTGGAATACGCCCTAGTAACGAGTGTTTACCATGAACCACTTCATCATGTGAATAAGGTAAAATAAAACGCTCATTATATTGATACATAAACACAAACGTAATTAAGGTAAGATTTTGCGGACGAAGATACGGCTCTAATGCAAAGAAACGTAAGGTATCGTTCATCCAACCCAAGTTCCACTTGTAATCAAAACCAAGACCGCCTTCACTCACCGGTCGAGTAATCCCTTCACGGTTTGAACTTTCTTCTGCAATCATGTAAACATCTGGTAATTCTTCATGAATCGTTGTATTGAGTTTTTGCAAGAAGTCAATTCCTTGTAAGTTTTCATTACCACCATACTCATTCGGTGTCCATGGCCCTTCATCAAAATCGAGATAGAGCATATTGGTTACCGCATCAACACGCAGTCCATCCACATGAAATTCTTTTAGCCAGAACAAAGCGTTGGAAATCAAAAAGCTTTGAACTTGTGTTTTTCCTAAGTCAAAGTTTAATGTCCCCCAACCGATATTATTTGCACGGTTCACATCTTGATATTCAAAGGTAGGTGTGCCGTCAAAATACGCCAACGCATAGGCATTACGACAAAAATGTCCGGGTACCCAATCCAAAATAACTCCAATATCATGTTGATGAGCTAAATCTACTAAATATTGTAATTCCGCCATCGTGCCATAACGTCCAGTGATACCATAGTAACCCGTAATTTGATATCCCCACGACGCTTCCAATGGGTGGTCCATTAATGGCATCAATTCAATATGCGTATAGCCCATCGATTGAACATACGGAATCAAACTATCCGCTAATTCAGTTAATGTATAGTAACGTCCATCAGGATGTTGTCGCCAACTGGATGCATGCACTTCATAAATGGACAGTGGTGTCGAAAATTTATCACGTTTTTCTCGTTTCCGTAACCATTTGGCATCATTCCACTCATACTCTGGAATATCTGCCACAATACTCGCGTCTTTAGGTGCAACTTCAAAGCGATGTCCAAACGGATCCATCTTATATTCGATATAACCATTACCGTGGTCAATTCCATATTTATAACATTGTCCTTCTTGCGCTTCTGCCACAAAGACCGTCCAAACACCACCTTCTTGCCAATTCATCTGTGTGCGACTCCAGTAATTAAAATCCCCTGTTAAAAAAACATTGGATGCATTGGGCGCCCATACACTAAATTGATAGCCGGTAGTGTCACCCACTTGAGCTTTCTTACTACCTAAGAAGCGATACGCTTCTCGGTGTTTTCCTATGTTGAAGAAATATACATCTTCATTAAAATGCGGTAATCCTATTGATGTTTGCATTTTCATCCTCCTTGCCCCTACAGCTTTATCATTATTATAACAGAATTTTATAATATTTCGACTACTTTATTAGCGTAATTTAATTCTAAAAATAAGAACGTACGTGTTTTTCTGTTAACGCTGAAATCATTTAACAGAAAAAACGTACGTCAATTTTACTGATAGCCAAAACTATAACTGTTATACGCTTTCAATGCTTTTGATACTACTATTATAACAGATAATGCGCTTTCATACAAACGTTTTCATGCAATTCTTTATAAATTTTATCAAACAATTATTCGTGTTGATTTGGATGATTAGGACTAAAAATTTTTGTTGTCAAACATTATTATTCTTTCGTTACTATTAATCGCTATTTCAATTTTATTGCCAGCGCAATATTCATAAATTTATTCCGAGAAATCATAATCACCCGTCTAATGAGTAGTTATGATTTTGTCACGCACATTATGAAGCATGATGGACTAATATCCCTAACTAAAAAAGAGCAGGTGCCTCCAATCATCTACTCTTTTACTATGCGCTAGAATTGCTCCCACTTCTGGCTTCATGAATATACCACGAAAAATACAAAAGCCAAAATGCACTCTCAGAAAATTTAATAAAGTAGATGCTTTTTCATGAAAAATAGACGAAAGAACATAGGGAGAATTGCTCCCACTTAACGTGTGAGGATAGTTTTCTTTAATTAGTTAATGCCATTTAATTAACTCAAGTTGAACCATTAACTTTTGAAAGTAGTATCCATACTAGCACTAACATAGTTAATTTGACCTCTTACATAGATATCTACATATCTATTTTTATTAGATAAAGAATACCATGAATAATTAAGATGATATGTTCTACCTGAACCTACCATTTTTTGATTATTGAGATTATCAATACTGTTGACTTTCTATTTTTTAAATTCAGAGACTTAACCGTTGGAATTTTTTTATTTCCACATATCGTCATTATAATCCTTATTTTTATACTTCGGAGGTAGGCTTTCAAATAAATTAAAAAATAAAACTGACTGATAACTTTTATTATCAGTCAGCCCTTTTTTATGGAAATAGTATTTTATTAATGAAAGTTTGTTAGATGCAGAGTCTACAAAATAGACAGCGAAAACTGAAATAGAACTAAAAAATGAGTTAGTGTCTTATTCTGGCTCGCTTGGATTGACTTGACTTCCACTTCGCATAGCTCTTGAAGCGCTTATTGTGCTTCGGCGTCCTTTGCTCCAGTGATTCAAGTCAGGGCATCCGCGCTCACACTATGTTTTATTCCGGCTCACTTGGATTGACTTGACTTCCACTTCGCAAAAAGCTTGGAGTGCTGAACGCTCTCCCGCGCATTTTAATCCGGTTCCGTTTGCGCAGCCTTGACTTCCACTTCAAAAGTCTCCTACGTGCAATGCTCGCACTACGATGCCTTTCTCCAGTGGTTCAAAACTGAACACCCTCTCTCACACCATGTTTTCCAGTGGTTCACGTCAGTGCACCCGCGCTCTCAGTATGTTTTACTCTTGCCAGTTAGTGTGGTACTGGGCCAATAATGCTTCGGCGGCATCTGGACCACGACTGCCCGCTTCATAATTTGGAAATTCAGGTTTTTCTTGATTCCAGTAGCTAAATAAATGGTCAATGTATTTCCACGCATGCTCTACTTCTAAGTAATGAGCGAAATGACTCTTATCACCTAAAATGCATTCGTAAATCAAGCGCTCGTAGTCTTGTGGCGTTTCAGCTAATTGTTCCGGTGTATAATAATACTCCAACGGAATACTTTCAGTCTCATGGGAATAGCCTAATTTTTTCTGATTGACGGTAAAGCGATAACCCGTTCTTGGTGCCACTTCAATATGCAATTGATTACCTGGTACACCTTCTTGAGTCGGTTTAAACTGCACATCAATCGTTGTCGCCTTACTATTAAGGCGTTTTCCTGTACGGATAAAGAATGGCACACCTTGCCATTGTGGCAAATCAATTTCGACACAAGCTGCAAAATATGTTTCTGTTTCTGATGTTTCGCTAACCTTGTCTTCTTGACGGTATCCTTTCAGTTCCTTACTTGGTCCATATTGCCCACGCACAAATTTTTCACTGACTTCTTTAGCATCTTGTGGGTAATATAGTGACGCTAACACTTGAATTTTCTCTTCCTGAATGGCTTCAGCAGTCGCTTCTTTTGGCTGGTTCATCGCTAGCAACGCTAATATTTGTAAGGCATGATTTTGAATCATATCACGTGTAGCACCCGAGGTATCGTAATACTCGCCACGGTCTTCTACACCGACTTCTTCCAATAAACTAATTTGAATATTATCAATCCCTTGATTATTCCAACTATCGGCAAATACACGGTTATCGAAGCGAATATTGCGAATCGCTTGTACCATTTCTTTACCTAAGTAGTGGTCAATACGAAAAATTTGATTTTCATCGAAAGCGTTGTTCAAACTTTGTTGTAATTCTTGAGCGGACGCTGTATCGTGTCCAAAGGGTTTTTCAATAATCAATCGATTATAACCATCATCAGTTATTAGCTGTTGGTCACGTAAATGACCTGTAATCGTCGGGAATAAGGTTGGTGATAAGGAAATATAGAAAATACGATTTCCTTTTGTGTCATACTTTTCATCTAATTCTTCTTGGAAATTTTTTAAACGTTGATAGTGCGTTGTATCATTAACATCATGCGACACATAATACACATGGGATAAAAATTCTTCCAAATGTTTTGCATCATCCACCTCTTGCTTAACACTCTCAGATACACGCTGGCGCATCTCTTGATGTGTCCATTCGGTTCTTCCAGTTCCGACTAATGCAAAATGCGTTGAAATATGTCCATTTTTATATAGACGATACAAGGCAGGATATAATTTACGCGCGGCTAAATCACCTGTAGCGCCAAATAATGTTAAAATTAAGCGGTTTTCTGTCACACCAATTCCCTCCAGTTTTTCTGTCCATCTCATTATATGCTAAATTATATTAGAACTCAATGATATTGTTTTCGATTTCAAATGATTCCTGCCTCGTTTTCACTCTATCTACCGCAACGCCATTTCTTAAAAAATGGGGTGAATCTATCCTAAAAAAATAAGGTGGGAAGCCCCCCACCTTATTCTTCAGCTGTTTATTCAGCTTCTATTAATTTTTTAGCTAATTCAAAACAACCGGTGATACCGGCATTATCTTCCAACGCCGGCGGCACAATAAAGGTCTCAATCGCTGGTATTTCTAAATAGCCATTATTTAATTCAACGAAACGTTGTTGAATCATCGGGAATAATTGGCGTTGCTTCATCACACCGCCACCTAGAATAAATTTCTCACTCCCTAAAATGACATAATAATTATACAATGCCTGTGCAATATACTCTGCTTCCATCGCCCATGCTGGATGCGATGCTTCTAGCTCCACCCCTTTTTTACCCCAACGCGCCTCAATTGCAGGACCTGCTGCCATTCCCTCTAAGCAATCATTGTGATACGGGCAAGTACCTTTAAACGTATCATCTTGATGACGACGAATTAAAATATGACCAGACTCAGGATGTCCATAACCACTGACAATATTGCCATCAACAACAAATCCACCACCGATACCAGTACCTACCGTTAAATAAACAACATTTTTCAGCCCTTGAGCAGCACCTTGCATCATTTCACCATATGCAGCAGCATTCACATCAGTCGTCCATGCAATAGGTACATTAAATTCATCTTTAAACACACCCACAAAATTAAAGTTTTGCCAACCTGCTTTTGGTGTCGTTGTAATATAACCATAATTATCCAATGATTCATTGACACCAATCGGACCAAATGAACCAATCCCTAATGCCCGCATTTGTGGATATTGTTTAAAAAAAGCAATCATTGCCGGAATTGATTGCTCCGGCGTTTGTGTGGGGATACTGACACGTTCAATCAGTTCTCCTTCTTCTGTAAACATTGCGCAGACACATTTTGTTCCGCCTGCTTCTAAAGCTCCTATCATGAAATCTCCTCCTCATCATATCTACCATTATTGTACTCAAAAGTTAATTAAATTGCGATACTAATTATTCTTTACAAAAATAGGTGTATAAACTTCTCGCCGTCATTTTTGAAGATGACATCCGTGAAATTTATACACCACCTCACATTTGATTCATTAACTTAATGCAAATCCACTTAATTCAACGTTACCACTCAATACTTGTAGACGTGGTTCAGTTGCTGGAGTAAAGAAATAATTAGAGGTCATCACTGCTGACCCACCATTAATAAATACTTCAATCGAATGTGTATCAATGACCATGCGTAGCTCTTTCACAACCGCTTCTTTGACAGCTACTCCACGTTCAATGACTGGGATTTTTTCCTCGCCAAGCAATGCTTCTTTTAGCCCTTCACGGTTAATATAGACGGCATTTTCTTCCTGTTGATAGCGAATACGAATGGCATCAGCATCACTACCATACTGCAACTCAAAACTTGCTTGTTCTGGATTGGTAACATCCACAACAATCGCTTGTTCAATGACATCATCTAATGAAACTGACGTCGTTAGTGCGGGTAAGACAGGGGTTTGAATCACTGTCCCCTCTTGAATCTTAACGTGCCTTGCGATAGTCATCGCCATTGCCCATTGATGGTCAAGTTCTTTCGTCACATTACGACGTCCCCAGGTATGCATCCAGGCAATCATTATGCGACGTCCTTTATCATCTACCATGGATTGCGGCGCATAAAAGTCATGACCGTTATCAACTTCTTCAATTGTATGCGGCTCAAAGGTTTTAGTTTCCCAATCCACTTTCCCACGCATAAAGTAAGTCGTATTAATATTATGGTGACTTAATCCGTCACGTGCTACTTGCATCGGCGACATCACTAAGCAATCTTCACCATCTAATTGGAAGAAATCAGGGCATTCCCACATAATACCATGCTCAGCGTTTCCTTTTAGGAAGATTGATTCAAATTGCCAATCAACTAAATCTTCTGACCCAACGAGTACAATGCATCCGCCATTTTCACGATATTTCGCTGCAACGACTGCATAATACTTACCGTCATATTCAAACACTTTCGGGTCACGGAAATCAGCTGGGTCAATCACTTCTGGTAAATCTTTTTCATCTAATACTGGATTGCTTGCTAATTTTTCAAAATGCACACCATCTGTTGAATACGCCATGTTTTGAACTTGACGAACCGTTCCATCTTCACGCATAATATGCCCGGTATACATTAACCACAAAGTATCGTCTTTGACAATCGCACTGCCTGAAAAACAGCCACTAATATCATATGGTTGGTCTGGTGCTAAAGCAACTGGTAAATGCTCCCAGTGCACTAAATCTTTGGATTTTGCATGTCCCCAATGCATCGGTCCCCAAACGCTGTCGTATGGGAAATATTGGTAAAATAAATGGTATTCACCACGGAAAAAAACAAAACCATTAGGGTCATTAATCCAACCGACTGGCGCAACAAAATGCGCCTTTGGTCGGTAATGTGTATTTACTTGTTCTTTTGCTTGAGCAATAAAGTTATTGGCTCGTTCTACAGTATATAATTCTGTCACACCACAGCCTCCTTATTCCGGCTCGCTTGGATTGACTCGGCATCCACTTCACAAAACGCTTGGAGTGCTGAACGCACTCCCGCACATTTTGCTCCAGTGGTCCGAGTCAGGACATCCGCGCTCGCACTATGTTTTATTCTGGTTCGTTCGGGCAGTCTTGACATCCACTTCAAAAGTCTCCTACGTGCGATACTCGCACTACGTAGCCTTTCTCCAGTGGTTCAAGACTGAACGCCCTCTCTCACACTATGTTTTATTCTTGGTTTGCGATATAGTCATCAAAGTATTGTTGTTTGATTTTTAACCATTCTGGTAAGCGGAAGCGTTCTAATTCTGATAGATATTCCTTCCATTCACCGTCGATGTTACCATTAACAATCCATTCTGAACGTTTACGGTTGACATATTCCATTAAGTCCGCTTCAATTAACTCGATTGTTTCTAAGTCTTCTACTTGCATGAATACACGTGGATAATTGTAGTCATTGTTCATAAATGGTACATAATGTTCATGCATTAAGTCTAAACGCCATTTAGCATCATCAGGCATGGTTGTCACTTTACCATAGTATTCATCCAGAATCGCTAATGGGCCACCTACTTCTGTTTTTTGACGTAATTCACCTGGCGCGGTTCCTTCTAATGGTAAATGTTTCAACGATTGTGTCGCTTCGTCATACTCAAAAATATTTTGTTGTGTGTCATCACCATAAGTACCCCAGTTATTTTGAACGGATTGCACTGGTTTATACATTTCATCTAACCATTTAGCCGTTAATTCTAAGTTTTTATTGGCACTTGTAATTACGGCACGTCCACGTTGGAAACCAAAGTTATTCGTACGGGTAATATGTTTCTTACCACTTGGGCCTGCTAATACTGGCAACACATCGTAACTATCATTCATACCTGTCACATTGGCTTTATCCCACGTAAAGTATACGCCATAACGATGTTCAGAACCTTTAGCAATATACGTATTCCAATCTTGTTCAAATGCTTCACTATCTAATAAACCACGTTCATACAAATCACGCATAAATTTAATACCTTCTTTGTATTCTTCGTTATCTGCTGTAAAATCAACTTTTTTATCATTACCGACAACAAGGTGGTCATCATTATCACCGATACCAAAGGCACCCATTAAAATCTTGAAGTCTTCATTACCGCCATTGTTAATAAATGATAATGGAATTTCATCTGCTTGACCGTTACCATTTGGGTCGTCATTTTTAAAAGCTTCTAGTACTTTTACTAAATCTTCTGTTGTTTTTGGCATTTCTAAACCAAGTTTTTTCAACCAATCAACATTAATCCATGCCATACCGTTCACACTGTGAATGGATTCTTTATCAGCACCCAATTCTTCAATCCATGGTAATGAATAAATATGACCATCTGGCGCTGTAATCATGGCACGATATTGTGGGTTTTCATCTAATATTTTCTTCAAGTTAGGCATATGTTGGTCAATTAATTCTTCTAATGGCACAATCACACCATTTTTTGCCCATTTAATTAAATCAACATCTGACGCACTAGCATTAATAAATGCATCTGGTAAATCACCACTCGAAATGTCTAAGTTACGTTTTTCTGCAAAATCTGTAGAATAATTCGTCCAATCAATATGCACATTAGTCGCTTCTTCTAAACGTTTGTAAATTAATTTATCGTTTGGATCTGCAGGCGCTAGTGGTGAACTACCGGTTGTAAATTTTAACGTTACTTTATCTTTTAATGGTAAGGTCACATTGGATAGTTTATAATCCGGACTTGAAGGCCCTGTAGCAGTATTTCCACACGCTGCTAACACTAAAGTACTCACCATTAATAAACCAAATTTTCTCACTCTCATTCTAATTTCCTCCTAAAAATGTTTTGTTTTATCCTTTTAATGAACCGACTAAAATACCTTTATCAAAGTATTTTTGGAAGAATGGATACATAATTAATAACGGCAAACTTGAAATCACAATGGTTGCGTATTTAATCATTTCAGCTAAACGTTGAATATCCATCATTGCAGTATTAGTCCCAATCATTTCTTGATTTGGTTGGTTTTGAATTAATATTTTACGTAAAACAAGTTGTAATGGCTCTAAGCGCGGGTCTTTTAAATAAATCATCGCGTCAAAGTATGAATTCCATTGTCCGACAAAAGCGTATAAGAATAATACGAACATAATCGGTTTGGCTAGCGGCACAATGATTTTAATAAAGATTTGAAATTCATTGGCACCATCGATAACTGCTGCTTCCATCAATTCATCTGGCAGTGTTTGTACATACGTACGAATCAAGATAATATTCCATACATTGACGGCACCAGGAATAATAATTGCCCATACCGTATTCAGCATTCCTAATTGCTTCACTAATAGGTAAGTAGGAACTAATCCCCCACCGAAAAACATGGTGATGATTAGAAATAAGTTAATCCATTTGCGCCCAATTAAATCTTTTTTTGATAAAGGATACGCCGTTAACATGGACACCGCTACTGTCAAAATAGAAAATGTTAATGAATAAAAGATGGAATTGATAAAGCCACGTAAAATTGAGGCATCGGATAATACCCGTTTATAGCCATCTAATGTCCAGTCACGCGGATCAAAACTGATTCCTTTATTTAACAAGGCAGTCGGATTCATAAAAGAGGCAGCTAAAATGTAAATTAATGGCACAAAAGTAATAAGCACAATCAGTGCAATTAAAATTCGGTTAATTATTAAGACACGACGGTCAAAATCGGTTTGCATTGCTGAATTCATCTCGTTTTCCCTCCTATAAACCTTCGCCATCATTCAGACGTTTTACCGTTTGATTGACAATAATTAATAAAATAATATTAATGACAGTATTGATTAAGCCAACTGCTGTTGAGTAAGAATAGTTCCCCGATACAAGACCTTGTTTATAGACATAGGTCGAAATAATTTCTGATGCGGTTAAGTTTAGTGATGTTTGCATCAAGTAGGCTTTTTCATAGCCCACACTCATAATGTTACCGGCCGCTAAAATAAATTGAATCACCATAACCGGTTTCAATGTTGGCAAATCGATATGCCAGATACGTTGGAAAATATTGGCACCATCTAATTTTGCGGCTTCAATGAGTGAAGGACTGACATTGACTAAAGTCGCTGTATATAGTGTCGATGCCCAACCCATACCTTGCCAGATTCCACTTCCGATATACAGTGAGCGAAAGTAATCTGGGTTGGTCATGAAATTAATATTGACACCAAAACTTGATAATAAACGGTTAATTGGTCCATCAATCGAGAAAAATAAGAAGACCATCCCGACAATAACAACAACTGAGATAAAGTTCGGTGCGTATAAAATTAATTGGATACGTCGTTTTAATTTGTCGCTACCGAGTTGATTTAACATAATCGCTAAAATAATCGGTGGTAAAAAGCCCCATAATAAGCCAAACACACTCAGTTTTAATGTGTTAGCAACCAGTAAACCTAAATTCGGTGCCGATAAGAATTTTGCGAATTCTTTAAAACCTACCCAATTACTACCTAAAATCCCTCGTAGTGGGTTATAATCCTTAAACGCAATTAATACGCCGTACATTGGGATGTATTTAAAGATAAATGTTAAAAGTAATCCGGGTATCAACATCAGTAGTAATACTTTTTGTCGTTTTAATTTATCCAGAAATGTTCCTTTTGGTTTCATGACTTGCGCCATCTAAAGTCCCTCCCTTTGGTTTTTGAAACGTTTCATTTTACTGCGGTAATAAATGTGTGTCGCTATTTTCATTACAACACACAATTCTACACTATTTTTTGAAACGTTTCATTTTTATCCTAAAAAAAAAATTTGCTTCCGCTCATTGACTACATTGTAAGTGTATACAAAACCATTTTGTTTGTCAACAACTTTTTTTACTTTTTCTCAAAAAGTTTTTTAGTAGTTTTCCCTTCAATATACTCACCCGGAATTAAGATTTGTTGCAGATGTGGTTTATCATCAATAATATCCAGCAGCATATCAATAGCAGTAATCGCCATTTTTTCCAGCGGTTGTTTAATGGTGGATACCGCATACTCCCGTTCGTTTGCAAAGCGAATGCCATCATAACCAATAACTTGAATCTCCTCAGGTACTTTACGTCCTAATTTTTGGATAATCGCCAATGTATCCAAAGCCACAAAATCATTGATTGTAAAAATCCCATCAATTGTATCGTGAGCTTTTAAAAATTGTTCAACATGAATCGATAAATTATCAATCGGCTCTTCTAAATCGAGAATCGAAATGCGTTTGCTTGCTTTACGAACCGCTTTTTCAAAGTATAAACGTCGTTTTTTCGTTTCATTGGCTGTATCATTATGCGTCCCGATAAATGCGAGATGTTGGCACCCTTTTTCGAGTAAGGTTTTGGCAGCTAATTCAGCACCAAATTGATTGTCGGAAGCAACACAGGCAATCTCCATTCCTGGAAACATTCGGTCAATACTGACAAATGGTATATTAGAAGATAAGTAGTCTTCAATAGATGAATAGGTAATCGCAATGATACCATCCACTTTGTTTTGTTGTAGCATTTTAATGTATTCGACTTCTTTAGTCGCCCCTTCACTATTACATAATAGTAGTTTTATTTCACGAGCACTCAATTCTCGTTCGAGATAATAGGCAAATTCTGAGAAAAACGGATGCCAAATCGTGGGAATAATTAATGCTACTGTATTCGTTCGATTTAATTTCATGCCTCGAGCATATTCATCCGGCACATACGCTAATTGTTGAATCGCTGCTTTTACCTTTGCGAGTGTCGTTGGCTTAATGCCTGGCGCTTGATTAATTACACGCGAGACAGTCCCTAAACTGACTCCTGCTAATTCTGCTACATCTTTCATTGTAGCCATATACTCACCTCATTTCTAGCTCATTATATCACGAGCTTTCAAAAATTGTAAGGGCTTGTCAAAATATTGGTAAAAAAATAGATTGAGCTGGAAATAGTAAATTATTTCCCACCCAATCCTATCCTATCCTGAGTGATTAATCATCTTCTTTAACGTCAATCACTTTTTTACTGTACGCATCAATGGTTACTTCATACTCTTTATTACTATCTTTTAGCTTTATTTCCCAATAAGTCCCATCACTATGATGTTCGACATCAAATTTGCTAATCTCACCTGATTTAACTTCTTTTAACGCAATCTGTGCCGCTTCATCGAATGATATTAATCGTTTCAGGTCAAGTTTGTCCTTTTTACGCTTAGCACCACCTGCTTCATCGGCGTCTAATTTCTTTTCTTTCTTACCAGTGACTTCTTTAGTTGAAGCATTGAGTTTGATTTCATACTTATTGTCATCGTCAATGCCTTCAACACTTACGTGCCATCCATCCGATTGATGGTCTAATTCAATTGATTCAATATCTGAATTAGGAAATTCTTTTTGATACGCAGCCATCACTTCTTCAAATGTCATCAGTTCTTTTAACACATCAGTTTTAACTGCATTATTACTGCTAACAGCTGTTTGCGTTGTCGCCTCCTCTGCCGTAACGTATTGTGCCGGCATTACGAATGCGCCTATTAGTAAAGCAGCTAAAAATATTTTTTTCATTGTTACACACTCCTTCTCTCGCTCCTATGCCATAGACTTGACTTAGTTCATGAAGCGCTAGAATCCCTATATATCTGCTGCTCCAGTGGTTCAAGTCAACTACACTATGTCTTTACTCTATCATTTAATTGACTGATATTCATTTAAAATGCTCATGCTCCAAACGTTTTGTGAAGTGGACGTCATGGCTGCCCGAACGAACCGGAATTACCATAGTGCGACAACGAATGCTTGAAAATGAATCACTGGAAAACATAGTATGAGAGAGGGCGTTTATCCTTGAACCACTAGAGAAAGACACCGTAGTGCGCAAAACACACGAAGGTGACATCTGAAGCGAAGTCATTTCAGCGAGTTGGAGCCGGTATCAGGAAGATTTCCCGTGGAATAAGTCGGAATGCTTTGATGTATGATAACTTTATTTAATGTTGTGAATCAAATCGACAAATACAACCCTTTTTTCAGCGAACGTTTTTCAATGGACGCAGAAAAAGTTTATCCTAAATTTTTAATGAAACTTGACGGCTCATCGGAGCCATTTTGCCCAACATTTGATTAATCGACAACATAAGACTACCACATCAATCTTTCAATCGACTGATGCGGTAGTTTTTTAGCACTGCTTCACTGCTCATTAGCACATATTATACTGAAATCTAGTACACATCGCCTTTTCATAACAGCCACAATCTTTTAGATATTATTGCTTTGGACGCCGTTTACCTTTATTTTTAGTATCTCGACGACGATTCTTTTTCTTTGCTTTTTCATTTTTTACTGTGCGCATTGGCTTTTTCGCAGTGGGTTTACGCACTTTTTTCACTTGAGTCGGCATATCCATTGCTGATTCACGCAATTGTTCACGTTCATCTTCTGACATTAACACACCTTTATACGTAGTATATGGTTCTAACATAATCGTTTCTGACTCCAACATCGCATTCAAATCACGTAACTCTTGTTCATTAACCAATGAAATAACCATGCCAGCTTTCCCCATACGACCCGTTCTACCTGAGCGGTGAGTATATGTCCGCACATCCGACACACGATTAAAATGAATGACAGCTGGTAAATCAGCGATGTCCAACCCACGCGCAGCCACATCTGTCGTTAAAAGATACGTCAACTCACCATTACGAAACGCAGTAATCGACCGCTCACGTTCTAATTTGGATAACTGACCGTGTAACAAACCTACTGCGACTTTTTCAAAAATCAATTTTGCTGCAATAGATTCTAATTCACTCACTTGCTCAAAAAAGACGATTGCCTGCATCCCTTCAACATGGGCTAAACGTTTTAGTTGTTGCCCTTTCTGACGGTTTTGCGTTAAAATCGCTACATGTTTTAGATTCGTTGCATTCTCATCCATCAGCTGATGCAAGGCCAGATTTTGTTCCTCAACGATACGTTGCAAAGCAGGACCATAGGTTGCACTGACCCAAATCTTTTGTACATCACGCATTAGACGCTTGGTAATCGTATTAACTGCTTCTTCCTGTGAATCTTCTAATAAATAATCGCCTTCATCCAATACAATGGTTTTCACCTGATGAAACTTCACTTTACGGGATTGTTGCGCTATTTCTTGTAAGCGCCCTGGCGTGGCAACAATGACTTCCGGTCGCTCCTTTAAGGCATCCAACTGCCGCTTCATATTCGCATTTCCTAAAATCGGCAGGCAGTGAATCCCTAATAAACCTCCCCATTCTTGAACAACCGTACTAATTTGTTTCACTAATTCTTGTGACGGTGCTAAAATAATCACTTGCAAACTATTATCCGCTTCAATCGTCGATAATAATGGCAATAAATACGCCAATGTCTTACCCGAGCCAGTCGGTGAGATGGCGACTAATGACTGCCCATCACGAATCGGTTGATACAGCGATGATTGAATCTTTGTAGCCGATTCAAAGCCGCTCTGTTCCCAATGTGCCTTTAACACATCTTGCAATTGTTCCAACATATTTTTCTCCTTTTCCCAATTTACTTGGGTTGAACTCCCTTAATAACCAGTCATTGGTTACGTGCTGTCGCACACTGGATATTACATTATCCAAAATAACTGTCATCAGCAGCTAATTGAATACCCGCCGATTGACGTAATTGTTCCATCACTTGCGCCACTTGTAAACTTAATTGTTTCCAATCTTCATAACGCACTTGTTGCTGGATATTGTCTGGTTCTTGGATAATTTCACTAAATGCAATTAACTCATCATACATTACATTTTCAGGACGATAATCAATTACTTTAGCTTCTTGTCCTAACTTATTAATCAACCGCACACTTGCGATACGGGTAATCCCTTCAATAACAATCGTTTCATCATCAAAATAAATTTCACTCGGCATAATCGAATGCACTGCTTTCGAGATAAAAATATTCACTTGAAATGTTTTATACGTCAAAATCGCCATGCCGAACAAATCAGCTAAGTTTGCGCCCTTTACTGTATGATAATTCACTGCATCTGGCATACCAAACAAATCGAGCGCTACATAAATTGGATAAACACCAATATCCATCAATGACCCACCCGAATAATCCAGATTAAAGACATTCGGTTCATCCACTTTACCTTTCATCGAATCGACAAATTGGTCATATTTAGACGAATACTGTCCAATATTAAAATTCGCGCCCACAAACGGATGCGAATGCCCTTTTTGCAAGTTACGTACTAATTGACGTAACCGTCGGTAATTGCGACTATGATAGTGTAGCGCTGCTTCAAAAATTTTAACCCCTTGTTCTTTTGCATAATCATGCGCTGCGTGCCACTCTTTGACCGATGAAAATGCTGGTTTTTCTACAATGACATGTTTACCCGCACGAATCGCTGCCATTGTATGCTCAAAATGCAAACTATTCGGACTCGCTACGTAAACGATATGAATTTCAGGGTCATACAATAAATTATTTAATTGGTCAGTATAATAATCCGCATGATAAAACGTTGCGATATCTTGGGCACTTTTAGCCGTTCTTGAATAGACACCTTTAATATGATACCGCCGCGTTAATTTTAATGCCTGTATAAATTGCTCGGTAATCCACGAAGTCCCGATAGTTCCTACGTTCAGCATATAACACCTTTCTTTCTAAATAGTTACACTAATATCCAAACACTTTGCACTGACAATATTACCTTATCGCTTTTCGATAAAGCCAAACAATTACTTCATATATTACAATCGCTAAAATAAAATACATCATAAATAATGATTGCGGCAAGACATTGATAATAGGATCCGTTATAGGATTAAATAGCCATAAATCATTTCTGAAAAACAACTGATGAAAAAGCACAAATAATTTGTCAAACGCTACCACAATAAAGAAGAGGAGTATCAAAGGAAAATACGCCGTTAACTTCAACCATTGCTGAACATCATACAACACTCGCTTGGTGCGTTTGGGTTTTAGCGTCCACACGAGGTAGATAATCCCGATAATGCTCAATACAAAATTCCATTGCATCAATCGTTTCACTTCGACAAAATGCTGCAAGCCTCCTGCTGAACTTGAAAAATTAGCAAATGATAAATTAGTTTGAAATGGCGAGATGAGATAATGCATCAATTGAGCAATATTTACAAACAATTGTTGCTTAGTTAAACCAACCGGTGTCGCCACATCTTGAAACGACGCAAACAGCTGATAGCTCCACTGCCCTGTTAAAATAACAAGCGAAATCGACACACTAAGTGCAACAATACTGGTCACAATGGCAGCAATGGCATATTTCACCTGATTCATTTAGCCAACTCCCACTCAGAAAGGTCTTGTAATACATATGTGGGAGCAACTGGTAAATCAGCAACATCCGCTTTGGACGTGACCCCTGTCAACACCAGTAAAGTATCCATCCCAGCATCGATGCCTACTCGAATATCTGTTTCGTAGTTATCTCCAATCATCAACACTTCTTCAACACTTAAGCCTAATTGATGCAAACATCCCTCTAAAATCGGACGATAAGGTTTGCCCATAACAACCGGTTCGACACGCGTTGTATGTTGTAAAAATGCCGTTAAGGCGCCTGAACTCGGCATCATCCCATTTTCAGTCGGTATACTGCGGTCCGTATTCGTCACTAGAAATGCTGCGCCATTTCGAATTGCTTGCGCTGCTGTCGCCAATGATTCGTACGTTGCCTGACGGTCTAACGCTTGTACAACTACATCTGCTTGATTCGTTTGTTCAATAGTATAACCCGCTGATTGAATCAAGTTTTTCAATGATGCTTCTCCTACCACGTGTATCCTTGCATTGGGATGATGCGCATTTAAGTAATCAATTAATGCCAATGCTGATGTATAACAATGGTTTGCTGTTACCGGCAAATCATAATTTGTCGCTAAATTTTCAGCTACTTCTTCTGGACTTTTTGTCGCATTATTAGTCACAAAAAGAAATGGAATATCTGCTACCAATAACTTCTTTACGAATTGTTCTGCTGTCGGAATACGATTTTTTCCAAAATATACCGTTCCATCTAAATCAATTAAATATGCTTTATACTGTTTCAATATCTTTCCACCTTGTTATTGCTTAATTTTATTTGGATTGGTGTTCTTTAATCACAAATTTACGTTTATTTGTTTGCGCCACCACAGATGTTTTCGTATCTGCCTGTTTAGTTGGTTGCACTGATTTTACTTTGGGACGCTTCGATTGTTTAATTTGGAAATTATCACGTTGCTTCACTTTTTTCGCTGTTTTCACTTTTACTGGCGGCACAATTTCTTGTTGTTCTTTCACATTTCGTGTATGAATTTGTTTCTGCGTTGGTTTTACTGACTGTTTCATCGAGCGACTAGGCGCTTGCGTTAATTGATTATATTTCAAGAGCGCTTCTTCTTTTGCTAATACAAAGTATTTACAGCCGAAGTTACAATATTCTTTTAAATAATCTTCTAAATAGTCAATGGTCTGCTCACGTGGTACTTTACGGCGATTTAATTGATAAAAACCACGTAAACGTAGCTGGTCATATCCCCAGTCTCCAACAATAAAGTCAAATTTGTCAAAATATTCTTGATACCGTGCTTCAAACGCTACATAATCAAACCCTTCACGATAATCTTTCACAACTCGGTACACTTGTTGTTTAATTTGCACCGTTGTTTCGTCAATTAAATAGACACTTTTCTCAGATTCCGTACCTTCAGTTGTTATTGATGTCAAAATAGATTCGATTTGTGTAGTAATGGTATCGACCGGTCGATGTTTCATCGCTGTTGCCTCCTTATTCTGGCTCCAACTCGTTGAAATGTCTCCACTTCAAAAGCCTCCTGCGTGCGTTTCTCGCACTACGGCGCCTTTCTCCAGTGGTTCATTTCAGACCACTCGTTGTCGCACTATGTTTTATTCTGGCTCCAACTCGTTGAAATGTCTCCACTTCAAAAGCCCCCTGCGTGCGATACTCGCACTACGGTGCCTTTCTCCAGTGGTTCATTTCAGACCACTCGTTGTCGCACTATGTTTTATTCTGGCTCCAACTCGTTGAAATGTCTCCACTTCAAAAGCCCCCTGCGTGCGATACTCGCACTACGGTGCCTTTCTCCAGTGGTTCATTTCAGACCACTCGTTGTCGCACTATGTTTTGCTGTAAGTATCGTGTTGTTCTTTCATAGTTTGAAATAGTTTGGCTTAATTTTCGATACTTCTGCTTTAATGTCTCCTTTTCATTATAACAGTTAGCCGCGCATAATTGAAGATTTATCTTTTTGAATTCTATCTCCTAATTTTACTCAAATTGAAGTAGTTTCTGCTAGCATCTCCCAGACCCATTTTAATCGCATAACGTTGCGTATTTAAGTTGTTAGCAAAAAAATAGAAAACCACCTTTTTCTGGAGAATGAGGGAATGTTCTATCATTTTGTAAAGCCCCACAAAATGTCGGAATGCAAAAAATTATGGTATCCATATAAATGAATACCATAACTAATGTTTATTATTTAATTAATGTTCCTTGAACAAGTAATGCTACCACCGCTACTAGTCCCAAGCCTAGTAATACAAATTTATAGTTCGCTGGAATTTTTGGTAGTGGATATTTAATGACAAAACCAACCAATAATACTGCAAATACTAATAACCATATTATCCCGGCGATATTAAGTGGAATCACCCAACTAATCAATGATAATATTGGCAACGCAATCGCAATAGATACTGAGGGTAATCCATAAATAATACCTGGTTCTAACTCCCCTTGCATTTCTAATGGACGATTAAAATGCGCAATCCTTACCGCTACAGCAAGCAAATAAAAAGCACTAACCACTAACGCTGCTACTGAACCTTCAGTAATGCGAATTAGTAAACTAACAGGCGCTAAACCATAGGTGACCATCTTACTTAATGCTTCTAATTCAATCCCAAATGCAATTTGTGATTCTTCTCGCGGATTAGCATTGGCGTACGCATCATTGAAAAAATGAACAATTGCTGGTATTATAATCGAAATAATCGCATAATGTGTTTCACCAATGGCTCCAAACCCTACCGCTATTGTTCCAAAAAACAAAAAGATAACTACTAACAAATTCGATGGATGTAAATCTCCTAAAAGCATGATACTTTCCTCCTATCTTGGCTCGTTCGGGCAACCTCGACGTCCATTTCACAAATCGCTTGGTACGCTTAACGCGTCCCGGCACTTTTTGCTCCAGTGGCTCGAGGCTGAACGCCCGCGCTCGCACTATGTTTTATTCTGGCTCCAACTCGTTGAAATGACTCCACTTCAAAAGTCCCCTGCGTGCGTTTCTCGCACTACGGTGCCTTTCTCCAGTGGTTCATTTCAGACCACTCGTTCTCGCACTATGTTTTGCATATCATTCATGTGGCTTTTTTTATTAAAATGATTGATAATCCTATTGTAGCGGTAATTGAAAACTATTTCAATGAATTTACCATAAATTCTTGCGAAATAATTGTAATTTTAATACACGTTTCATGAATGAGCTGAAAATGTTCTTGTCTTTAGCCATAAGATGAATCGGCTTCAACTGTTGCCTACCTTTCATTAGGTAACCAACTGCCAAACAAACAAAAAATAATCTACATTCACCTTGCTATCGTTGAGGAAATGCTCATGTTTATGCTACAATAATAATGAGCTGTAATCTCTGTCAGAAATTCATCATGGTTACGGTACGTCTGCTCCATTCAGTAACCTATTGTCTGGTGCGTTCAGTCTATTGGGCAAATTTTCGAAAGAATCCGCTCAATTAACTTAATGAGTGTTTTTTCTTAATCCACTCATTTCTTCCAAATCTTAGGAGGTAAGAAAAATGAAATGGAAAATTGTCACGGATTCAGGTGCTAATAGTCGCTTAAATCCACAGATTACGCAAGAAGTTGGTTTTGAAGTCGTACCCTTACTCGTTAATATTGGTACTGAATTATTTATTGATAATGATATTGAAAAAGTTTCAGAATTAATTGAGAAAATGGAAAACAGTAAATTAGGCTCTTCGAGTGCTTGCCCAGCACCTGATACCTATGCGAAAGCATTTGCTGACGCAGACAATGTGATTTGCTTTACACTCTCAAGCGGTTTATCGGGCAGTTATAATAGCGCCTTGTTAGCAAAAGAAACAGTCCTTGAACAAGACCCTACTAAAAATATTTTCATCTTCGACTCCCTTTCTGCCGGTGCTGAAGTTGACTTACTAATAAATAAAGCCGTTGAACTTGTTACCAGCGATGTTGAATTTGATAATGTTGTCGAATTATTAAAAGCCTATCACAACAAGATTGGTCTCGTCTTTATGCTTGAGTCCGTCGATAACCTTGTTAAAAATGGTCGCTTAAATAAACTTGTTGGCTCGATGATTGGTTTATTAGGTATTCGCTTAATCGGTGAACGTAACGCTGTAGGTCAAATCGATGTCATTCATAAATCGAAAGGCTTAAAGCGCGCTTTAAAAACATTGGTCGAAGAATTAACACGTAACGGCTTTGATAATGGTAAAGTCATTGTGTCACACTGCCTTAACGAAACGGTGGCTCAAGAGTTTAAGACATTAGTATTAGCACAATATCCACAAGCAACAGTAGAAATCAATCAAACCAGCGGGTTATGTAGTTATTACGCACAACGCGGCGGATTAATGATTGGCTACCAAAAAGCATAATAGTGCCTCGCTTAAAAGCATCAAGTGATTGAATTTCACTTGATGCTTATTCTATTTGCTTTAAATTTCAAAAAAGACGCCTATTTGTTTAAAATAGACATCTTTAATCTGGCTATTATTAGCGTCCTCTGCGTTTAAATAAGTAGCTGACAATAATAATTAATAATATAGCTCCTAATAATGTTGAAACGACACTAAATCCGCCCCACACTGGACCAATTGGGCCAAATAATTGGTTACCAATCCATCCGCCTAAGAAACCAGCGATAATATTTCCGATAATGCCTCCTGGAATATCACGATTTAAAATAACGCCAGCTAACCAACCTAAAATACCACCTACGATTAATGACCAAATCATTACTCTCACTCCTTCTCCAAATGATTGTATTGTTGTTAAAAATCAATATAAAATAAATTGATGTTACAGCAATCCATTGATATTGATTTTCAGCACAAAACTTATTGTTTCACTCATAAATGTCTCAATACGAAACCATTTATTACATATTATTCTAAAATATTTTTCTGTTTTTTTCAAATAATATGCACCTACAAAATCAATCACTAACTACTGACATTCATTTTATTTCCATTATCGAAAACTGAGCGCAACTCATCTCTAGCGCATTGTCACAAACTCTTCACTACCTGTTGGATGAATCGCGACAACCGCATCAAAATCCGCTTTGGTTGCTTTCATTTTCATCGCGACACCAAACCCTTGAATCATCTCATCAACGCCCTCTCCAATACCATGAAGCCCTACAACTACTTCATCCGGACCTTGACAGACTAATTTAAAATAACACGGCTCACGATGCCCACTCGCTGAGGCATACATTGAGAAAAACTTACTACGGTACACTTTAATATCTGCTTCCCCAAACTGCTCTATCGCCGCTTCTTCTGTCAAACCAATCGTACCAATCGGTGGATGGCTAAAGACAACTGTAGGGATTAAATCATAGGAAATACTTGCAGTCTCGGCATGATTAAATAAATATTCCGATAACTGACGTCCCGCTTTTATCGCTACTGGTGTCAAATCCACTTTGCCAATCACATCACCAACCGCATAAATCCCTGGCGCAGTCGTTTGGTGTTGGTCATCGACTTGAATATAGCCACGCTCGTCTAAGGACACCCCCGCACGTTCTAGGCTTAAGTGCTCCACATTCGGTTTGCGTCCAATCGCCACCACTACTTTATCCACTGTTGCTACTAATTTCCCATTCATTAAACAGTCAATTTTATCACCATTTTTTCGGTATTCATCAATAGTTGTATTCGTTAATAACGTTGGTCCATTTTTCTCCATCACTTCGACAAGTCCATCCGTTAACATCCGGTCAAATGAACGCAATGGACGCTCGTAGCGGACAGCTAGTTTGGTATTAACACCAAGGGCGTGCAAGACACCTGCTAACTCAACCGCAATATAGCCAGCACCAACAACAAGTACGGACTCTGGTAATGTTTGCCAAGCAAAAAAATCATCAGAATTATCCGTTAATTCAATCCCTTTGACATCTGGAGCGCTCGGTCTACCACCCGTAGCAATCACAATGTGCTTGGCACGGATATGCTCGCCATTGACTTCAACTTCGTTTTGATTCACAAATGTCGCATAGCCTTCAATAACTTCCACACCATTATTGGTAAATGCATTATCATAACTATTGCGTGAACGCTCCACGTAGCCATTACGTGCCGCTAAAAATTGTTCAAAATCAAATTGAGGATTCTCCACTGTAAAGCCATAACCCGGTCCATAATGATGAATGGCTTCATTAATTTTAGCCGCATACCAACTAACCTTTTTAGGGACACAGCCAACATTCACACACGTTCCACCGATTAAATTCGCTTCAATCACCGCCACTTTGGCGCCATATTGTGCTGCTCGGTTAGCTGTCGCAATCCCAGCACTCCCTCCGCCAATTGTAATTAAATCATATTCACGCATATTGTTCCTTCTTTCTTCATTTTCCTTATCCATAATGTAACACATGGTTTCACTACCAAAAACAATTATGCTCATGCCAGCCACTACAGTATGATTGTAAATACTGATACTTAAGCCAACAAATGATATTTAACACGTGCAAATAACTAGTAGAGTTGCTATAATACCGTTGGTGATTAGAAAATGAAACAAACAAAACAAAATTTAATGTTAGAAGGGCCGATAACTAAAACAATCCTAACAATTTCGGCGCCTTTAATGCTTAATAACTTAATTCGAACACTTTACAACTTAACGGATGGGCTCTATGTAGCACAGCTATCTTCCGACGATTTTGCAGCTACTGCCTTTGTCTGGCCATTAAACTTCCTCTTTATCTCACTTGGGATGGGAATCGGTGTGGGTGCAACGACATTGATTGCTCAAAATTTAGGCGCTAAAAGAGATTACAAGGCGCATCAATATGCACAAAATGCATTAAATCTATCCTTACTGATTGGTTTAATTTTTTCAACAATCGGTTACTTCGCCTCGCCACTATTTGTCCATTGGATGGGCGGTACCGGAGAATTTGCAGCGAAAAGTATTGCCTACTTGAAAATCAACTTTATTGGTTTATTTTTCGACTTTGGTTATTTTGCCTATCAAGCCATCTTAAATGCTGATGGGCAAACAAAAATGATTACAGCAATCAGTACGATTTCATCATTACTCAATGTCTTACTCGACCCATTTCTCATCTTTAAGACCGTTCCTCTACTCCATATCGCTGGATTAGACATGGGGATTACAGGTGCCGCATGGGCGACTGTCATCTCGAAAATCGTCTTACTGCTCTTAGCCGCTTTTGTGGTCAAATCACGCTCACGCATTCCTCAATTGAAGTTCAGTCTTCACTTTGATTGGCCAAGCATCCAGTCACTGAGTAAAATTGCGCTACCGAGTGCTTTTGGTTACGGTGGTGCCGCCATGGGTTTCACCGTTTTAAATGGATTGATTCAATCCTACGGCACGGATACATTAGCCGCCTTTTCAATGGGTAACCGCCTATCGGATTTAATGACACAGCCTCAAATGGGTATCGGGATGGCGTTAACTTCGTTAATTGGACAAAATGTTGGCGCAAAACAATTTGACCGCGCCAAAGCCATCTTTACTAAAACATTATACATTGTCTTACTGATATCCGTTGTCTCATCGGTGACAATCTTCTTATTTAAAAATCCACTACTGTCGATTTTTATTACAGATAACAGTAACCACAACCTCTGGATACAAGCGAGCGAATATTTATATTTTTCAGCCTTTATTATTTTCTTTATGGGATTATTTTCAGGCTTTAGCGGCTTTTTCCAAGGTGTGGGCAAAACAAATTATTCGATGTACATGGCGATTGGGCGTCTATGGTTCTTACGCTTGCCATTCATCTGGATTTTTAGCCATTTTACTTCATTAGGTTCTACCGGTATCTGGCTAGCTATGTTATTATCCAATGGATTAACCGTTCTCTTCGCCTATATCGCTTATCGTCGCTATCATTGGGAAGAAATTATTTAACACCTGCGATACGCTTATTGTGACACGAATGTCCAATAAGCGTTTTTTAGTCTACTTGTAATCCTTTACACTTCCAAATTACTTAACTTCGTTATATAATTAACTCAATACATTGGACGGAGGAGTTGTCATGGAAAATTTTAATTTTTATGCCCCAACCTATTTTGCTTTCGGTAAGGATAAAGAACTAGAGGTTGGTCAATTGGTAAAACGCTTCGGTGGCACTAAAGTACTTATCCATTACGGTGGCGGTTCAGTGGTGCGCTCTGGATTATTAGACCGTGTGACCCAAGCATTGACCGATGAAAACATTGCCTATCTAACATTAGGTGGTGCGATGCCGAACCCTCGTAGTGGACTAGTTTACGAAGGCATTGAATTATGTAAAAGAGAAGCGATTGACTTCGTACTAGCTGTTGGAGGCGGAAGCGCCATTGACTCAGCTAAAGCCATAGCAGCCGGAGCAGTGTACGACGGAGATTTTTGGGATTTTTATGAAGGAAAGCCCGTCACACACGCACTACCCATCGGTACTATTTTAACGATTTCGGCAGCAGGTAGTGAAGGCTCGCCTGACTCAGTAATTACAAAAGAAGAAGGTATGTTCAAACGCGGTGCGTCAGGAGAAGCATTTAGACCCGTCTTCTCCATACTAAACCCTGCATTAACCTTAACACTCCCTGCTTATCAAACAGCTTGCGGGATTACAGACATGATGGCGCATTTGTATGAGCGCTACTTAACCAATACGAAAAACGTTGAAGTCACTGACCGTATGATTGAAGGCTTATTGCTAGCACTGATTACTGAAGGCAAAAAAGCCATAGACAATCCCGATGATTATGAATCACGTGCTAATCTGATGTGGGCAGGTATGATGGCACATAATAATTCATGTGGTGTCGGTCGTAGCCAAGATTGGGCGAGCCATGATATTGAACATGAATTATCAGCTGAATACGACTGCGCTCATGGCGCTGGCTTGGCGGTTGTAATGCCAGCTGTCTTTACGTATAATTTATCGCATAATGTAATGCGCTTTGCACAAATTGCAGTTCGTGTATGGGGCTGCCAAATGGATTTTGAACATCCTGAACGCACAGCCAAAGCAGGTATTGAAGCCTTTCGTCAGTTTCTAATATCAATCGGTATGCCGAAAAACTTTGATGAACTCGGTGGTAAAGTCGCAGACATTGAGAAAATGGCGCATAATGCGTGTTACGGTAATGGACGCGGCGGTTATGTTGGCGGCTTTGTCCCACTTGCTGAAGCGGATGTAGCGGCGATTTATCGGATGATGTTGTAATGTAGAAAATACTTACTAATTATCTACCATGAAAAAATTTAGTCTGTAAAGGAAAAATACTTTACAGACCTTTTTTTCTCTGTTATAATTCTTAATTGTGAATGATATTTATGGAGGTGAATAACACATGGCAGTAAAAATCCGTTTAAAACGTATGGGTGCTAAGAAAAAACCTTTCTACAGAATCGTTGTTGCAGACTCTCGTTCTCCACGTGATGGTCGTATTATCGAACAAATCGGTATCTACAACCCATTAACAGAACCAGCAACTTTAGATGTAAAAGAAGAATTAGCTTTAAAATGGTTAGGCAATGGTGCTCAACCTTCTGACACAGTTCGTAGCTTATTATCTAAAGCTGGAATCATGAAAAAATTCCACGAATCAAAATAATGATTCGTGCCTAAATAAACCGACTTGATTTGTTCACTTATCAAGTCGGTCTTCTTTTTAGCTATTTTTCTCTATTTCGCTCCTGAAGCATGCTCATTAATCTTAAAGACATATTTATGCCCTTGTGTCATACTATGATAGAAGCCTTCACCTTCATATAAATGAAATACTTGTACACCAGCAATATCACTTTCCGTTGGATAGACATGTTTCACAAATGGATTATCTTTTAATACTTCTTCCAAACGTTCGCGACCAATTTCTCTCACTTTACCTTCAATACGAATCACTTGAATTAAATAATCATCTTGTGACATTGCGGTAATCGCTACCTGTTGATTATGCGTCAATTGTTGATAAAAATTCGTTTTAGGACTTGTCATAAAGAAGATACCTTGTTCATTCGCAACTCCAATATGAGCATACCGCGCATGAGGCTTACCTTCTTGGTCCACCGTCGCAAAAACTGCTGCTTTCATATCTTTTTGTAAAATTGATAAAATGTCATTCACTTTCACCATAGTCACCCTCTCTTTTCCATTAATTATATCACAATTGCTTTTTGATTAAACCCTTTCCATAAAAAATAATCGGTAAAAAAGCGTGTGGTCTATCCATAAAATGACCAATATTACACGTCGCTACCGACACAATACCAGCTTCAAACACCAAAAAAGCTCCACAACTATGTAAGTTGTAGAACTAAAACATCTATCGCATTCTAACGTCAGACAACTTACTCCGTTGTCTCCGCCAACAAAAAGCCATCTTCAAATTTATAGACTTGGTCACATAACACTTTAATATCTTCCTTATTATGAGACGTTAACAAGATGGCAGTGCCTGATTCTTTAATATCAAGCAGTAATTGTCGCATCTCCTCGACACCCGAGCTATCCAGCCCATTCAAAGGCTCGTCTAAAATAAGCACCGCTGGTTTCTCCATAATCGCTTGAGCAATCCCTAAGCGTTGTCTCATCCCTAATGAATAAGTCGAAACATTGTCTTTGTTAGCAGCATCCAGCCCAACTTTTTCAATGGCTTCATTAATCTCCTGGTCAGATATTTTATTATTGATAAGTGCTAACAATTTCAAATTATCAAATGCTGACTTATTGTACAAAAACCCTGGATTCTCAATCATAATCCCCACATCTTTGGGAATATCTATATCTTTTCCGACAACCTCTCCATTAACAATCACTTCGCCATCATTCAATGGTAAAAAACCTAATATTGTCTTAAATAATATCGTCTTCCCACTACCGTTTTTCCCGACGATTCCAATAATTTCACCCTGTTTTACTTCCAAATGAACCGACTCAAAAACTCGCTTCTTTTTAAAATACTTTGTCGCATTTTTTACTTGTATCAACGCTTCCATCACACATGACCTCCATTCACTGTCAATAATCAAAATTACTATTACTTTTAGCCTTATAGAGCGCTGCACTGACTAACAGCACCATTCCAATGACAATAAAGGTAATCACATAACCCCACGATGGATACTTAGAGTACGGATTCAAACCAATAGTATTTAGCGCAATCCAAGTCAATGGCGAAGCATAATATAACAAATACCCTTGACTTGCATAAACAAATATACTAAAAAACAGTAAAATACCTGCTAATAAAAAGCCTAAAAAATTAAAATACAGATTACCGACAAACATAACAAATGAAAATAAAATCAAGACACTAATAATGATTAGCGAGACAACGAGAAAATACTGCATCGGACTGTAGGCTTCCAACACTTTTGGCGAAGCAATGAATGTAGAGGGGGTAATTTCCGTCAAAGCGCCATCCCCTCGACTTAATCCACCTAAAAATTTACCCCAATTCGAAAAGACGCCGATGGAATTAAATAAAATAATAGCGAACGCCCCCATCACCGTTAGAAAATAAATGACTGCCGTACAGATTAAGTATAACATCTGATGCAATATCCAACGTAATTTGCCCATCCTTACCAATACTTGCTTTTGAATATTTTGCTTAAAAGGAACATTCGAGATTACAATCAAATAGCCCAAGAAAAAGAACATAACATCCCATGGATTTACTAACAAGAAAAATATACCAGAAATATGCATTCTTAATCCAACAGTAGCCGAAGCATCGTTAAGCTTCAACAAAGAAGGCATAAAATACGATAATACAAATACAATGGCCGATAAATATTTTAACGAAAAGATATTATCAAATAAGTACTGCTTTAATAGATTAAATGACTTATCTCTCATCGTATCACCTCAACCTTACCTAATTGGGACATCTCACTTTGTAGTAACCACTTCATAACGAAAAATGCCATCACTGACAAAATCAATAAATAAATTATAGGAACAATCACAACCACCGCATCAAAATACAAATGTGGATATACCTCTGATATGATTCTTTCAAACGTAAAGTTTGGATCAAAAACGAATTGCGGTAAGAATAGGAATACAACCGGATGCATGCGCTCATAAGGTAAATGCATGAGATTAAAAAAATTATGCAGAACCATCGGCGCGACACAAATAATATAGTTATCTCTTACTTTTATGGAAAATATCAATGTTAATAAACTGTAGAAAACTACTTCAAATATCTTTTGACTAAAAACAATTAAATAATACGTTAAAACACTCACCCAATTACCTGTTAATAATGCACGGAAGCCGCCACGTGATACCATTTGTTTAAGCGTATCTACACTTGTCCCCAGTGGCGAATGCGTCAGTAAAACTAACCCACTGTACAAACACTGTGACAGAAAAGCCACAATGGATGTTCCAATAATGACGGTAATTATCATCGCAATAATAAATTTATTTTTACCTAAGCGATATAACTGAAATAAAGCCGCCCCAGAATTCCACCAAGTATTATAGTACCTTGCCATCGGAAAACAGAGAATTAATATTAAGACCGCGCCAATCCCTTCCAACTTTGGCATAAAGTTTAAAAAATAGAACAATCCTGAACCAACCGAGAAACTCAATTCTTGAATTGAACGCATATACAAAACGACTGCGTATACCACAATCGTCCCGATGAATAGCCAAGACTTAATAAAATGTAATAAGTTTTCTTTTATAAAACGACTCATCGCTTCACCTCTTCTCCAGTTTCAATATCAATGTAAAGTGTTGAAAAATAGAATCTTTCATTATTTGAATTATTTGCAGTTGTTGACAGCACTAATGTAGGTCTATATTCATAAATTTTATTTTCATTGTCAATGATTGGTAAATATTCAACTGTTGCTTTATCAATGATGACTTTCTGCTCTGAAAAACAGTTCTTCATAATTGATTTTAGCGATTGTAGCAATTTTTCTTGTGTGATACTTACCTGACGATTCGGCTTTGAATCGAATGTATATAGAAAATGTATGTTAAACTCTTCAATTTTTGAATTTCTAACAACAAATTCCATTGTAGTACCTGAAATAGAGTGCCCACTATTGTCTTCACTAGAAATACTTCCTTCAAAAATTTTTTGTCCTTCAATTTTAGGAGTTGCCTTATAATAAACAAAAGTTTCATCAGAAGAAAGGTTAAACTCCTTGTCTTCTTTTGCTAATTCCATATTTTGATATCCTCTCAAAAATGCCTCTATCGCAGATTATCAAAATATTTATACGATATGTCCAGACTCAGGAGATTAAAATTATTTTTTTAAATTCTTCCACCAATTGTTTTCCTTGAGCAATTATTGTATTTTCCTCAGATACTTCTGGTAAACTAATCCTACCTTCTTGACTATGATGCATTATTTCTCGTGCCGCCCAAAGTTTTGAAGTTGGAATTAATGAACTCCCAAACATTAATTTTCTATCGGATTGCATAATGTATATTGTTCGCGTTTCATTATTTGCCCTATATCCATCATCATAATCACGCTCAATATGTTCGAAAGAATATTCTTCACCATAAAGTGTTTGCGATAACTCTTTATAAAAATCTAAATCTTGAGCTATTTCTGTAATACTATGAACATTATATTATTTCTGAGTGTATTCTTTTACAATTGAGTTAGATATCGAGAATATATCATCAATTTGTTTAGTATCTTCTTGATTCGCTACCTTTGAACTATTTCTTGGTGACTCACTAATATTGTTTTCTTTGCTTTTATTTTCACTACAACCTGCGATAAAAAACAGAGCAAGGAGTAACAGAATTTTTTTCATACGATACCTCCAAAAAGTTTGTAACGCTAAACGTAAATTCATTAATGATACTATCTATACGACTAACGTTTCATCTTGTTACTTCTTCCCCTGTCTCAATATCAATATACACCGGGGAAAAATGATATCTTTCGTCATTTGAATCATCAGTTGTTGACAACACCAGTGTTGGTCTGTATTCATAAATTTTGTTTTGATTGTCAATGATTGGTAAATATTCAACTGTCACTTTATCAATGGTGAATTGCTTCTCGGAATAACGATTCTCTAATATCGCTTTTAATTTATTAAACAATTCTTCTTTTGTGATACCCACTTGGCGACTGGGGATTGTATCGAATGAATATAGATTGTGCAAAATAAATTCTTCAATTTTTGAATCTCTTACGATAAATTCAATAGTAGTACCTGATATAGAATTTTCGCCACCCTCTTCACTAACAATAGCACCTCCGAAAACTTTAACCCCTTCAATTTTTGAAGTTACCTTATAATAGACAAATGGTTCAGCCGATGGTAGATGAATCTCCTTTTCTTCTTTTGCTGATGGCCATTTTTTATACATTTCTTTAAATTCATCTATTGTCGGTCCATCACAATAAACATAAGATACATCTACACCTTGAACATTAAAGTTTTCCTTCAAAAAATTCTCAATTAATTGTTTCCCCTGAACAATTGTTGGATTATCATCTGAAATTTGGGAGAAATTTATTTCACCTTGTTGATTAATTTTCATAATTTCATGCACAGCCCAAAGTTTTGAAGTTGGAAGCAAAGAATTGAAAATCGATAAATTTCTACCATGTTGTTGTATTCTTATCGAACGAGTTTCAGACCTAGAGTGATACACTGTATCGTATCCATCCATTGTTTTCTCAAAAGAAATAGGCTCCTCATAAATAGAACTAAATAAATCGTTATAAGAATCCTCATCTCGCGAAACTTCTATAATATTATAGAGATTAAATTTTTTGTCCGTAAATTCTTTCAAAGCTGAATTTGTTATTGAAAATACATCATTAATTTTTTGAGCATTCTCTTCTTGTTTCAACGTCTTTGAATTAGCACTGGGTGACTCACTAATATTGTTTTCTTTGTTTTTATTTTCACTACATCCTGCGATAAAGAACAAGGCGATAAGCAAAAGAATTTTTTTCATACAATACCTCCAAAAATTGTAACGCTAAATGTCAATGTGTCAATGACACTACGATTTTTTGAGTGTCATTGTCTTGAATCGACGCCTATGAATTGCTACTTGATACTTCATTAATGTTATTTTCTTTGCTTTTATTTTCACTACAACCTGCAATAAAGAACAAGGCGATAAGCAAAAGAATTTTTTTCATATTTAGTCACCTCTTATAGTGATTTTAACTTATTTCCAACAAAAAATCAATATATAAATCAAATGCAGAATATAATAGTATATATTGTTTTTTTATTCTGGCTCTCTTTCCTTTCCATAGTTTATATTTTCAGTTACAATAAGAGTTGAGAACCCAAGTCAGGAGTAAATTTTTATGTTAGATTATAATAAAAAAATCAAAGAGTTACGCCTTCAGCAAAATATGACACAAAGTGACTTAGCTGAGGGAATAACTAATCAAAGCATTATTTCAAAAATTGAAAAAGGTCTATTAAGTCCTGATATTGAATTATTACAGCAAATATGTAATCGATTAAATATCTCACTTACTACTTTATTAAATGATAATAATTCATATTTAACGATTAGTACCGATTATATCGAATCCTTATTAGACAAACGAGATTATGTTAATTTGGAAATATACCTTTCAACATTAAACACATCCTCTCTTTCACCTAATCAGTCTAATTATCTTGAATGGCTTAATTTAATTGTTCGATTAACATGTTACAAAGAAATTGAACCTGTAATCGACAAAGCAAATCAGTTAATCAACACACTCAGTATTAATAACAATAAATTCAATATCGAATTAAAAATAAATCTGTTTTTATTAATTGCGATTGCTTATGAAAAACTTGATGATTTTTATCAATCCAAAAATGTTCTTATCGAAGCTTATTCCTATTCACAACTTCCTATTGTCGAATGGAAACTGAATCATAAAATATTGTACGCTTTAACACGTGTTTACTATAAGTTAGAACAATACGAGGAAAGTTATCAATTCGGACTAGATGCACTTGAAATAACCGCTTCGAATAATAGTCTTCTTTATTTAGAAGATATTCTCTTAGCACTCGCTCACGCTTCGTATAGACTAGATATGTTGGAAGAATCCAAGGAATATATCAATAAAGCTGAATTAATTGCTCAATTAAAATTAAATGACCGCAATCTTAAACAAGTACACTTGTTCCGAAATAAAAATTTAAAGAAATAATCAGAACGGTTCGTCTTTACCCGACTTCTTTTACACTCTAATTAACCACTTCACCCATCTCTCCGTTCAAAGAACCATGGCTGAGGTGGTATAATTACACCCCTCCATGCCGCGTAACAATTTCAATTTGTCACACACAGATAAATTAAATGAGGCTAGGTTATTCAGTACATTTACCAGTAACCCAACCATCCGATTCTTAGTTTAATCATCACTAGCACTTGCAACGGCTATCGTTTAATAATTTTATATGGCATGCATGATTTCGCCCCTTTAAGCTAATAGGAAATATTGGCAGCCTAGTTAAACACGGTTTTCTAATGAAATAGTCCATTTGAATCTTTTCTAAAATAATCACTACCATCTATGATTATCACACCAAAGAATAACACAATTTCAATTATTATAATAAAAACGTTATTAACAAATACATAACAATTTTATTAACTACATAAGTGTTTATACTTAACTTGCTCATTCTCTTACCTTAAGTGTATAATGACAGTAATTTAGTAGGAAGGAAGATTTTTAGTGAAAGCAAATATCGCTGAACGAATAAAAACATTACGAAAAAAGAAAAAATATGACTCAAAAAGATTTAACTTAGGGTATCTGTAGCCAAGGTTTAATCTCTAAAATTGAAAAAACGAAATATCACCTGATTTAGATGTAATCATTCAGTTAGTTGAAAGATTAGGAATTAGTGTAGGATATTTAATTGGTGAAATGGATGCAGAAGCTAACGCTATCAATTCCACACTACCAAAGTTCATTAAAAAAATTACTCGCTTACTGGATAAGAATGACTATCAGGGTTATGTATGACTTCGAGAATAAGAAACTCGTTGAAGTTTTACCTAGCCGATGGAAAAATTACCTACTCAACTACTTTGCTCAGATTCCTTTAGAACATCGTAATCGAGTGGAATATGTCTGCATTGATATGTACAAAAACTATAAAATTGTCGCTCAACAATACCTTAAAAAAGCTACCATTTGCGTTGACTCCTTCCATGTCATCAAAAACTTAAACGATAGCTTAGATAGAATCAGAGTAAGAATAATGCGTCAATTTCATTCTGATTTTACTGAATATTATCTACTAAAACAATGGAAATATCTATTTTTCGAACGCAAATCTGATTTTCATAATCGTCCACAGTATAATCGCAAATTAAAACGATATATTAATAAAGCCCAATTATTGGAAAAGATATTAGAGATTGACCCAATATTAGAAAAAGCATATCACTTAGTCGATATATATTTTAATTTTAATAATACTTTTTTGCCTTTCGAAGAAAAAATGGATGATTTAATGAGTATCATTAGTGAATATCAACAGTCGAATATTCCAGAATTAAAACAGTTCAGTCGTACCTTGTACAATTGGAGAGTTGAAATATGTCATTCTTTTATCTTGATTGATTATCGTAGAATATCAAATGTTTTTACAGAAGCATCAAATGGTACTATAAAGGATATAATGCGTAATGCAAAGGGAATGCATTCTTTTACAAGAGCACGCAATCGTATGATGTATGTTGTTAATCAAGACACATGGACGTTAAGATAGTCTAAAATCACTATCATTTGTTAACAATTACGAACGTTTCATAAGAAAAACAGAAAAACCATCGTGAAATTTCACGATGGTTTTTCTGTTTTTCCCCCCATTTATTGTCGGGGTTCTTCTGATTTTTTTCTCCGACATCTTGTGGGTCCCCACAAGATGTCGGAGAGCCGTTTTTTATCACTAGCACTAAAACCAGCCCTATTATCAAAGATAATGGGGCTGGTTTATACTAATTATTATTTATGCATTCCGTAATGTTGGGAATAACAAGACGTCTCGAATAGATTGTGAGTCGGTTAATAGCATGACTAAGCGGTCGATACCAATACCTAAACCGCCGGTTGGTGGCATACCATATTCTAATGCTTCTAAGAAGTCTTCATCCAATGGATGCGCTTCGTCATTACCTGCATTTTTCTCTTCGATTTGCGCTTCAAACCGTTCACGTTGGTCGATTGGGTCAGTTAACTCAGTGAAGGCGTTGGCATACTCTTTACCGACAATGAATAATTCAAACCGGTCCGTAAAGCGTGGGTCTTCTTCATTTTTACGGGCTAATGGAGAGATTTCTACTGGATGTCCATAAACAAAGGTTGGTTGCACACATTTTTCTTCGCAGTGTGTTTCAAAGAAATTGTTAATAATGTGACCGACAGTATTGTCATGGTCATTGACTTCAACATGATGCTCTGTAGCTAATGCTTTAGCTTCTTCATAAGTCATTGGTTGCCAGAAATCAACGCCAGTGGCTTCTTTAATTAAGTCAACCATATGACGACGTGCCCATGGTTTACCTAATTCAATCGTTTGACCATCGTATTCTAATGTTGCAGTACCTAATACACGTTCAGCAACACTGCGGATAAGCCCTTCTGTTAAATCCATAATATCTGTATACACAGTATATGCCGTATAAACTTCAATCATCGTAAACTCAGGGTTATGAGTGGTATCAATGCCTTCATTACGGAACACACGTCCAATTTCATATACTTTTTCCATACCGCCGACAACCAGACGTTTTAAATGTAATTCCAATGCGATACGTAAGTACAATTCCATGTCCAAAGCATTGTGATGCGTGATAAACGGACGCGCACTCGCACCACCTGCTAAGTTATGTAATGTTGGTGTTTCCACTTCTAAGTAACCTAACTCATCTAAGTAATGACGAATCTCACGTAAAATTTTTGAGCGATTCACAAAGCGTGCACGGCTCTCTTCGTTACTAATCAAGTCTAAGTAACGTTGACGGTAACGTTGCTCCACATTGGTTAAGCCATGATATTTATCAGGTAATGGACGCAATGCTTTCGTCAACGGTACAAATTCAGTCGCCCATACGGATAATTCACCAGTATTTGTCTTGAATAAGTATCCTGTGACACCCACAATATCACCTAAGTCTGCAACTTTAAACCATGGATAAGCTGTTTCTCCTACACTATCCTGGCGAACATATAATTGAATTTTGCCATCCATATCTAAAATATGAGCAAAACCAGCTTTCCCTTTTCCGCGCTTAGATACTAAACGTCCAGCTACAGATACGATAATTTTATCCCCTTCATCAATAGTAGCTTTATCCAAATGATTATAGCCATCAATAATTTGTTTGGAGGTATACGTTCTTGTAAAACCTGCCGCAAACGGATGGACACCTTCTGTTTGTTCCATTTCTGCCATTTTCTCACGTCTGGCAATTAATTGGTCATTTAATGTTTCTTGAATTTCGTGTTCACTCACGTGTTCGTCACTCCTAATTACGTTTTTGTTATTTAGCTATTTTAGTCAAGTTAAACTGATTTCGGTTATTGTCACGCAATCTCTACATCTGTTTTCTTGATACACATAGTATTATTTTATCGTAAAAACCACTAAAAGTCACATGATTTTTCAGAAATCTTATTCTCGTATGATAATTTTTTTGCGTCATTTGAAGACGCGTCTGGAACCTCGCACGAAGACCGTGATGAGATAACAACAAAAAAACTACCGCATCAACCTATAAGTGATTGACACGGTAGTAATATTTTTATTCGCAGCTTATGACTCATCATCTTTTTGATGCCAATTGAATTTTGAAGCTCCTTTAGCACCTAAAGTAATAAAGATGATACCAAATAGCGCATGGAAACTAGCGGTTGAGGTGTCAGCATTTATATAATTATAGATAGCTGCTGCTACAAATAAGAGTCCAGCAATCAAATATATCTTATTGGCTATTTTCATATTTCTATCTTCTTTCTATTTCGATTCTTGATTGAGAAAGCCATGTAGCCACTCAGGTAACTGCTCCTTCATCGCTGCTGGTATGAATTGAGATGCAACTTTTAATTGTTCTTCCAGTGATTGGTTCATAATTCGTTGTAACTCATTTAATTTTAAATCGCGCCCCATTTGCTCCGCTTCTGAAATACGGCGTAAGACTTCGATATAGCTATAGGCTAAAGCAATGGTTAAACTGCTGGCAGTAGCACCACTAATAAAGCCACCCGCAACAGTTCCAGCACCAGGAAATAGTTTTAATACATTACCTACCATATATTTACCTAACATGGTCACACCACCGGTACCACCAATCCCTGCTAATAAACTGACGATTTGTGCCTTATCTAATGATAAACCGAAAATAGCAGTGATATGTCCGAGCATCGTGATTTGCATTGGTACTAATACCGTTGCGTCCGATACTGGAATTGGCATAAAGCCGACACCGAAGGAAGTGGTAACATATTTTTTCGCCCAACTTCTCGCACTATTTATTTTTCGTTCCATATCGATTTGTTGGGCGTTGATAAAAGCCTGATGCGCTTTTGATGGAATAATTTTTAACGTCCAGTCAATCAGTGTCTGCAACCCATAACTAGCGATTTTTGTTTGCTTAGCAATGACGTATTCTTTTGCTAAAATCGGTACGACTGCTTTGACTGGCAGTGCCATATCTTTCACATAGTGATAAAATTGTTTCGAATCTTCACCAATCGATTGAGTCAGTACTAAAATAACCGGCAACTCTTTAGCGAGTGCTTGAATGATTTCAATCTCAAGCGGCTCAATCCGTGCCATGGTAGCATTAATACAATAGTAGACAATATGAATCGCTTTATCATCACCTAATGAGCGCTGATGATTGATTAGGTGAGCGAAACTTTTCAATACTTCTTGTTGACTACTAGCTGTTAATTCTAAACCTTTCGTGTCAAAAAGTGTGAGCGGCACACCCTCCTTGGTAAGGCGCTCAACGTGCTGAGTGACCGGCATCCCGACACCTGTTTTGGCAATATTATCACGAAACAGTGCATTGATTAAGGTACTTTTACCACTACCTGTCTTTCCAGCGACTAAAATATTAATCGGCGGCATTTTTTCAACTTCTTTTTTGGCTTTGTCTAAGAGCTCATTAGCTAATGCTCGGTCGACTTTGCGTTTAGCAATTCGTTGCCATAACTTCATCTTATCACTGCTCCTTTTATGATTGGTTTGGGTGCTTACTCAAATTGGCGCGCGTACTAGTTGTCGCTTTTTTGGGGTGAGTTCACTCCAACTTGTTAGCCGCTGATATTGTATTACAGCTTGCTTAGTGCACTTTGGGTACATTCTAATCCGGCTCGGTCGGACTGCCTCAGCGTCCACTTCGCATAGCTCTTGAAGCGCCTGTGCGCTTCTGCGACCTCTGCTCCAGTGGTCCGAGGCAGAACGTCCTCTCTCGCACCATATTTTCCAGTGGTTCATTTCAGAGCGCTCTTTGTCGCACAATTTTGATTACGGCTCGTTCGGGCAGCCTTGACGTCCACTTCAAAAGTCCCCTGCGTGCGATACTCGCACTTCGGTGCCTTTCTCCAGTGGTTCAAGGCTGAACGCCCTCTCTCGCACAATGGCGATTACGGCTCCAATTCGCTGAAATGACTCCACTTCACATAACGCTTGGAGCGCTTTTAGCGCTCCGGCGCATTCTAATCAGGCTCGGTCGGACTACCTCGGCATCCACTTCGCATAACTCTTGAAGCGCCTGTGCGCTTCTGCGACCTCTGCTCCAGTGGTCCGAGGCAGAACGTCCTCTCTCGCACCATATTTTCCAGTGGTTCATTTCAAGGCGCTCTTTGTCGCACAATTTTGATTACGGCTCGTTCGGGCAGCCTTGACGTCCACTTCAAAAGTCCCCTGCGTGCGATACTCGCACTTCGGTGCCTTTCTCCAGTGGTTCAAGGCTGAACGCCCTCTCTCGCACAATTTTTTAATCGCGGCGTCTTTGTGCCATTAGTATGAAGCGTAAGAGTGTGAGGGCGCTGTTGAGTGTGCTGGCAATGTAGGTGAATGCGGCTGCGTTGAGTACTTTTTTGGCTGCTGGTATTTCATCGGGTTCAACTAGGTGATATTGTTCCATGATGACGAGCGCGCGTTTGCTTGCATCAAATTCGACAGGCAAGGTAATGATTTGGAATAATAATGCGGCACTAAATGCTATTATACCTAACCACACTAAAGATAATAAATTCATCACTAAGCCAATCATTAATAATGGCATTGACAAACTTGAACCGAGTTGTGCAATTGGGACAAAGGCATTTCGCATTCGTAAAAAGCCATAATTTTCAGCATCTTGTAATGCATGACCACATTCGTGTGCTGCAACGGCGACTGCGGCAATGGATGTTTCTTGGTCGGTCGCATCAGATAAGCGCAATACTTTATTTTGTGAATCATAATGGTCGGATAAGTGTCCTGGAATATGTTCGATGCTTACATTATGTATATTACTTGCTTGTAATAAGGTTTGAGCAGCTTGTCGTCCAGTCACGCGATTCGTCGTCTCCCATTCACTAAACTTATTGAACGTAGACTTAACTCTTGTTTGTGCATACATGACTAACATTGCACCGATAATTACTAAAAAATACGTAGTATCAAATCCATAATTATACATTGCTTCCACTTCCTTTTCTTTTCAGTCTATCTGTATCACTATTATAACAAGGTTCTGCTCGTATTTCATCTTTTGTGTGTTTCGATATAGCTTGATTATAAGACAAATTGTAACAAGCAGCATCCTACTATGGTCGTAGTCATTAATGAAATGTTTCGCTAGATAGGATGTAAGCAATGTTTATTGATTAATCATTCAAACGATACGGTTCATACGTTTGAATTGTTTCAGCGCCACTTAATAAGTCTAAAGTCGCCACTAATTCAGCAGATAGTCCGCCGATTGTTTGACGAATCTCTGATTTTAAATCCTGTTTAGGTGCGATGATTTTAACAACATAATCGTCAATATCAACAGCTTTAGCAAGAGCTTTTATCGTCTCGTCCAGTGTAGCTAATTGGTCAACTAAGCCAATCGCTTGCGCTTGCTGTCCGAGATAGACCTTGCCTTGAGCAAGTGGCTCGAGTGTGGCATCATCCATGTGCCGGGCGACCATGACACGTGCTTTGAATTCTCGATAAACATCGTGCATCCGTGATAATAATTTAGCTTTGTTAGTTGACGATAATGGTGTCAATGGGTGTAGTTGTTCGTATTGTGATAGATTATACGACTCCAGATTAATCCCCACTTTTTCAGCGATGGCACTCATTTCCGGTAACATTGCTACGACACCTATCGAACCGACTAATGATGTATCGGTAGCCATTATTTTTTCAGCAGCACTGGCTATATAATAGCCGCCACTCGCTGCGACATCTTGCATCCATGCATAGACTGGCACATCCAAACTTTTAAGTCGTTGATACATCTTTTCAGATTCCAACGCACTACCTCCAGGCGAATTGATGGCTAAAACGATGCCTTTGATATTATCTAATTCTTTCAATTGTTTTAATTGCGAATAGAGTGTGTCGCTGTTGATTTGTTGATGCCCTTTACCAATGACACCTTCTAACGGCAACACAATCAATTTATCTTGCTTAGCTGCTGCTTTCTTTTTCAACTTTTTCTCTTTCGGCAAGGTGTCTGCATAGCGTTTGATAGATACTGCGTCGCCTTCATCCGCACGTGGCATTGCTTGATATGCCACTAATTCGTCAACAATGCCGTCTGCTACTGCTTGTTTTACATTTTCCATATACCACTGACCTGCCAGTAATGGCTCACGGAACTCCATTTGCCGCTTTTCACTTACACGCTGGCAAATATAGTCTAACCACGCTCGATTGATTTTATCTAAGGACTCCCGTTTTTCCGGACTCATGCTGTCTAATTCGTATTCTTCACCTGTTCCTTTGTAGCTGCCAATGTGTAAAATATGTAAGGTTATACCGATTTTTTCTAGCATTTGCTTGTAGTATGGATGATACGATTGTTTGAATTGCAGTGAAAAGTCTGTATTATTCGAATCCAGTAGGCACACCTTGCTTGCCAATAAGGCAGTCAAATACATGGTGAGCGTGGATAATTCTGTCCCGTAAGCAACAACTGTTTTTTGCTGACGCAACCGCTCAAAATATGGTTCTAATTCAAAGATTTGTGCCGGACTCAGCACAAAATCAGCTAAATCAATCGCAACTTCATCAATCTGTTCATCATCTCCTAAAGCGGTTAACGCTTTTTTTAGTGTCTCCATTTTGATGGTAGTATCAGAACTCACTTTTGCCAAAGGCGACTGTTCAAGTACGACTTTCGTATCTAAAACCACAATTTTAGCGTCTTCAACCGGCAATTTTTTATCTTTCTTCTTCACTTTTTGATAGATTACAAAACCAACTACTGCAACGATTATCACCAATAAGATAAAGGCGATAATATCCGCTAATAAACTCCATAAAAATGTCATTGACATTCCTCCTATCTCATTCATTATGATAAAAAGGCTGACTCTTATTCAAAGTTCAGCCTTTATTTTTTTAAATTTGTGCTGCTCGTATAACAACACGGTTCAATGTGTCAAAAGTACACGTAAACAAGGTCAAGTCCCAATCCCCTTTTTTAACAAGGTCGGCTAATTGGTCAGGGGCTAAGATTTCAATATTGGTCACTTGATAGCGAAACACTTGTCCTGATACATTTTTAAACTTAATTTCATCACCAGGCCGGAGCGACTCCAACTCGGCAAAGTGGGATAAATAATTATGCGCACACACAATCATATCTTTATCATAATAAGAACCTTGAAAACGTGTCGGTGTCTGCTTTAACTGTTCATAACTGAATTCAGCTCCTACCGGTAAATTCATCTTTAATGCAGGTATTTGCAAATACCCGATATATTGCTGACCATCAACTGATAATACACCCATTGATGACGATTCGGATGTCATGGCAGGTTGTGCCGTTGCTACGAGTTCTTGATAAATCATTCTAGAGACCTTACCGGCTTGCTGACTCTCTTGAATATTTTGATTCGCGTAAAAGGCTGCCGCGAGCCAACACACCACTGCAATGAGTCGCAACAGTTTTTTGACTACTCGCACGATTACGCTCCTTTCTCAGGTGCCCGTAAGATAAATGACGCAATAAAACTGATTAATCCGATAATTGCAAAAATGAATGCCGGGCGCCAATTTTGTCCTGTAAAGGGGATTTCATCATCGGGATGCACCGGTACTGTCGTCTGCGTGGTAATTGTTTCAGGGACATCTTTGGGGACCGGGCTCGGCTTCAAATAAATCTCTTGTACATTATCTTTTACAATCATCAAAATCGGTTGACTGATTTGGTAGCCAGCAGGTGATTGAGTTTGTTTGACCAGATAGACTCCTGGCGTCAATTGATTAAATTCAGCAATATGCTGGTTATCAAAACGCTTGACTGCTAGTGGCTCGGATACTTTAGACGCATACTGCGTGGTATATGACTCAACCGAATCAGCTATAGCTTGTGCTGTTAACGTTGTCCCATCAATCATATCAAAGGATTGTTGCTGATTCATGGTTCCGATAGAATACAATTCAACATTGCCACCTAATAACGGCTCCTGATTATAATTTTGGATGACACGTAGCGTACCGCCACTGCTTGCTTGCACTGATACACTCATAGTAATAAATAGTATTAAACTGACGATTAAACGTTTCATGCTGGCGTACACCCCTTACTGGTTTTGATTCAATCGCTTGCGAACACGTTGTTCTGCGATACGTCTGGCCTGTCTTTTTTTGCTTAATGATAAAAATCCTATGAATAAAATAATTAATAATGGCAACGCTAAAAATGGTGCAATAAAAATGGCACGAATTTGGATAGCTTCAGCAACGACCATCGCATTCCCATTTTCATTTTCCACACGGTGTCCACGTATCAACAGACGATGCGTATTGACTCCGTACGGTGTACAGGTTACAAGTGTCATTAAATCTTGGTCGGGTTCTAATTGTAAAAATTGAAAATCATTAGGTGTGACCGTTTTGATTTGGTCAACTTCGTAGGTGTGTGTTTCATTTAAGATGGAAACAGTCCAGCGGTCGCCAACTTGTAGACGGTCTAAGTCGGTAAATAAACGTGATGATGGTAAGCCGCGGTGCCCGGACACAATGGAGTGACTCGTTTGTCCACCGACTGGTAAACTTGAGCCTTCAATATGACCAATTGCTGATTGCAATACCGCTTCACTGACACCGTGATAAAGTGGCAAGTTTACTTTAATTTTAGGGATGGATATATAACCCATATTACCATGCCCGTCAACATTTAAGATTTTGTTATAGCGGTCTCGTTCCGCATCACTGAGCACCCAATTAATCCCTTGTTCGCTAATCTGTTGATTATACGCTTTAGCTTCATTTAATAATTGCTGATACTTTTCATTGCTCATTTGCGAAATAGCTGTTTCATAATCCATAATGGCGCGCGACTGATGGAAGGCATTCCACCAATTGGCTACTGTTGGATAGGCGATTAGCCCTAATCCGACAACTAATGAAACAATTAATAATTTAGTGGTTAAATCCTGTTTTTTCAGATAAATCCCCTCATCTTTTCATCCTAAATACTTTGATTATGACATTATACGCAAGAAGGGATTCGAACCCTTCTTATGCACCGAGCTTACGTTTTTATTCCGGTTTGCTCAGGCTACCTCAACATTTACTTCAAAAAGCGCCTTTGTGCGCTTTTTGAAGTTGTTCGAGGAAGAAAACCCTCACTCACACTATCTTTTACTCTGATTCTACTTTACGTTTTGCTACTAAGAATACTACTGCACCGACAACTAATGTACCACCAATCACATAGAAGATGGTTGTACCCATACCACCGGTAGACGGTAATTCTACACCTTTTTTGTTTTCAACTCTGGCAGTGGCCATTAAACCACCTTGAGCAACTTTTAACTCAACTACAGTAGGTTTTTCTAAAATGTTATATCCATCTGGTGCTTTTGTTTCATGAATTTGATATACTCCTGCTTTTAGACCTGAAACAACTACTTGTCCATCATTTTCGGTCTTAAATTTATCAGCATTTTCAATATCACTTACCCAGGTATGTCCTTCTTCGGTTTTTTTCAAATAACCTTTATCATTTTTAATAGCAAATTCTGCCCCACTCAGTGGATTCCCTTTTTCATCCACTTTGTTGATTGTAATTTGACCACTATAGAATTCAGCTTTTTGTACTGGCGCTTCTTGTTGTGTGTTCGGCTTAACTGTTACCGTGTTAATATTTGGATTAGCAAAACCTTCTGTTGCTTCTTCTAGTACTTTTGCTTTATATGTTACTTTAATTGTTGATTTAGAAGAATAAAAGAAATCTTCATCGTCCTCTGATTTTCCTTTTTCCTCATGAGTCTTAGCCCACGGTACTGTTATTTTGAAACCTGAATCTGTTTCTTCAAGAGTATAGTTCTTTTCTCCGGTTCCCTCAGTCAATGTTTCTTCATTTACTTCAACCTTTACTGAACTTTTATCAAATTCCACTCCATTTGGCATCGTATCCTCAATAACATATTGATAAACTTTTTCTTGTTTGTTGTAATTCATTGCATTTTGATATGTAACTGTATACTCTGCCATTTCGCCGACATTAAAAGATTTTTCGTTAATACTTTTGCCACCTTGACCTTCTCCGTCACCTTTGTCCCATCCTGGTATAGTATTTTTCTCACGAACAATACCATTTGGATAAGCTGAAGTGACCATTGCTAACGCTGGGTTACTTGCAGTAGAGTCAACTAAATAATACCCATATGCAAGAGCAGAAAATAACACTTCTGTATCGACACCATCTTCTGTAACTGGAGCGCCTACTTCTGTTACATAGTCTGTTCCTTTCAAGTCTTGTACCCATTTTGTCACATCCGCTTGGGATACACCAGCTTTTAGCTCTACGTAAGTTTTACCCCCTTGATTATACGTTTCAAAAAAATTATTAAACCCAGGTGCATCAGCAATTGATTTTCCTTCAGGAATAGTATATGACACCGCATCTCCATCTGTTGTCGCATCAAAAACTTTATACAATTTATAAGTCGCACCTTTTTGCGTATCTTTTACAGTAATCGTCGCATCATCTGCTGCTTGAGCAACTGAATTAAATCCTACTGGTGAAAAGGTACTTAGTACCACGGCTGCTGTCAAAATGAGTTTTCTAAATTTCATATATTTATCTCCTCGTAATATATATATTTAAGGGTTATCTCACGCCCTTATTAATCACTGTTGCTTACGCTCATAAAAACTTTAAGTGGCTTTACTTAGATTGACTTGACTTCCACTTCGTAAAACCATTTTGTGTGTATTACACACTTCAGTCTCTCTCTCCAGTGATTTTTGTCATTGCATTATCATTTTAAATCGTTTGTCTTTTTCTTAAGTGATACAAGGCAAAACCGATTAATAAACTACCACATAAAGTGTATACCCATGTGCCTATACCACCGGTTGCTGGTAATTCCATTCCTGCTTCATTAGTAAATTTAAAGCTATACACCGTGTGTTCGCCTATCATCTCAACTGCCCCATTGGTTTCCACGCCTTTGTATAACATGGAAACACCGGTCGAACCGACATTCAAGATAGCATCTTCTTTTGCAATTTGATAACCATCAGCGGCATTTGTTTCGGTCAAGAAGTATTTTCCAGCTGGCAAGGTAATATATTGATTTTCTCCTTCTAAAATATACCCTTGCGCATCTGTATGAAGCCCTTGACGATAAGGGGTGGCTGATTTATTGCCATGCTCATCCATTTGATAAAGGTCAAACACCGCACCGCGTAGTGGTTGCGATTGATTTAAGGCATCTACTTTTTGAACAGCAACCCGTTGTGTTTTGCGTGTATTGGTAAACGTCATTGTGATATTCCCTTCGACAGTCATCGACCCATCCGATTGCTGAGCGACTTCTTTACCATCTATTTCAGAGCCATTGCCCTCGTAAACAGCACTGCGTTCAACTTGATAATGTTCATTCGCTAATTCCTTAACGTTGATAGTTGAGCCATAATCCACTTTAAACGTTTGAACGTCGCCATCTTTCAAGTGGAAATCATCTCCAACGATGGCTCCATATGGCGCAAAAGTAAAGCTTTCTTGCTTATCATTTTGCGTACCACTGACCACTTTTTTAACCGTAACGGTATATTTTTTCGGTTTCCATACGGCATATAACACGTTTTTTGCATCATCTTCGCTGGTAATGAGTAATGGTTGGTTCGCAACAAATTTTGGTTCTTTAGCTTCTTTATTCAAACTCCAACCAATAAAGTCATAGCCTTTGCGTTCAAATACTTTATCAGATAAAGCATTCCGCGTACCATTATCACTCAGCGGCGCAAACCCGATTTGTGTTTTGGTTTCATTGAGTTGCCCACCATCATTATTAATCTCGTCTATCACTGCTTTATCTTGTGTCAGTGTTCCGCCATTGCTATCAAAAACTAAATGCGTCGTTGTTAAGTTCAGGTCGCTTAATTTTTTCAGCACTGGCAACATATGAACTTTGTGATTCTCATCCGCGGCATCCGCTTCAATCGTAAAGGCATCATTTGGTCGATACACTGTGCCATTATAATACCATCCCATAAAGCGATAGCCTTCAGGTGCTGAGGCAGCTGCCCCAACAATGGCAGATGATAAATCGCTGTAACGATTAGAATCGCTTGGCGGATTAGTGGTATTTACCTTAGGAATGGGTTGGCCTTTGTCATCAACCGCTTCTGTGTGATAAACCACTGCGTATTCCCCAACTTTTCTCCAGGCAGCACGTAACGTAATATCACGCGTTACGGCGGTATCTAATGTATACGGTCGTAAGCGTCCATCGGGTTGGACAGCATACCATCCAATAAAGGTATACACGCCAGGGTCATAACGGTATCGTTTAGCGCCCGCAACGGGTGTCTTTGTATAAAAGGCGGTATGGTTAACACGGTCGTCCACGTAGTAATACTCACCATTTGGGTCAGCGACATAATTACGTTCAATCGGTATTGGATTATTGCTAGTCTTTTGACCATACGTGGCAGTGAACTGTGTTTGATTAATCTCACCACCATTTGCTTCCAATGTCACCTTATACTGTTTCGGTCTGAAACCAGCGTACACTTTCACATCATGTGGCGGCATAGTGGTCGTCCAGTTGAATTCTTTCGTCATCGCAGCATCTTCATACCATTTACCATCCCATTCATAACCCGGTCTAGTGGTTATCGGCGCAGTAAATCCGGCTTTACTTTCTGGGTTAGAGTTCGTTAACGGCATTTCATATGGCAGCTCGGTACTTGACAAGCCACTTAACGGCTGGTCATTGAACGGGTCTAAGTAGTTTAACCTAAACCGTTTACGTTTGTAATACACTCGTAAGTCGTAATAAACGCCACGCCAATTATACAAGTCAGTCATCCCACCTACACGTGCTTCACGCTTGGCTGACCAAGTCAAACCGAACACTGGTTTTGTCTCATAGGAAGCGACTTCAAAGCCTGTAAATTTCTCCGAGAAGTAAAAACGGTTAGCAGAAACAGGCGTTCGATTGACGGTTGTATAGGTATTCGGGTCTAAGTTTTCAGTGAGGAACTCAACCGCTGAGGTGACTGTAGCTTCTCGTCTGAAAAATCGGATGACTGTTTGAGGTTGCTCGCCACGAATACTAAGTACATCCTCTGGCAAAATATAATTACCTAAAAAACTCATATTACTGAGCTCATTATTTTGAGTATAATATTGCCAATTAAAATTTTGCGGCCATCTGGTGAATGGCGTCCCATACAGACCCATATAAGTTGTCGTATAATTATGGTCATTCCAAACCCAAGAGCCTGACCCGGGGTTATAGCCATTATAAAATTGCATCTTGATAACTTGCCGGTCGTAATACACATTAATAACCGTATTTCCATTAGCATCAATTGTCTTACGTGCATCGGCGCGCTTAAAATTAAAGCCGGTATATTTATTCCGTAAGTCGCCTTCATTTAATGGCGCGGTTAATTCTCCAGCAGTCCCGTCACGCTGTTCTTGTCCGGCATACTCATATTTTTTCTGTGCATCCGTGGCATTGACACTATCAGTTGCGACTTGTTGCCAGTAAATCACAGTATATTTTGCATTAGCCGGTTTCCACACAGCTTCAAGGGTAATATCTTTTGTAGGAACTTGGTTAAAATCAAATTTACTATTTTGATATTTCCAATAATCAAAGATAAATCCTTCTCGCACCGGTGTTGGAGGTTCAGCAGAAACGGCAGATTCTCCGGCAACAATATATTTTTGCGGAATAATCGGTGCTCCGTTGCCTGCACCAGTCACAAACGAAATTTTAATCGCTGGTTTAAAGACTGGATAGAAAGCAGTGTCTTGTTCCACCTTATACTTAGCAGCTTGTGCTTTAGGAATAATCGCGCCTTTAGGCTCTTTGCTCCAACCCGCGAAAACTAATTTTGTATCTGGCGAATCTGCTTTATAATCATTCAGATTAATCTCTGAAGATTTTTTCACTGATTCTTTCCGGTAAATACGTGTACCTGCTTCATCATCATAAAATGTCGCATGTGCCACATCATCAAATTTCGGTCGTACGATAAAATCTTTCGTTTCCGAAACAGCTAATGGCTGGTTAAAATCAATTTTTTCACCATAGGTATTTGTTTTTGTATCATATAAATACCAACCTTGGAATGTCCGCTCACCGTCAATGGCTGGTAGCCCAACATCTTCTAATTGCTCACCATCTTTAATAATTTGTTCTGACACTTCTTTAACATCATTCGTCTTAAAGTTGAACGGCTTACCATCTTCCGTTTGAAACTTATATGTGTGCCGTGGAATTTCTTTATTATTTTGAATTAAGGCAAAGACTGAAAACGAATGGGTATCAAAGACTAATTGTTCTTCATTAGCGCGTTTAGCATCAATGATTTCAACAGTGCCATCTTCTTTAAAATGGGCTACTTGAACATTGTCAGGATATTTGAAGCGGTAACGGATATCTACTTCAACCTTATCATTCGGCTCAACTTCATTCTGTTGACTGTATAATGATAAATCAATGACTTCTAAGACATCAATATCTTTAAACCGCTGTTTCAGCTGTTCTTTATAGTAATTCTCATCATGTTTTTCAACATCTTTTACTTCGACCTCCGTATCTGCAGGTAATTCTGCAGTTTTTGGCGCAGTGACATAAACATTCATATCATGTTTAGCGTCACTCAGCACTAAGGTCTTGTCTTGCAGCGGTACCGTTGACTCTTCTTCAACACTTTCAGCAACAGTGGTTTCTGTCGGTTCAGATTCATTCATGACCGACTCCGTTTCACTGACTGTTGTCACTTCTTGGAAGCTTTCGATTTCTTCGACTTTTGTAGTTTCGTTGTCACCAACAATCCCTACGTCATCTTTAGCCGACTCTTCCAATGTGATTGCCGGTAATATTAAAAAATACACTGTACAGATAACTGTTATCAGGGCTAAAACGGCTGTCACACTGCGCCTTTTCGTGTTATTTTGCATCAACTGATTTAAGATTGATTTTAATTTCAATTTTCATCCTCCTTTCCTTAATTATTTAATCAATCCTATACGATTTAAGGGATAAATTCTAAAAACAATTTTGCCGACAATCTGTTCTTCAGCAATGGTTCCAATCACCTTATGCCTTGAATCAACAGATGTCGCGCGTTGGTCGCCGATAACAAACAAGCGGTTTTCTGGCACTTGAAACGGATAGGTAATGTCACTATCACCTAGCGATAAGTCCGATACATAGGGCTCATCTAATTTTTTTTGATTGACAAACACATTACCGTCGTGGTCAATATTGACCCAGTCTCCGCCTTTTGCAATCACCCGTTTTACGAGAATTTTATTATTGTAGTAAAAAGCTAATACATCTCCCGTTTTAAAGTCGGATGATTTAACTGAAAAAACAACGTCCCCCTCGGCTAGAGTGGCGTTCATTGAATGTCCGTAAATCCTTAGCACCGGTAACCACATTACAGCAATCAGTATGGCGACTGATGCGACACCTAATAAGGTGTAGAGCACGTGTTTGACCACTTGCGTAAAACGTTTGCGATACACAAGCCGTTCGTATTCTTGCTTAATCAAATTTTCTTGCATGATTTACTCCTACTGATTGATTGGGAATTTGACGCGACAAACGGTCCATAATTCCAACAACATGTTCTAATTGTTCGATTTGTTGTGCTTGCTTTTCAATGGTTTCCTGTTGTTCTACTAATAATCGTAATAACGACTCACGGTCTAGCTTCACCATTTCTTTCTTTTTAAACAGCATTATCGTTCCCCCACTCTAAATTACTATTTTCACAAAGTCTGACAGTTCACTAGTTCGTTGGTCTTGAAACTATTTCTATTGAATTCACTGCATTTATTTAGAATCTCTTTTGATTTTAAACAAATCTTATGCATTCACTTAATTTTAACTCAAAAATAACAGAAATTCAATAAATTTTTCCAATTTTTTTCACACTTAGGCAAAAAAATTTTGCCGACGTAGCGACTGTTTCTGCAAATAATCTGTTCCTACTAATCTTCAACAAATCATAGCACATATTCAAACATAAAGCTATATGTTTCTTGATAAATTATGGGTTAGATTGAAAAAATCAAGTCGATTATTTTCAATCCAACACCTATAAACGATAGCCCCACTGAGGTACTATCGCTCCTAGTCAATTTCCTTTTTGCAATAATTTTATCCAAACTTTATTTTACTTCAACTAAATGATATTCCTCCACTCGAAACACCTTGTGACATAAGCGGCTGATGTCCTCCTTATTGTGGCTGGCGATTACGATGGTCGTCCCTGTTTGGGCTAGGTGGGAAAAGAGATGATTTTAACCGGAAAAGCACTATGAAACAATCATCCCGAAGTGATTGATAAGCATCCTAAGAAATAGTTTTAACAGTCAACGACAGAAAAATGCTGAGCAAATTGTCCAAGTATCTCCACCGATTAACTGTTGTCAATCGGCGGGACTGGCGACCTTTTGCTCAGCCTTTTTATCTATCATTTTGATTGTTGTTTCTGATACCAAAAGCGAACATAGCCTTCGATTAATACAACTGCGACGAGCACCCAACTCGCTAAGACGAGACCAAAGGTGATACTCGTACCGAATTTGACCGCAGCAATTACTACAAATACCAGCAACTGGATACATACAACAATGCGTAATACTTGTTGCAGTGCCGTTTGTTGCGATTGCTTGACTTGTGGATAAATCATTTGAAAAGGATTGGCTTCGTATAATTCAATCATCGGTAACAATTGGATAATCGTTAAAATAAAACTAACCATACCCAACCCCATCACCAAGTAATGATTTTGCGTCAATAGCATTAATATACTGAAAAACACCAATACACGAACCCAAATACCGCTAAAGGCATGATTGCGGAACAAGACCCGTAATAATAAATAATAATCACGATTGCGTGTGTTCTGGCTCAAACGCTGAATGAATCCATTAAACGTGTGTCGCGAGTGAATAACCGGTCGTTGATTCGGCACATCCGCGAAAAAGGCAATCCATTTATAAAAAGCGGCTTGACGTTTTAAATCCATTTCCACTGTAAATTCAAACGACTGCCAATTCAATACTTGACGGCGCAACCAATAAAGGCTGAACATAACTATTACTACAACAATTATCAAAGTAATCAGTAGCGCAATTTGAGGTAATATAGCAGTAAACAGTATCATCCAAACTGTGTATACCAAGCTGCTCCATAATCGTAGATGCCCAACTGGTTTAAAAATCGCCACATAGTACAGCGCATGATTCCAGACAACCAGCAACAGTTGTAAGATTACTAACATAACCAGTTGTGCCGTTGACCAACGTGTCGCTACATTGATAAAAGGATATAGCACAACGACAGCAGCGACATTGACGATTATCGGTAAGACTAACCCAGCAAGCGACCCTTTTTGCCAATACTGGCGCCAACGTTCACCTTGCACAAAGACATAACTCTTATCTGCTTCTTTCATCAACCACAATGGACGACCAAATAAAGACAGCTGTCCCAATATCCCCATCGCTACAATAAGAATCGGCCATTTGACAACCGTGTGATTCATCTGATTTAAGACCATTAATTGCTCACGGTAGAAAAATAATAAAAATCCGATGATGACTAATAAAATAAAGAAAAAATGGTCATTAAAGATTAGGCGACTGTATTTGCCTAATTCTTTACCAAACTGTCGAAAACGCTTGGACCATAAGTCTAATAACTGCGTCATGCCCTCGCCTCCGTCATCGCCATATACAACTCATCTAGTGTGGCATCTGGCAGATTCATTTGCGACTGCAACGCGTCGAGCTTGCCACTGGCTACGAGTTGTCCGTTTTGCAGCATCAAATAGCGGTCACATAATTGCTCGGCTATCGATAAGACATGAGTGGTGAAAATAATTGCCGTACCTGCTGTCGCTCGTTCTTGCATCAAAGTCTTAAAATGATTAATCGCTAAGGGGTCCAAGCCTAAAAATGGTTCGTCAATAATTAATACTTTTGCATCGGTCACAAAGGCACAAATTATCATCACCTTTTGCTTCATCCCTTTTGAAAAATGTATCGGAAACCAATTCAAGTGCTTATCTAATCGAAATAACTTCAGTAAAGGTTCTGCACGTTCCATCACCACTTCAATCGGTAAATCATATCCTAAAGCAGTCATCTCCAGATGTTCGCGTAATGTTAACTCATCATATAATACGGGTGTTTCTGGAATATAAGCTAATTGTTGCGCATAGCGTTGTTGATTTTCAAAAATGGTGGTGCCATTAATGGCAATTTCACCTTTTAGTGGCTTTAATAATCCTAAAATTGTTTTTAATAGCGTTGATTTCCCGGCACCGTTGAGTCCGATAAGACCCACAATTTCTCCTAATTCAATTGAAAAGTTTATATCTTGTAGTACCGGCACATTACGATAACCGCTCGCCATTGCTTTAATTTCTAATGCCATTGTGTCACTCCTTTTTGGGTTCGTTTGGGTTAGCTTGACAGGCGCTTCAAAAGTCTCCTCTGTGCGTTACACGCACACTGATGATTTTGGATTTAGGCTCGCTTGGGCTGCCTCGACGTCCACTTCGCATAGCTCTTGAAGCGATGCGTCGCTTCGGCGAACTCTGCTCCAGTGATTCGAGGTAAAACGCCCACGCTCGCACTATATGTATTTCGGCTCCAATGAGCTGAAATGACTCCACTTCAAAAGGCGCCTTTGTGCGTTATTCGCACGCAGTTGCCTTTCTCCAGTGGTTCATTTCAGAACGCTCATTGTCGCACTATATGTATTCCGGCTCCAATGAGCTGAAATGACTCCACTTCAAAAGGCGCCTTTGTGCGTTACTCGCACGCAGTTGCCTTTCTCCAGTGGTTCATTTCAGAACGCTCATTGTCGCACTATATGTTACTCCGCTTTCGTCCAATGGTATGCTACTCGGGGGTCACCATTTGCTAAAAAAATGATACCGCAATATTGAAAGCCTAGTGATTCTAATACATGACGCATCGGACTATTTTGTTCATGCGTGTCAATTCTTACATTATCATATTGATTCATTATCACTCGTAAGACAGCTTTTCCCAATCCTTTATTCGGTACAGTCACTAAACGATGTATGGTAACATAGGGCGCATCATTGAGCCACTGCCCTTCTTCAATTATTGTATACGTCGGGTCAGGCGTTTTCAGCAAGAAAAAACTACCGACGATTGCTTGTTCTATTTCAACGACATAACTACCTTGTTGGGCAATGTCTTCTTTTAATATAGCTGTACTCGGGTAGCCTTTTGTCCACTGATTAACATTGCCTGTTGCAACTTGGTAAAGTCGGCCTTGTTCAAACAATCCCTTTAATGTATCAATATCTGCTACTTTAGTTGGTCGTATCTTCATCCATTATCCTCGTGTTTAGTCTGTTTATTTTGCGACTTCATTAGCCATAATCGTCTGCCAAATAGAGTGCGACAATGACAATTTGTCTGCCATCGGCAATGCGATTGGCTCATGATGTTGGCTGATTAAGGTTACTTGATTCGCATCGCTATTAAAGCCAATATCTTTTCGGGAGACATCATTGGCGATAATCCAATCCGCTTGTTTCTTAGTTAATTTTTTCTTCGCATAATTTTCAACGTCTTGCGTTTCGGCGGCAAATCCAATTACTAATTGTCCATCTTGTTTATGATGACCTAAATACGCTAAAATATCTGGATTTTCAATCAGATTCAACTGCAATCCTTGTTGGGCAGCTTGTTTTTTTATTTTTTGTGTCGCAATTTCTGCAACTCGGTAATCACTAACGGCTGCGGTCATGACAAAAATATCTTGCTGCGTCAGTTGTTGCGTCATTGCCTCCAACATTTCTTGTGCGCTAGCAACATAGTGGACGTCAACACCTTGTGGGATAGGCAGTTGTGTAGCCGTTGAAATCAAGGTCACGTTAGCACCTAAATTTCTGGCAGCTCGCGCCATTGCATAGCCCATTTTGCCGGTGGAGTCATTGGTAATATAACGGACTGGGTCGATACGTTCACGTGTGCCGCCGGCTGAAATCACTACATTTTTACCGGTTAAGACTTGTGGTAAAGTAGATTTAGCAATGAGCCACTCGAGATGTTCGACAATCGCTGGCAATTCAGGCAAACGACCGATACCGCTATATCCTTCGGCTAAAAAGCCTGTGTCTGGCGTCATCACTTCGTAGCCATCAGCCGTTAACTGCACCAAATTGCGTTGTGTGGCAGGATTCATATACATATTACTGTTCATCGCTGGCACAATCAATCGTGGGCAATGTACCGCTAGTAAAGTTGTCGACACAATCTCATCTGCAATCCCTTGTGCCATTTTTGCGATGATATTAGCACTCGCTGGGGCAACCACGACATAATCGCACCAGTCAGCCAGATGAACATGTTGGACGATTTGTGGGTCTGTCTCATCAAATACATCCACTAAGACCGGTTGCTTAGTCAGTGTTTGCATTGTTAATGGCGTGATAAATTCACATGCCGATTTTGACATCACAACGCGTACTTGCGCGCCTTTTTTGATAAATTGGCGTGATAATTCTGCCATTTTATAGGCAGCAATACCTCCAGTAATAAACAATCCAATTTTTTTGCCTGATAACATCGTATTTTCTCCTATCTATAGCGCCAAGGCGTGGACTTGCGCGTCTTTTTAATAGACACCTTGTTCTCGAACAATTCAAGTTATCCCACTCTTTGTCGCACTATTTTTCCGACTCCCTTGAGTTGATTTGACATTTACCTTAGATAGTGCTTGACTCATTTTGCACTTACACTATCAACTTATTCAATCTTATCCTAAATAGACATCGGTATGAGCATAACGTACTTCTTTTTTCGCTTTTGTAGCTAAACTTAATAATACTGTCGTTGGTCCTACACGCCCGATAAACATTAATATCATGATAATGATTTTACCGATGGTAGATAATTTTGCTGTAAGATTCATCGTGACGCCAACTGTCGCTAAAGCACTAAATGCCTCAAACATCAGTGAAAATGGGTCTAAATGTGGTTGTGTCACTAATAAAGCCACATAACCCGAGATTAATACACTGAAAAAGAATATTACAATGGACACCGTTTGACGGATAATTGTCGGTTGAATCGTGCGTCGTTGAAACTGTATACCGTTCATACCACGCAATTCTGCTCGAAAAATCAGTATTAATACAGCTGCCGTCGTAATTTTCATACCACCAGCCGTACCTCCTGGTGCGCCACCGATAATCATCTGTAACATATAAATAAAGTTTGTGCTCGGCTTAGTCACTGTATAATCAATCGTAGAAAAACCAGCTGTTCGCATCGTCACAGTTTGGAAGAAACTCACCATCGCTTGCTGCCACCAAGAATAATTCTGAATAGTGGCTGGATTACGGTGCTCGGTTGCCCAAGTTGCTAAAGTACCTAAAAGCAATACAATAGCCGTAGAATACAATACTAATTTGGTATGGCTAGTCATTTTCCGATGAAGAATACACCAAATACGCGGTTTAGAGCGCCAATATTCTTTAAATAATTCAATTAACTCAAACCAGACAATAAAGCCGATACCACCTGAAATAATTAAGATAGACAATACGATATTAACCAATGGATTAAGCACTTCGCCTTGCATACTCATACTACCGATATTATCAAAGCCAGCATTACAAAAAGCTGATACTGCGATAAAGATAGCATTAAAGACACCACGTAAGATACCATATTTGGGAATAAAATCAATCATCAGTAATGCCGCTGCACCTAATTCGATAATAGCAGTAAAACGGTATATCGAACGCAATAAATCTTTCAAGTCTTGATTCGATTCATGACTAAAACTTGCCTGGAGCGTGTACTGGTCTTTTAAGGATAATTTTTGCTTCAAATAGAACGTGCTAGCTGCTAATAAGGTGATAAGTCCTAAGCCACCAATTTGCATCAATAGGATACAAATGATTTGCCCGAAGAGATTATACGTATCCGCAACCGTAATCACAGTTAAACCTGTCACACAAACCATTGAAACTGTCGTAAATAGATGGTCCAAATAGGTCGTGGTGACATTTCCTATGTGAAATATTGGAAACGATAATAATATACTGCCACAGAAAATAACAATTAAAAAACTAGCCGTTAGTCTCTGTGGAATGGTTAAACGATTTAATAATAAGCGCATGATATAGGACGCTCCTTTTTTATTCTGGTTCGCTTGGGCTGCCTCGACGTCCACTTCAAAAGTCTCCTCTGTGCGCTACTCGCACGCCGGTGACTTTCTCCAGTGGTTCGAGGCAGAGCGCCCGCGCTCACACTATGGTTTATTCTGGTTCGCTTGGGCTGCCTCGACGTCCACTTCAAAAGTCCCCTCTGTGCGCTACTCGCACGCCGGTGGCTTTCTCCAGTGGTTCGAGGCAAAACACCCGCGCTCACACTATGGTTTATTCTGGTTCGCTTGGGCTGCCTCGACGTCCACTTCAAAAGTCCCCTCTGTGCGCTACTCGCACGCCGGTGGCTTTCTCCAGTGGTTCGAGGCAAAACACCCGCGCTCACACTATGGTTTGTGATAGTACTATCATACAAAAAATTGACAGTTCTTTCAAACGTATTTATTGCATTAGCGCAATATAATCCTTATAGTACAAGTAAAGGGCTAGACGTTTTTGCCTTGAGGAGGAGAGAATTTGAAAAAAGCTTTAATTCACATTGATTATACCCGTGACTTCGTCGCTGACGATGGCGCATTGACTTGTGGTAAGCCGGGACAAGCCATCCATGATTATGTGGTTGATTTGACGAAGCAATTCGTTGATGCCGGTGAAATGGTTGCATTTACCATTGATGCACACGACCAGAATGACCCTTACCACCCTGAAACTGCATTGTTTCCACCGCATAATATTAAAGAAACAGACGGTCGATTACTTTATGGCGACTTAGAAGACTATTATCAGTCAGTTAAAGCGCTAGACCATGTGTTTTATTATAATAAGACTCGTTACTCTGCGTTTACTGGTACTGATTTAGCTTTACGTTTACGTGAACGGGACATCCAAGAGCTACATCTAGTTGGGGTGTGTACGGATATTTGTGTCCTACATACCGCTATCGATGCCTATAATGAACATTTCAAATTAGTCATCCACGAAAAAGGTGTCGCTAGTTTTAATCTGGAAGGTCATAAATGGGCGTTGTCTCACTTTAAAGAGTCCCTTGGCGCCACGATAGTATAGTGTCATTTAGTGCTGGTATATAGATGCCAGCACTATTATGTTATATATAAAGTTTTTTAATGATTATAAAATTTATTAGTGTTCTAACTATATTAGTTGAAATGTGTACTAGCTATCTATTTATTATTTGATTATTACTTCGCTTCAATAATACAAAGATAGAAAAAGCATGTAACTAGTATTTAATGAGTGTTGACAACCGATTTTCAATTTAAATCCAATGAAAATAATCTATATCTCATAATTCACTTGTGCATCTCTAATTTTCGTTATATAATCGCTATAAATCTTTACAGATTATAGGAGGATTAAAAAATGACCTTATCAACTGAATCTCATTGGAATGAAGTTTGGCAGTTTCACGAATCCAAAGAAGAATATAATAATATTTATTCTCGGAGCGAACGAGCTAAAAATATAATAGCTTATTTTATAGAAAAAGGTGTTTTTTTTGGTTCAAACACTAAAGTATTAGAAGCTGGTTGTGGTGATGGTGCGATTCTATTCGAATTACTACAACTTTTTAAAATAGAAGGACATGGTATTGATTTTTCAGCTGTAGCCCTTGACACCGCAAGAAAGAACATGGCATTAAATAATAAATATTTTAATTTAGAATTAGGCGATGTCCGTAATCTTCCATATGAAAATGATTACTTTGATAGAATTATCTCTCTAGGTGTTATCGAACATTTTGAATCTCCTACCGAAAGTTTAAAAGAAATGTATCGAACCTTAGCACCCGGTGGCATATTAATTCTTATGACACCTAATAAATATTCTTTTGGAAAAATTGATAGGATAGTAAAAATGATATTTAAAAAATGGAAATTTGGATATCAAACAGAATATTCTGTCTCAAATTTAGAACATTTATCGAAAAAAAATGGATTCCATTGATTTTATAAAGAAACTGTTTTGAGAAAGCCCTTGACTTCCGATTCTAGAAGTTTCAAATTAATTTCTAGAGTCGACCAAATTTTAAATGTTTTTAATAAAAATATTGGTTTCTACTCCTATGTTTTCCTTACAAAGTAGGTGCCATCAATGAATACTATCTATTGGGGAACACTACCCAGCCATTTCGATTCTGTATTAATTGTCATATTTAATCGCAATAATGAGGTTCTATATATCAACAATCAGAAAAGACGATGGGAATTAACAGGCGGAAAACGCGATGGAAACGAAACAATTATCGAAACAGCAACAAGAGAAGCGTATGAAGAAGGTGGCGTCCTCTTCGATAAAAAAACGTTTATGACACATGGCTATTATGTTTTAGAAGACGGTCATACAACGATTATTAGTTCTGCTCAATTAGATAAAACGACTGCGATTCCTAAATATTCTGAATCAGTCAGCAGGCAATTTTGTAGCCGACCGATGCCAAAAGAATCGTTATCTTTTCCAGATGAAATATATGATGAAGTGTTTAAATTTTTAGGGTGGCCCGATGAGTAGAAAAACAAAAGGAATATTATTAAGTTTTTTATCTGTTGTTATTATGGCCATCACGCCGGTCACGAACAAATTATCACTGCACACATTGACACCCATCCAAGCCAGTTTTTATAATGCTTTACTGTCCACAGTATTTTCTTTTACTTTATTAGTGATCAGAAAGCAAAAAGTCACTTTAACATTCAATCGATATTTGATACTCGTTGGTGTATTTAATACTGTTGGTATTATCCTACAATACGTCAGTGCTTCTTTACTAGACCCAGTAACCATCGGCTTATTAGGACGATTCTATACTGTATTTGCGGTCTTACTTTCTATATTAGTGTTAAAAGAGAAGTTACAGCGCCGAGATATTTTTCCTATTTTCTTGACCATTATTGGTTCATTTGTTATCTCAGCAGGTAAAGGGAGTTTTAATAATTTCATTGGCATTATTTTTACGCTTTCGTACACATTCTTTTTCGCACTAACCAATACTCTCGCTAAAAAGGGATTATCTCAGTTTAATTCGAGTGTCGTGCTTTTCTATAACCAATTAATTTCGACAGTTTTTCTATTCTTCCTCTTAGTGGGTTCAAATCAACTCGCTCCGATTGAGTTAAATGGATTCGGTCCGATATTTATTTCGGCATTTTGTAGTGGATTTTTAGGACTATTATTATTCTACGATAGTTTGAAATACATTACGTTTAGAGAAGCTAACATTATCCGAACGACTAATCCGATTTTTGTGTTTTTGATTTCGCTACCGTTCTTTAGTGTGAATGTATCGATTAATTTACTGGTAGGCGGCGCTTTAATCATTTTCTCAATCATTTACATGAACAAAAAGTAGTTCCATTTGGGATAATGCTAACCAGCAGCAGTCCGTTTTTAGTGACTGCTGCTGGTTATATTTGTTGTGAAAATGCAATATCGTGAAGTCCGCGCTCGCACAATGTTGATACCGGCTCGCTTGGGTTGACTTGACGTCCACTTCGCATAGCTCTTGAAGCGCCTTGGCGCTTCGGCGACCTCTGCTCCAGTGATTCAAGTCAGAACACCCGCGCTCGCACAATGTTGATTACGGCTCGCTTGGGTTGACTTGACGTCCACTTCGCATAGCTCTTGAAGCGCCTCGGCGCTTCGGCGACCTTTGCTCCAGTGATTCAAGTCAGGACACCCGCGCTCGCACAATGTTGATACTGGCTACAATTCGCTGAAATGACTCCACTTCAGAAATCCCCTCTGTGCGTTAACACGCACTCCGGTGTTTCCTCCAGTGGTTCATTTCAAAGCGCTCATTGTAGCACAATGATGATTACGGCTACAATTCGCTGAAATGACTCCACTTCAGAAAGCTCCTCTGTGCGTTATCACGCACGCCGGAGTTTCCTCCAGTGGTTCATTTCAAAGCGCTCATTGTCGCACAATGATTTAAAATAAGTATTGCATAAAGGCTGAGGCGATTGAGAAGTAGATGAGTACTGAGGTTAGGTCACTTAGGGTTGAGATAAATGGTCCGCTGGCAACGGCTGGGTCAAAGCCTAATCGCGCCATTAATTTTGGAATTAGTGAACCTGCTAGGTTGGCTACAAAAATTGCAGTTGCCATTGAGATTCCGATAATCGCTCCTAGCACTAAATTCTTTTGCCAAATACCGGCGACAATCGCAATCGTTGCTCCGACAATCACGCCTTTAATTAATCCTGTTAATATTTCGAACAATAGTGACTGAAAGAAATTATCATCTTCTGATTTATTCGTGATTTTACGAACTGCCACGGCTAAAGATTGTGTGCCCGCATTTCCGGCAGTACCGGTTATCAGGGTGACAAAGGCGGATAAGACACTCGCCGAAGCAATTAGTTCCTCATATTGACTAATCAAAGTCGCCGTCCCCATACCTAAAAACAATAAGGTAATTAACCAAGGTAAACGACTTTTTGCTGCTGACCAAGGGGAAATGTGTTCCTCATTAACATTAACGGCCGCCAAACCAGAGTAGTCGCTGTCTGCTTCTTCTTGAATGACATCTAAAACATCATCGACAGTAATAATCCCTAGTAGTTCTCGGTCAAAACCAACAACAGGTAAGGCCAATAAGTCATAATCTTGAACCATCCGTGCCACTTCTTCTTGACCATCACTGACTTGTACAGTAATCACACGCGGATTCATTACATCTTTAACAAGTCGGGCATCTTCATTAATTATCAAATCCCTTAACGAAATGACACCAGACAGGCGACGGTTTTCATCGACAGCATATATATAATAAATCGTCTCTGCTTGTTTCGCCACTTCTTTTAGATGTTCATATGCTTCACGAACACTAAAGTTTTCATCCACCCAAACAAATTCCGTTGTCATAATCGAACCGGCAGTATCTGGTAGATAATTAATTAATTGACTAATCTCCCGCGCGCTTTCTGGTTTCATCAACTGCATGTATACTTTAACATTTTCTTTATCAGTTAAATTATTCAAAATATCAACGGCGTTATCAGCAAACATTTCACCAAGGACACTTGCGGCATAATTCGGATTCATCTCTTCAAAGTACTCGTTAACAGGTACATCTTCTGCTTCAAAGGCATCAAACAAACTTGCCAACTCTGACGGTGACAAATATTGATACACTTTTTGCCGTTCATCCGCGGTAATTGCCTCGAAAATTTTCGCTTGGTCATATTGATGCAGCGCTAAAAATTCTGAACGAAAGCGCGTCATGCGGTTATTATTCAATAATTGTTGAATCACTTCAACGTGCTCTTCAAACGTTCTCTCAAATACTTCCATCCAATCACTCCAATCTCATCGATAAAGACAGACTACCTAGTGCAATCTCCTTCATCCTAAACTCTCATTACTTCTCTAATCGGTGTTCGTCCAGCCATTGCTGCATATCCTGCGGCAATGGACTATGTAACACAATCCACTCTCCAGTAAATGGATGTAAAAATGCTAATTCACCACAATGTAAGGCTTGCCGACTCAATCCTGATGTTAACGGTCCGCCGTATAGGTCATCTCCTACCAAAGGGCCACCCTGATGCGCAAGGTGCACTCGAATTTGATGCGTGCGTCCGGTATGTAATTGTAACTTTAACAGAGCACTATCCGATAATGACTGATGTAACCAGTATTCTGTTTGTGCTTGTTTACCACTTTCATGAACCTGTCTTGTAATTAAAGATGTTTCACTGCGCGCAATCGGTGCGTCAATAAGTCCATGTGCTGGCCATGCTGATTGAGCCGAAATGGCATAATAAATCTTTTTAATGTCACGATTTTTAATTTGACGGTCTAAATAAGCGTGAGCCAATCGATGTTTGGCGATTAACATTAAACCGGTCGTATCACGGTCCAATCGGGTGACAATATGAATAACCTGGTCAGCATATTGTTGTCGGACGTAATACCCTTTAATACGGTTAGCCATCGCACCATCAGGGTCTTTAATCGATGGAATGGACACTACATCCGCAGGCTTATTTACCACAAGTACATCACGGTCTTCATAGACAATCTCAATCGGTTCAAACGACGGTATCACGGTATCATGACCTTTCTCATCTGGTGCAATAAGTGTTAAGGTATCCCCTTTATGAATTACTGCTCGCACAGTAACGGGTTTATTATTTAACAATATCGCGCCGCCGAATTTCACCGCAGTTGTAAAACCACGCGGCAGCTCTAAGTGATGAAAAAAATGCTTAATCAGCGTGGGTTCGTCGCGTTGACTAATATATTCAAACTTCATCTTACTTGTTTGAATCAGCAACTTTTTTAACAAATGCTTCGATTGCTGTCATCGAATGTTCATGGTTAATTTTATTAACGACATCCCCGTTTTTCACAATAAAAGCATGGGGGACAGTTTCAACATTATACATACTAACAATTGATTTGAAATTCGCATCATTGTCACGTTTTCTTGTATTATAGTAGTAGACTTTCACACCATATTCTTTAGCTAAATGACTTAATTTCGGTGTAAATGCTTTACAATACGGACACTCGTCAAATCCTAGATAGATAATACTCGCATTTTTTTGTGAGTTTAAAATAAAATCTGTATATTCAGCGTCTGATGTGATTTCTTCAATATTAGAATAGCTAATTGGTGATTTTGTATCTTGCGAGAATTTTTCAATCTTATCTAACTCAGCATATAATTTTTCTTTTTCTGCTTTATCCATTGTCTTGAATTGTGTGTCCTCAGGAATGGAAACTGCTTTGTCCAATCGATTTTCTGCTGTTACGGTTTGCTTAATGTCAGCAGACGCATCTCCACCTTTAGAAATGATATTGCATCCTCCTACTAAAAATGCTGCCGCTGCAGCGATTAATGTCATCTTGTATTTATTCATTTTATTCACTACTCCTATCTCTCATTCGCTTGGGTTGACTTGACATCCACTTCGCATAGCTCTTGAAGCGCCTCGGCGCTTCGGCGACCTCTGCTCCAGTGGTTCAAGTCAGACCACCCGCGCTCGCACTATGTTTTACTTTAATTGGTTGTTTAGTTTTATTTCTGGTTGATAATTGCGTCCGATGAATGAGGCTTCTACTCGGTCCCAGAAATGGGTATGGCGGATGTTGGCAAAGCGTATTCGTTCATCGGCTATCTGTAAACGAATGGCATGAACGGGATAATTTTCTAGCGTGACATTGTCAAACATCAATGTAAACATACTTGCTTTTCCACGGATGGACGGTTCAATTCGAAACCACTCGTCTTTTGGTATAATCATTGGCGAACCTAATGAGCGATAGACACGGTTGTTTAACGATGCAATTTCTGTCAGTTGAATCGCATCTAAACGTGGATGCATCACGGCACCACCTAATGATTTACTCAAGCCCGTCGAACCTGTCGGTGTCGCCACACATAAGCCATCACTGCGTAATGTTTCAAAAAACCGGTTTTTTACATAGACATCACTGACCATTGTACCGGTATTTGAGCGCAACGAGCATTCGTTTAACGCTAAATACTTGGTGATGGTTCCGTCTTGTTGCGTCACTTCAATACTTAGCAAGGGATAACTGACCGGGTCTTTTTGGTCAACTGCTAATAAATTATCTACCAATTCATCCAATTCATACGACTGCCAGTCTGCATAAAAGCCTAGGTGTCCCGTATGAATTCCAATAAATTGAATGGTCGACAACATGGATTGATATTGATGAAAGGCGGATAATAGCGTACCGTCTCCACCGATAGTAATCAGATAATCAAATGGCTGCCCTTGGGGCATAATCGCTATACCTCTTTTTTTCATTTTAAGCATCAATAATTCTTTCAATTGCAATGATACTGCATTTTGGTTCGTGTACACATATACTCGGGGTTGCATAGTATCTTCTCGCTTTCTATTTTCGGTCAAAAATACGAATGGCCTCTCTTATTTCGTCACGAATTTCTGACATTTCTTCATCCAACATAAACGCCGCTTCACTCGCACGTTCAAGACGCAATAAAATTTCTTCTGGATATTCACCACGATACTTATAGTTGAGCGAATGTTCAATCGTCGCCCAAAAATTCATAGCGAGTGTGCGAATCTGTATTTCAACGATGACTGAGATAGTCTCACTAGCACGTTGTACAGGATATTCGACCACCATGTGATACGAGCGATAACCACTCGCTTTGTGATTTTTTATATAGTCGCGTACTAATAATACTTTAAAATCATTGCGCTCTTGTAATAAATGCGCCACTTCATAAATATCTTCTACAAACTGACACATAATCCGAATCCCAGCAATATCTTGCACACCGATTAAAAAATCTTCCGGCTTAATATTGCGAATCGCCATTTTTTCTAAAATACTTTCCTTAGTTTTCACGCGCCCAGTGACAAATTCGATAGGCGTATGCCGTTGACTTGAGCGGAATTCTTTGCGAATATTTTTCAATTTCAATTTCAGCTCTTCCACCGCTTGTTCATACGGGGCTAAAAATTGATTCCAGTCTTCAATGAAATTATCTTCAATCATTAGGCTACACCTCATTTATCTCTGATTTATTAATTAATTCAATGTTGCGAATGTTGTTACATTAAACGAAAGTGTTTATTCAATACATCTCTCGCCTTGTCTATTTTACCACATCTAAAGGAAATGTCATTGTTTATTGTAGGAAAAATTTGTATAATAGACAATAAATTTATGGCCATCTGCCACTTTCACAGCTGCGCTAAGCGTGCCTAATATCCCTCGGGTAATTTGCTGAAACGCATCAGATGTGTACTGACTTGAAATCGCTAGCACACACATCACTAGCGATGTCTTTTGACCTGTTGTTTTTTATTTATAAATGCTGGACAGTTATGCCAGCTAGCAGTGGAGGTTATATATGAGTTACTCAATTGAACAAGAAATTAAATCTTTATTGACGCAAGAGGAATTTTATCACGTATTAGATTATTTTGACTTAGGTGCAACTGACTACCAATCGCAACACAATACATACTTTGACAGCGATAATCAAGTACTCAAGCACCATCAAGCAGCCTTACGTTTACGTAACTTTCAAACAACTAGTGAATGGACGTATAAACAAAAACAGGATACGCATCGCTCACTCGAATTAACGTATACGCAATCTTACCCACAACTTCCTGTGCCAGAATCAATTCTCGTACAACAAGTGGCAGATGACGTCATCCGCGACCAGTTAGAACAATTAATGCCATTAAATACTGTGTTAACAGCCTACCTTTCCATCAAAACCCATCGCTGGACCGTTAAAACACCTTACGGCGAGTACGCGATTGACCAAACATTTTACGGTAATACTAGTGATTATGAAATCGAACTGGAAACCGATGATTTACCGACTGCTATGGCAGCTTTCAAAGAATTATTAGCAACTTTATCCATCCCCTACCGAGCAGCCGATAAAAAAATTGCACGCGCGTTAAAGCACTTAGCAGGCGCATAATTCACAGAAAATTCATATTCAAGTGCATATCATTCGCTTTCGCCTATTATATTTGATAGTATAAAACTATCAATAAGAAAGAGGGGGCAAAGCATTTTGGAATCCAATTATCAAGTTGAATATATGACAAATGGTGTTCCCAAAGTGTTTGAATTCTATTTATTTGTGAATCCACTTGGTCAGAAATGCTATGTGTGTGAATGTGAACTCCAAAAAACATTGACGAAAATATCGACCAGTGTTGATATTCATGTGCTGTGTTTTCACAATCAACAAATCGTTTCTGAATTTATGAAACAATTAAATATTCCAAGCTCTGATTTAACATCACGTAATTATATCTATCAATCGGTCTACCTTGCGTCGTTGGCATATAAAGCAGCTACCATGCAAGGAAAGAAAAAAGGACGTCGCTTTTTAATGCGGATGCAAGAAGAAATTGATGGTCACTTAGAACGTTTTTCCGACCAATTTGTTTTAGATTTAGCAGAAGAAGTTGGTTTGGATATGATGACATTTAAAGACGATTTAGAGTCTGATTATGCACGTGACTTAGTTTTCCAAGACTTACAAATCGCTAAAGAGATGGCAGTAGATGGAACACCGACTTTGGTCATGTTTGAGCATCGTCTCGGCGAAAAAGGGTTGTTATTGAAGGAAAATATTACTGTTTCAAATATTATTTCTCACTTAGATGAACTTGTACAGTATGATTTTATTCAAAAGACTTGTAACCCGAACACCTGCAAACCCAAACTGGTATTATTGAAAAAATAATCATTTGAACCCCCGTGAAGCCTTAATTGTAGCTTCACGGGGACTTTTTTTGCACGTGGATTGTATCCGCTTTTGTGGCTACCATAAAATAGTGTTGGCGATTAATTCCACCAACACTATCTAAATAATAATCTTTATAATGGCTTTTTGATAATTTCAGTCAATTCAATTTGACGTTCACAATTAGCAATCGACTCGCCTGTGACAATCACTTGTCCGACTAAATCTTCAGGCTGCTGTCCGACTGGATTAAAAAATGCAAAACCCCAATCGGTACGTAGCATATACTGTGTCAAGACATTTTCAATTTCCAAATTTTGCAGTGGCAAGGAAATTGCGGCTAAACTACGCGGACGCAAAGATGGCAATGGCAATCCAACTAATGCCCGAATCATCGCTTCAAAATGAGACACTGACATCGAGCCTACCGTAAAAATAGCTTCTTCAGCTAAACCAACGGCTGCTTTATTAATATAGACAACACCTGCAGCTGTAATTAAGCATTCAATCGTTAACGACCCAATTAAACCGACTGCTTCAGCGACTAATTGTCCAATTCGAGCAATTTCTTGCTCAATCGCAGAATGTAACGTAATTGGATAACGTACTTGAGAGCCTTCTCCAGTGTTGATACGCTCAAAAATTGGATAAATCAACAACTCGCCACGTTCATTACGCACAACCGTCAGTACTGCTTTCTTCACTGTTGGAATCCAAGCTTCAAGAATACACGAACTCTCTTCAACTTTCTGAGCAGCTGCTTCATAGTCATCTTCACTATATAAGACAATCGAATTTTCTGAATTAGGTAAATGGCGATTCGTCGATTTTAAAATACAAGGAAACCCAATATACTCGATTGCCTCTTTAATATCATTTAACGATGTCACAAGTGAAAAAGGTGCCACTAATAAATGAAGTGAATCTAGATACACCTTTTCAAGCAAGCGGTCGGTCACTAACGAAATTAAATCATCCGATAATACCACATTGGTCACTTCTTTTAACACGTGGTAATCTTCAGGAGACAAGAGTCCGGTCTCTGCAATCACAATATCGACTCTTTCAGCAAATTGACGCAACACAAGTTCATTATAATTTTCAGCAATTGTCTGCCATGATGTAAATTGATGGACAGGGTTTTCCGATACTAAAACCAGACTTCCTACACGGTAGCCTAAGCGCCCAGCTTCTTGTGCTAAAATAGCTGAAGCAATACTGGAACCAATAATGCCAATCGTCGAACCTGGAAAATATTTCACCGACATTCCCACACCTCACTTTTTCTATATTAATCATCACCAACTATCTTATCATATTTTCAGTAAAAATCGAGATGTTTTCATGAATATTCTTGTTTTTTCCATTTATCCTGTTAAATATCGGTCATTAGATACACGATGCGTAGCTACCAACATTATGTATTAAATATAATATGTTAAATTAGTTGCGGTCTTCTCCCTTTGAGAGTCATCATTCAAGAGATAATCAACCGGTACCTGATAGAGTGTGGCTAGCTTGACTAGCACGCTTCCCGTGATTTCGGAGGCGCCATTTTCGATGCGCGAATATGCTGACTGAGATAAAGCCAAATAGTCTGCAACATAGTCTTGCTTATACGCATTAGATATTCTTAAATCTTTAATTCTTGTAAACATCTCTCAACACTCCTCTTGTCTTGTTTTATTTTACTTTATCAAATCCTTATTATAATTTCAATATTCAGATTCCAGCAATAAAAAATATGCAGTATGTATTTTCATCAGAATACAGTTATCGCTCATCAATTCTGAGAATACTTACTTTATGAGTAAAAATTACCTAAAATTAGAGTAAAATTATCCAGACTTATACGTTATTATTAGATAAGTAAAGAGGTGATTTTATGTCTATCGGTCAACGTATTCGCACATTGAGAATTCAGCAACAGCTTACTCAAGAGGAATTAGCACAAAGATTAAATATGTCGCAACAGACAATTAGCCGTATTGAAAAAGAGGTCGATATGCCTATCTCAACTGCGGTAAGTCTTGCTCGTTTTTTTAATGTATCCTTAGATTATTTATGCGGCTTATCAACCACAAAACATCCTCAAAGTGATGTTATTGATGACCATACACAAGAATTACTCTATCGATACAACTCCATTGAAACAAACCATCAGAGTCTTGTTGATAGTTTTGTCGATACACTTTTAAAAAAATATCCAAAGGAATAGCCTTGAAATCTTTTTTACTGATTTCAAGGCCATTCTGTTTATGTGGCTAATTGAGTCAGAGCGCAATCTGCTCCAGTGGTTCAAGTCAGAGCACCCACGCTCACACTATGGTGATGCCGGCTCGCTTGGGTTGACTTGACATCCACTTCATAAAAACGCTTGGAGTGCTTAACGCACTCCCGCGCCTTTTTGCTCCAGTGGTTCGAGGCTAGACGCCCGAGCTCACACTATGTTATTCCGCGTTAATATTGCGGCTTTTGTTTTCGACTTCTGTTGTTAATTGGGTGATAAACGTATCAAATGCTAATGTGTTTGAATTTTTAGAACCGTATTTACGAACATTTACTGTGCCATCGGCTACTTCTTGGTCCCCGATAACAATTTGATACGGTACTTTAGACGTTTGCGCTTCACGAATTTTATATCCTAATTTTTCGTTACGTAAGTCCATTTCCACACGGAAACCTTTAGCTTTCAGTGATTCATAAATCTCTTGAACACGGTCGCCATGCGCATCTAAGTTAACTGGTAAAATAACTGCTTGAACCGGTGCTAACCATGTTGGGAAAGCGCCTTTGTACTCTTCAATTAAGTATGCAACGAAACGTTCCATCGTTGATACCACACCACGGTGAATTACCACTGGGCGGTGAATATCTAGTCCATCTTCACCGACATAAGTTAAGTCAAAGCGTTCTGGTAACAAGAAGTCCAATTGAATGGTAGACATCGTTTCTTCGATGCCAATAGCTGTTTTGAATTGAATATCTAATTTTGGCCCATAAAAGGCTGCTTCGCCTGTCGCTTCAAAATACTCCAATCCTAAATCATCCATCGCTTCTTTTAACATACTCTGTGCTTTTTCCCACATCTCATCATCATCAAAGTATTTCTCTTTATTTTCCGGGTCACGATAAGAGAGACGGAAACGATAATCTGTGATATTGAAATCTTTATACACATCTTCAACTAAGTTCACAACACGCTTAAACTCATCTTTAATTTGGTCTGGACGAACAAAAATATGCGCATCATTTAACGTCATTTCACGCACACGTTGCAAGCCAGATAAAGCTCCTGATTTTTCATAACGGTGCATCATACCTAATTCAGCAATGCGAATTGGCAATTCACGGTACGAATGAATATCATCTTTATAAATCATCATGTGGTGCGGACAGTTCATTGGACGTAATACTAGCATTTCGCCGTCGCCCATATCCATTGGCGGGAACATATCTTCTTGGTAGTGCGCCCAGTGCCCAGATGTTTTATATAAATCTACTTTTGCCATAATCGGTGTGTACACATGGTCATAGCCCAGCGCAATTTCTTTATCCATAATATAGCGTTCAATAATACGACGAATGGTCGCACCTTTTGGTAACCAGAATGGTAAACCGGAACCAACTTCTTGGCTAATCATAAATAATCCCAGCTCTTTACCTAATTTACGGTGATCACGCTCACGTGCTTCTTGACGTAGACGCATAAATTCATCTAAATCCGCTTGATTGAAGAAGGCAGTTCCATAAACACGTTGCATCATCTTATTATTTGAGTTACCTCTCCAATAAGCACCGGCAAGCGATAGGAGTTTGAACACTTTAATTTTACCTGTTGATGGTACATGAACACCACGACATAAGTCAGTAAAATCTTCTTGAGTGTAGACAGTAATGACTTCATCTTCAGGTAAATCATTAATTAATTCTACTTTATATGGGTCTTTAGCAAAAATTTCTAACGCTTCTTGACGGGTGACTTCACGGCGCTCAATTGGATAGTTTTGTGAAATGATTTTTTTCATTTCTTTTTCGATGGCTGGTAAATCTTCTTCCGTAATTTGTACTTCTTTATCGGTATCATAGTAAAAACCGGAGTCAATCGCTGGTCCTACGCCAAAATGCACATCTGGAAATAGACGTGTCATCGCATGCGCCATCAGATGCGCGGTCGAGTGACGCATAATTTGTAAGGCTTCGTCGCTTTTATCGGTAATAATTTCGATGGCGCCATCCGATTCAATCGGACGTGTAAAATCGATTAATTCTCCATTTAATTTACCTGCTAGTGCAACTTTAGCAAGTGATTTACTGATAGATTCTGCTACTTCTTTGGTTGTGACACCTACTGGATACTGACGCTTATTTCCATCCGGAAATGTTAGTGTTATCATTGACATATTGATTCCTCCTATTTGGGTACGCATATGCTAAAAATGCCTCTACTTCAAAAATTTTCACTGTGCATGACACAGATGACAGTTGTCTTTTCAAATGATTCAAGTTAAGGCATTCATGCTTGCACTTTGAAATAATTGATGCTTCACATCGAACGCTTTGAAAACTAGACTAAGGTTAAAATAAAAAGGCCCATTGTATACCAAAAACGATATACAATGGGACGAATGTATCGTGGTTCCACCCAATTTTAATTGAAGTATGCATTATCACTACTTCAATTCTCACTCAGTTTAACGCACTGAACGTCTACCGTTTTTCATTCCCGGTAGCATCTCACAAAGTGGTCTATCATAAGCCGATACAAGACGTTTCACCAGCCCGTCCCTCGCTAATTCTCTAACTTATCATCGCTGTCTTTGCTTCAAATCAATTTATGTGTTTTATTATGCCACTAAAATTACTCAAATTCAAGTGGTATTTTGTGGCTATTCTAACCATTTTTCGATTATTTGCCCGCTGCTTCTCGTAACGCTTCAACTTTATCCAACTGCTCCCACGGCAAGTCAACATCGCTACGACCAAAGTGACCATAGGCAGCTGTTTTTGCATAAATCGGACGACGTAAATCTAACATATTAATAATTCCACGCGGTGTCAAGTGGAATACCTGACGAACTGCCGCTATCAATGTCGCTTCGTCAACTAATCCGGTACCAAATGTATCTAGTGAAATTGATACAGGTTCTGCTACACCAATCGCATACGCTAATTGCACTTCACAACGTTTCGCAAGCCCAGACGCCACAATGTGTTTAGCGATATAACGGGCTGCGTAACTAGCCGAACGGTCAACTTTAGTAGCATCTTTACCTGAAAAGGCACCACCACCATGACGCGCATAGCCACCGTAGGTATCAACAATAATTTTACGCCCGGTTAAACCTGAGTCGCCCACCGGACCTCCGATAATAAATTTACCTGTCGGATTAATGAAGTATTTTGTCTCATCATCCAATAACTCTGCTGGGATAATTGGTTGAATCACATGGTCAATCATATCTTGATGAATTTGTTCCAGTGTCACATCTTCTGAATGTTGTGTGCTAATAACCACCGTATCGACACGTTTGGCAACTTGATTTTCATCATATTCAATCGTCACTTGTGTCTTGCCGTCTGGGCCTAAATACGCTAACTCACCTGATTTACGCACTTGCGCTAAGCGAAATGCTAAGCGGTGGCTCAAAGCAATCGGTAATGGCATGAATTCTTCCGTTTCATCGGTAGCATAACCAAACATTAATCCTTGGTCGCCGGCACCAATTTCCGCTTCGGATTGACCATCACGTGTTTCAATCGCATTGTCAACTCCTTGAGCTATATCTGGTGACTGTTCATCCAACGAGACTAATACCGCCACATTTTTGGCATCGAAACCATATTGTTGTTTGTTATAGCCGATTTCATCAATTTTTTGACGTACAATTTGTTGAATATCCACATACGCAGAAGTGGTAATTTCTCCAAAAACTAAAACTAAGCCAGTATTCACCGCCGTCTCACAGGCTACACGTGCATGTGCATCTTGTTCTAAAATCGCATCTAAAATCGCATCACTGATTTGATCGGCAATTTTATCTGGATGACCTTCGGTTACTGACTCTGATGTAAATAAACGTTTTTCTGACATTTATATTCCCCCATATTTCATTTTGGTTACAAGGCATTTTCACTTACAATAAAGTGAACCCTATCGGGAAGATTTGTATTGTAACTATACAGATTATAACTTAAAATATAGGTAATAGATAGCATTTTACACGATTAAATCATTAAATTCAGGAGAGATTCCATGACTACATTATTAAAAGTATTACAAAATCCATTATTGAAGATTTTTTTGTCGCCGATTTCCGTCATTGCTATCGGTGCGATAACTGGCTTAAATAATACAAACAGCCCCAAATGGCTGAGCATCGTCTATTTAGCACTTATCGCTATTAGTTCTCAATTAATTGACCATTTTTTCCATCAAAAACAAATCAGACGCAATCCTAATGCAACACCTGAGTTAATCTTATTTATCAGCGAAGTAGTATTAATCGGTGCCGGCATCTTATTTGCTCTATCGAACCATTGGATATTAAATGTATTGCTTGCCTTTTATCTACTGTATATCCACATCCAATACAAACCCTTTGTGATGGTGAATACCTTTTATCAATTTATTTTAACGGTATTCTTTAATGGTTTTGTATTGAATTGTGTCGCTTATTATAGTCAAACAGCCACGATTACAACTAAATATATTACCTTGCTCGTGCCATTTGTCTTATTGGTAATCGGTATTACGATTGAGTCAATGCATTTAAAATACAGCTTTATCCGTAGAAAACCTCAACCCGTACTCTATCACTGGACAGCAATTGCGCTGGCCTTTGCTGCCTTACCGATTGCATTCTATCTCGCTTTACCAAGTAAAAGCTATTATCTCGTTCAATTAGTATTTGTTGTATTTAATGGATTTATTATGTTACCGCTCCTCGTGAGTGTTAATAATGAAAAACGCCTTCAAAATAAACTGAATTATTTGAATGCTGTCTTGCTGTTGTTTAGCTTGTTTTACGCTCTAGCATTGGTGTTTTAAAATTAAACGCCACCCATCCGTCTACGATTAGTTCTAGCGCTGAAGAGTAATGAATTTTTTAATACATGCAAACCAAACTTCCAGCTAATGCATTAGATGAAAATCTCGATTAAATTACAGTAGGACATTACTAGCATTATGAAATGCTTCAACCTTGAATAGTCATCACAGTTTCCCGAGAGAGCTGGCATTCATATCATCTTTCAAAAAACTAAACAGAATTATCTGGGTCGTTATACCAAGAGCATCATAAACTCTTGATATAACGACCCGGATAATTTAGTGGATAAAGAATCGAATAAATACTATGGCTCTCCGACATCTTGTTAGTCCCCACAAGATGTCGGAGAGGCCAAAAAACCATACTAAAATTCGTAATATGTTGTCGAATTTTAGTATGGTCAGCTTCGTATTTCTTTGCGAAATGTTTAATGAGAAACTACTAGAAAACGTGGTGCCTTTTTACCAATTAATTATCTGAACTTAAACGTTCTTGTTCCACTGCAGCTTGCGCTAAAATGTTTAAGTAGTTCCAAGGACGGTCAAATACAGGTTGGAAGAAGAAGTCAACATAAGCTAAGTCTTCAATCGTCATTTTATTTTGAACTGCTAATGACAATGTGTTAGCAGATGCTGTACAGTCGTATTTAGACATTACTTGACCCCCAACGATACGATTAGTACCTACTTCATACACTAATTTCATGTAGATTTTTTCATTCGTTGGCATGAATTCTGGACGGTAGTTATCAACGACATATACTGAACGTGTTTCTAAGCCGAACATTTTTGCAGAATTATCTGTTACACCTGTCGAACCGATGTTCCATCCGAATAAATGTAAACCAGAAGTCGCTTGTGTACCACGGTACGCTACTTTATCACCATTAATGTTTTTACCTACTAAAGTACCCATACGTACAGCATTGGTTGCTAATGGAATATAAGCATGACCATCATTCGGGTTATAGTTAACAGCAGTTGAATCACCCGCAGCAAAAACATCAGGATGAGATGTTTTCATGTAATTATCGACAATGATTGCACCATTAGGCATTGTTTCTAATTGGTCTTTGACTAAGTCAGTATTAGGACGGAAACCAACACAGACAATTACCATATCTGCTTCATATTCGCCTTTATCTGTAATCACTTTCGTTACTTTACCATCTTCGCCTTCAAAGCCTTTAACCATTTCATTTAATTGAACAGCAATATTCCGTTCGCGTAAATCCGCTTCTAAAACATCTGTAAATTCTTTATCTAAGTATTTGTTTAAGATACGGTCTAAACCATCAATTAATGTTACTTGTTTACCTTCTAAACCAAATGCTTCAACTAATTCGATACCGATGTATCCACCACCAATAACTACTACTTTTTTCGCATCCGTTTTACGAGAGAAGATTTCTTTAGCTTGGTTGTAGTTTTTACATAATTGTACATTTTCTAAGTCAAAGCCTTCAAACGGTGGTAATACTGGCCAAGAACCTGTTGTCACCACTAACTTATCAAACGTTGTTTCTGAAACTTCACCTGTTTTTAAGTCTTTAACGGTTACTTTTTTCGCTTTAATATCTACTTCAGTAACATCATGTTCCATATGAACATCTGCACCTAATGAAGCTAATTCTTCTGGGTTTGAGTAGAATAAACCTTGAGGGTCTTTTACTACACCACCTACATATAAGGCAATCCCACAAGATAAGAATGAGATATTGTCGTTACGTTCGTAAACGACTACTTCTGCCTCTGGGTTTTCATTTAAAATTGTTTTAACTGCTGCAGTTCCTGCATGCGTACATCCGATTACTACTACTTTCATATTAACCTCCTAAGATTAAAAACAAAATTGCATTGCATATTCTTAATATACCACACTATTCACAAAAAGATAGCGTTTTTATTATTAATGTTTTTTATAAAGAATGTGGGATGGTTGTCTTATTGTCGGCGTTTATCAAATCTTTATCAGTGAATCCTACACTGTTTTCACAAACACTTTCAATATTTTCGCTTGGTTTTTCACAAACTATCACACTTGTCACTTATGCTCTAACATCACACTTGCTCATCTATTATCTCCACTTAACAAACAAAAAAAGTTTTTCAAAACAATTTTCTACAATATCACTCCGAAAATATCTTTTATATAATTTTTTTATAAGAGACTAATCGCTCAAATAATCTAATATATTTATTAATGATGTCTCCCCATCTTTTACACCTAAATCATACATCGCTTGTAATCGTTGTGGATTACGTTCGATTCGTTTAACTTTAAGCGCCTCGCTAGGACGAATTGTTAATAAACGCTTTGCCGCTTCATCATTCGCTATTTGTTCCAGCGTTGCATTATAGCGCTTATTACGATTTTCTAACGCATCAACCAATTGTGGATAGTGGCGATAAAAGCGTTTGGCTAATTTATTAGATTTCTCCTCTTTACGATAACCATTGGGACGGGTCAACACAACAATTAATTTATCAAAGCCTAGTGTTTGCGCGAACGCAACAGGTATACTATCAACAATCCCTCCATCCAAATACGGTATACCATCTAGCATAACAAATTTGGATACATATGGTAAAGCTGACGTTGCTCGTAAAATTTCCATTTGCTTGAGCGGATGAGTAATCATTTTATATTCCGCCTGCCCTGTCTCAACATTCGTAACTACCGCAATAAATGGCGTCGCCGAAGCAGCAAATGTTGCTTCATCAAATACATCTAATTCAAAAGGGACATCGTAATAAGCAAATTGTTGATTCACAATATTGCCGGTTGTTAGTAGACTGTACCATCCAATATAATTTCGCTGCGTCGCAAAACGCTTATTATAACGAATCGCTCGACCGGGCTGGTTCGATAAGTAATTAACACCAAATAACGCACCGGCTGATACGCTCACTATCCCATCTACTTTAACACCTGCTTGTAACAATACATCCAATACACCTGCAGTGTACATCCCACGCATACCACCGCCTTCAAGCACTAAACCAATTTTCACTAGTAACGCCTCTCTTCGTCTCTTCATTGCTCCCATCATTGGTTGATGTGAACATTATAATATCTGTATTAATTTAATCTTTCAGTTTTGTCAAGCAATGCAACCTTTTGTTTATCATATTGTATCTGTGCGCTCACACTGCTAACATCTTAAAATATGTTCACGCCAATCATAGCCGTCAATGGCAAAGCGCAACCAAACATTCACCAAACACTAAATAAACCAACGATAGTTAATAATACATCCATTTATCGCTGGTTTATAGTATTTATCACATGACTTTTACGCATCTTCCATCAATTGTTGCATCCGATATTTCAACACATCAAAATCAATAATTCGTGCCTGACGATGCCATTCTTTCCCTTGATGAAATAACAATACTACCGGTGCAGTAAAGAGTTGAAACTGACCAGCCGCTTCTGGCAATTCATTGACCTTGATTTCAAATGCCGGTATCTTCGTCTCATTGACTAGCGCTTGGACACGGGGGTTATCCGCCGTACAAACACTACAATTTTCTGTTGAAACATAGATTAATACTTTTTCTACTTGTTCAATGGTCTCTAATAATTGAGTAAATTGTGTTATTTTTTCCAATCAATCACACCCATTCTATTTTACGTCTACTAATTCACTTTTAAGGTAGGCATCTACCAAACGCTCTGTTGCATCAATTGAATCTTGATGAGTTCGTTCATAGGAGTGACTGGACTCAATCCCTGCACCTAATAATGCGTGTTTAACTTCTGCACCTGCATTCATTGCTGCTGATGCATCACTGCCATAATAAGGATAGATATCTAACTTATATGGAATATCTTGCGCCTGACACAGCGCTACTAAATGCTGACGAAACTCATAATGATACGGCCCACTCGCATCTTTTACACAAATGGATGTTGTATATTCATCTGTTTGTTGGTCATCACCCATCGCACCCATATCCACAGCCAAGTACTCCACTACTTTATCTGAAATACTACTATTAGCACCATGTCCCACTTCTTCAAAGACACTGAACATAAAATGCGTCGTCTGTGGTAATGTTACTGCCTCTTTTTGATACACCGCCAGTAAATGCAGTAAAATACTAGCGGATACTTTATCGTCTAAAAATCGTGATTTTACAAATCCATCCGGTGTAATTATCGTTCTTGGGTCAAATGAAATAAAATCGCCTACTTCAATACCCAAGTCACGGGTTTCTTGAGCATTCGTCACTTTCGCATCCAAACGCACTTCCATATTATCTTGCGTCCGTTCAGCTGTTCCCGCATCACGATAAACATGTGTACTCGTTTGGTGAATTAAAATCGTTCCACTTATTGTTTCCCCCGTTTTCGCTCGATGAACCAGGCAATTTTCACCCTCAATCATATTCCAAGGAAAGCCACCAATCTTATCCATTTTTAAGCGGCCATCCCCTTTGACTGCACGAACAATCGCACCTAACGTATCCACATGTGCAGTGACCACACGGTGTTTTTCATCATCATTACCTTGTACGGTAACCACAACATTCCCTTTAGCTGTCCGATACGGTTGATAGCCTAATCCGGTCAATACTTCGATTAAATAATTGGTCACACCTGTCGTAAAGCCAGTTGGCGATGGGATTTCAAGTAATTGAGTTAAGTAGTCTAAAGTTGTGTTCATTAAATTATTCCTCTCTTATTCTGATTCGTGCGAACTGCCCGGCGCCCACTTCATAAATTCTCGCCGTGTCTGACTCAGACGCCACTCGTTTCCTCAAGTGGTTCGAGCTAGAATATTAGCTCTATTACTATGAGTTCCGGCACTTTCTAGTAAAGTACTTGCATTCACACCTTGTCAGATTATTTCGACGTCTAGTCTTCAAAAAAGGCTAGCATATCTCTGTAGACCCATTCTGCATTTTTTTCATGAATGATTTCATGCCGCATTTCAGGGTAAATATGTTGTTGAATATGATGATAACCCGCACGTTTTAATTGCATCAATGAGCGTTGTAAACCTTTGTCGCCACCAGTAATGACAGTATCTTCTTCGCCAACTAAATTTAAAATCGGCAACTGAGGATTTTTTGCCTTGAATGACTCTTCAAAACGTAACGCTGCATTCATTTCAATAACGGATAAATTGCCGGCATTCATAAATAATGGTGAAGATAAACGGTCTTGTGACACTGCCTGTAAATTTTCTTCGCTGCGACTCAACCAATCCGAGCCTTTCGGCATAATACTAATTAGACTATTATACTCATACTCTCCTTGATAAAAGTTAATCATCCGTGCAAACCATACACCAAGTGGTGCCACTTCACTCGGGTACGGTGTCCCACTTAACACAAGTTTATTAATTTTAATATCGTGTTCTTTTAAATATAAACGCGCTAACATCGAACCCATTGAATGCCCATATAAATAAATCGGCAAATCTGGATATAAAGTTTGACCAAAATCTGTCACTAATGCTAAATCACTGATGATTTCATCAAAACCATTTAAGTATCCCTTAGGATAATCCGTTGATAATGAACGACCATGTCCACGATGGTCATTAGCAATCACGGCATAACCATTTTGATTCAAAAATTTGATTAAAGGCGCGTATCGACCTTGATGTTCCAATGCTCCATGAACGATTTGCACCAACCCTTTAGGTTCTTTGGTATCATAACATTTGACAAATAAAGAAAAATTATTTCCCGCTTTTAAACGATATTCCGTCTCAAATTTACTGACTTTCTTCTCTTCTAAAATTTGTACTGGCTGAATTTTACCACGTCGACGCCAACGTTTTTGTGCATAATATAGTTGTGGTAATCCTACCGCTATACCTGCTGCTAGTCCTAAGTAACGTTTAACCTTTACCATTATTATTCCTCCTCGTTCTGCCGGCTCGTTCGGGCAGCCTTGACGTCCACTTCAAAAGTCCCCGGCGTGCGATACTCGCACTTCGGTGCCTTTCTCCAGTGGTTCAAGGCTGAACGCCCTCTCTCGCACTAGGTTTTCTGCCGGCTCGTTCGGGTTGACTTGACATCCACTTCGCATAGCTCTTGAAGCGTCGCTGCGCTTCAGCGACCTCTGCTCCAGTGGTTCAAGTCAGAACACCCGCGCTCGCACTATGTTTTCCAATGAGTCATTTCAAATCTGTCTCTGCGCGTTTCTCATACCTTATTGAAAAATTGACCTAACTTAAACAATTAGTAGTAAAATTTATTGATACTCATACCTTAATCGCTTAGAGTTTATACTAGTAGTTTAACATATTTCTAATACACCTCCCAATAAAATGGTTGACTGAATGTTATTCTACCCACTGAACTACTTGGAGTTTTTCACAAAACATCACTCACAGTTCTCTTTTAAAGCATTTGAACACTTCAGCGTTTTCACTACCTACGTTCAAATTTAAGCACTGCAGTAAATATCAAAAAACGACCAGAATTTTCCGGCCGTTGAAGTTCTTTATTAATATCGGAATAAATACTTTTTCAGAATACTTATTTTTTACTTTGATTATTTTGTTAGCGGCTTCCATACGTATTCTTTTGTGTAATATTCCTTGTTCAGCCATCTTATCGACTCTTTCGTCACCATTTACAACCGATTAACTTCGTTCGATGCACTAATCAATGATTTTCTTTTTCAACATAGCTTTCTAATGTTAAATACTCTTTATGTAATTCGTTTAGAAGTTCTTCTTCACTCGGTAAATACAATTTGTATTTAGAAGCAAATATCTGTTTTTCATCTTCTGGCAGCGTATATTTAACCATTGAATCACTCTTATCTGCGCACAAAACAATACCAATCGGTGGATTATCTCCCTCATTCATCATTTCTCGCTCATAGTAATGAACATACATCTGCATTTGCCGTTAGTCAAAAGTTCAACTATTCATAAAAATAAATACTACATTCAACTTTCCCATCCTGAGCCGAATTTTGCCAAAGCTACTTTTCGTTTGTTAGGCTCTTATCAGGGGGTGTTATATTAAAGTGGTTCGTCTTTACGGCTGACCTACCACTATAAATGTACTATTTAATTTTCAATGAATAGTTGTACTTTTGACACATTTCCAATAAGACGCAACCCTTATCAGCCTAGTCAATTCTAGGTCACTCCCATTACAGGACGTGCGTAGACTATATGTCAATCTCTGTTTAGAGACCAAGTATTTTTCCACTGTCTTTCGCTTACAGTGTACTCTCCCATCAGGAGATAGTCGTTAGAGGTTATTCATATCCTTTTTAGGACTTAGAACATTCCTACCGAAACAAACCCTTGTTAATATCTACTTAGCACTACCGTTTTTTGTCGTCACTCACGAACACTAAATAGCTTTTATTTCAGCTTATAGACATCCTACTCATTCTTTCTAGTTTCCATACCTTCACGCTCGATGTTTCCGTCCACGTTGTGGTTGAGTAGGCTCTTGAGGTTCTTCCTCGGTTTAACTCTTGTTATGATACACACCAATCACTTGATGTGCAGGGCTTTCTATTTGTCGTATTTACTCAATGTATAAAATTCAGAAAAATTTCGTGGATTTTATACATGATTGTAAACTGTTAGTTTACCCCAAATCTTGATGCGTCAAATCACCAATCTTCAAATCAATCAATACAAAGCATTTTAAGATGTAATTATAAAACACTAAATCTATCCTAAAATGTCTGCCGTCCACGGTAAATCTTTTTTGTCTAGCTACAAACGAAAAACCTGTCCCTAATTCTAAAAGAAATTTCTGCAAATGAGTAATTAATGCTTGCTCCAAATCACTTTCATAGAAATCTACATTAGGTTCTAAATTCAAAAACTCTAAGACATAAGGGTCTTTAATAATATCTTCCGGCGCTTTTCCTTTTTCTAATTGATTAATTTCTTTTGAGACTGCTTCTTTATTCTGACTAGATAATAATCGCTCATAGAAAAAGCTGTTTATTTGTCTATCCAGTTGCCTTGTACTCCAGTTAGATTTGATTGCTTCTTCTAAATAAAAATTTCTTGCGGTGTCATTTTCAACTCGCATCAGGCTACGGTAATGCGTCCAACTCAATTCGCTACGCAGTGCGTAGCCATTTGGAAACGTCAGATAAAACTGTCTCATATTTTTAAGATTTGCCACGGTAAAACCTTTCCCAAAATCTTTTGTCATCTGTTTAGACAAAGCTTTTAGTAATCCTTGCCCGTATTCCGCCGTATCTTTACCACCTTGTTCATCAATAATTTTTTTACCAATATTCCAATAAGCTTCAACCATGGCGAAATTTGCGGTTTGGTAAACTTTATTTCTGGCACTGACAATAATACTTTTTATTTCCTCGTAAAAATTACTCTCCATCACACATCCCCCTTAACTTGATTTATCCTTAATGCACTCCACCAATCTACATTACATATTCATTCTATTTTGCTACTCCACATTTTCTTATCATCCGTATTATATCGTAAATCTAAATTTTTTCACACCAAAATCTAAGTGCATCTATCTACTTGGATTAACCAGACAGCCATTTCGCAGAGTTCTTGAAACGCCCGATTGCACTCTAAACCTTGACTCTAGAACCATTAGAGTACGAAATATCGCACAGAGAAGACGATGGCAGCGAACGTCGCTAAGGTCGCCCGAGCACAAACCAGAATACAATACAAAAAGAGCTAGGAATTACCCTAGCCCATTAAGGAATATTGTTTATTCGGTTATTAATTTCCGTTATTTTGTTCACGTAAAATGCGTTGCGCTTCACGTTCTGTTTCGTAATCTTCTGCAGATGCTGGTTGATAACCTTCATGGCTGTAGATTGCGATAACTTTTTTACCTTCTTCAGTTTTCGCAATGTTAATTAACGCTGTTTTTAATGCTTCTTTAAATTCTGGCGTCATAATATCAGAGGCTAAACTTGCTGATACAGTATCATTGTACACATTTGGTGTAACACCGATAACATTTGTTTCTTCCCAAATGGATGCTTTACGTCCCATTTCTTTTGTCCAGTCTTCAGCATTATCAGTACGTAAATCACCGTAACCAACAATAATATCTACTTGTTCAGCAGCTAAGCGAGCCACTGCACTACCATATGATTCCGCTTGAACAACATTTGATAAATCAGAAAGTGTTTTGCCTTTAAATTGTTTACCCAACCAAATCGATGGATAAATATATCCTGATGAAGAAGATGATGACATTACCGCCCATTTAGCACTGTCTAAATCTTCCCATGTTAATTTTTCACCAGCATTAATTTTTTTAGCTAATTCTTTCCCTTTAGCTGATGGTCCAGCAATAACTAAACCTTTATAGTAAGTAACTTGTTCTTCTGAACGCTCAGTTGGTTTGCCGTCATTCCAATCAGCTGGATTTTCAGAATCTTTGTTTAACCCTTTACGTGTTGACGTTAAAAGTACTTCCATTTCATCTTCATATAATACAAAAGTTCCTCCAGGAATAAAACCAGCATCCGCTGTTCCTGCCGCTAATGCTTCACCTGCTGCTTCGTAGTTTGTACCTACTGCAATGTCGACTTTTCCAACTTTAAAACCTAACTTTGCCAATTCATCAATTAATAATTGTTTTAATGGCTCAGTGGTCGTAATAATATCTTCCGGGTCACGAGATGGAACGAACATTAAACGTAATGTATCAATTTCTTCTTGCGCACTTGCTGTTGTAGCAAAGAAACCTGAAAATAATGTTGCGACTAAACTTAACACAGCGACATAACGCCATACTTTTGTCATGAGAAAATTCCCTCCAAAAAAATTGTTATGAGCTAGTTTACCAGATGAATCCATTCTGTCCCCACCTAGTTATCTCTCTCAAACACATTATAGCAAACACCTTTTGGAGTTGGTAGATATTCCCCTTATTTCCGCCGATAATTGTTTAACAAAAATTCATTCGATTATATAAACCTTGATATTATCCACTTTTTAGCGCAATCAAAACACGAACATTTCATAGTATCCCAAACTCCCGTACCATTATACCTAGCTAACGGATACTGAAAGAAGGATGCAAAATACCTAGGCGTTCAAAAATCTTTGCTTGTTTATTCGTTACCTCTGCCAGCGTGTAGTTTCCACCACCATCGATATATGTATACACGCTCTTAATTTCTTCCAGTAAGTCTTTAAGAGTGTATTTTTCATCTAATTTTGTTCCCCGCATCTGCTCTCTCAGGTAAGACTCTACGACTACCGTTAAATACTGTACAAACATTTTCCCCTCTGTCGTCTCTTGCCCATGAGTTCTCAACCGTCTCATCTCTAAATCATTCTTTAATGTTTGAAACTTCTTCTCAACTATATCCTTGTCTCGATATATCCGTAAACATTCTTGTGAACTTTGATTACTGTTGGATAATAGTACAAATGTGCCCATTGTCGCAATGCGTTTTTTGATTACTTCTGTATTTAAAGAATACCGGTTATCCTCTGGATTTAAAGTCACATACGTCATCAATCCTCGATTATTACTTTCGATTTCTTTTCTACTTTTTTCATCTTCATTCAATAAAGTTAATAATTCATCTAAGTCCTCCATCAATTTTGTTTTTTGCTGGTATTGTTGAAATTCATCATGATAAACATGCACAGTTACTGGATAATGACTCGTTTCGGAAGCTCTAAAATGACTAATTTTCTCTGAACCAATATAGAGTTTTTCTTTCGTTGAATAATGTTCAATTTCTTTTATTTCTGGCAGTAATCGTTCAATCACTTCATCAATATATTTCACTCCACGCTTTCCACCTGCTACAAATTCAACACCTTCTTCACACAACATTTGGATATTTCGTTCTTTATAAAACCCTCTGTCTAATACCAATTTTTTCATTTTCTGTGGAAACTCATCCAATAAACTTAATAATGTCTCAATGGTTTTAGAGTCGACAATATTCCCTGGAAGCAGGCGATACATTACTGGTATCCGGCTTGTTTCCCCTACAACTAGTCCTAAATTCACTTGCTTTAATTTATCATCTTCTTTGTTATAACCGTATTTTGCATAATCTATATCTGAATATGTCGAAATGGATGTTGTATCAAATACCCAATATTCTTCATTTATATATCGTTGTTGTTGCGCATGAAAGAACCGTTGCTTATCATCTTCACTGATTGTAGCGAATAGTTCACTGACACACTTTGAACTAAGGTCTTTGGTTAACTCTGTTTCTACTTTTGTTTGCCACTGGTCGAATTCTCTAATGGAATTCCCTGGTTCTAGAATCAAATATTGCATAAGCGTTAATAACTCGAGATAGCTGTCTGGAAAGATTTCTTTTAAATCACTCAATACACCCATTTTTTTCGCTAATTCCGTCAATAAATAAGTTGCTCCGTAAGACTTAATTGAACGGACGCCACCTGTTTTTTTCTCGTCATTCTTTTCAACATGTTTAGGTTTTCTCCCTCTTGGTTGAGTTGGAACAATCGCACCCGTTACTGGGTCAATTTTTCCAATCAACTTACGCTTTGGTCGCGCTTGTTTCTTTTCTTTATCATAATATGAGGTTGATTCATAAACATACTTAGTTCCATTTTTATGTGTGTAGATAACTTGTGACATGGTAAGCCTCCAATAATTGATATAGGTACAATTTATTTTACCATTATACCTATAAAATAGCAATAGAAAACACCGAAAAAATACTAGTATTATCAGTTTTTTCGGTGTAAATGTTTTTTTAGTATAATTTAATTCGGGAGTTGGGGTAGTATGACCAATTTTGCAAAAAAATACATGGAGTTGATAGTGACTCCATGTACTCAATATTTATCATTAACGTTGTGTTTCATCTTCGTCTTTTTTAAATGCGTTTTTCACGCCATCAACTGCACCTTTTACTGTTTCAGACACATCATTCGCAGCTTTTGATACAGAATCAGCTGTTTTAGCTGCTTTATCTTTTAAGTTCTCTAATGTCGATTCCGTTTTTCCTTCTGCTTCTGTTCGTTTGTCGCCAGTTGCTTTTCCTAATAATTCTTTACCTTTTGCTGTTAATTCATCTAATGACATATTAAACACTCCTTTATTTTGGTTCGCTTGGGCGGCCTTGACATCCACTTCACATAGCTCTTGAAGCACCTCAGTGCTTCTGCACCCTCTGCTCCAGTGGTTCGAGGCAGAACCTCCGCACTCACGCCATGTTTATATCTATTATTATACCGGAACCATTGTATATTCTCAAATTATTGAATTTCATCCACAAACGATTCAATAAACTTATCAATACGGTCGTGGTCTCGTGCCTTTTGCGCCAGCGAAATGTTTTGCGGATTCAAATAAATTCGAACCGCTTCTTCTTCCTCTTCGGTTAATGCAATTATCGCTTCGCCCTCTTCTTCATGTCGAATTCGTTCGACAACTGGGTAATGCTTAGACAAATAGTCCGTGACATCTTCTGCTACTGCTTCTCGTAGTATACGATACATTTCCGCTTGCGGTTCAGGTATCATATACGCATCAATTTGTACAAAGGCTTCTTTTGCTTGTTTTTTATGTGTCTGCTTCTCTCGTTTTTTATTTACCATCATCTCACCTACCGTTTCAGTAAATATTGCGTCATAAAACTAGCTTCTGCATCATCAACTAAGCGCTCCAGCACGTCTAATACCGCCTGACTTTCATTATCACCAATCTGATAATGACTGTGTAACACTAAATCATGGTCAGCATTGGCCATCGCGATACTATATTTCGCTTCATTCATCATCGTTTCATCATTTAAACTATCACCAAACACCATGGTCTCTTCTTTTGAAACATTGAGATGTTGTTGCAACCATGCGACTGCTTTACCTTTACCACCATGTCCATGATAAATATCCACCCATTCATCGCCACTTGTCACAATTGAAATATCTGGAAATTGTTCACGAACCGTTCGAACAACTGCTTTATTTTTCGCTAATGTATGACGACTATAAATCGCAATTTTAGCCACTTTTTCTTCATCAGGCAATTCGTCAAATGAATCAAGATGCTCCACTTGGTTATTGTAACGCATCACTTTGTCATATGCCGGACCTGATGTCTCACGGAAATATGTCGTCATCCCAGTACTCATGTTCAAATAATAACCGTCCATTGCATCGAAATAATTTGCTAATTGCACAGCCAATGCTTTGTCAATACCAACAACACGTTTGACATCTCGGTTAACAATCACATAATTACCATTATCACCTGCAAAATACAACTTCTCCTGTGCATTCTCATCAAAAAATTCAATTAATTTATGGTATGAGTTGCCACTGGCGATACAAACCGTCATACCTAACGCCATTAATTTGGGTAATACCGCCACAAAACGTTCCCTATCATAACTCTTGTCGCGCCGCAATAGGGTTTGATCCATATCAATACAGATTAATTTAATCATTATCTTTTCCTCTCTCGCTACTCAGGTGATGCATCCTACTATTTCCCCGAGCGCAAAACTTATCTTTTAAATTATAACAAATATTCGCTTTAGACGCTAATAAGGTTGGACATCCTTGACATAAAAAGAACCCCAACTTTTTTGGGGACCCACAAGATGTGGAAGAGCCAAAAAAACAGCCTTGGAGCCATTAGCACCAAAGCTAAAAAATAATTCATCTATTTTTACAACATCTACGCTTACGGTAACACATTTCCCGCACTGCAATAAATATCGTACCACTCCTCACGAGATAAGTGGACTTCACTCGCTTGAGCCATTGACGCAATACGCTCAGGATTCATCGAACCCACAATCGGCTGCATCTTAGCTGGATGACGCATTATCCATGCCATAACCATTGCTTCAAACGATACCCCTTTGTCTTTAGCGTATAAATGCAAAGTAGTCGTTAACTTTTTATAATCTGGATGCTCCATAAATAAACCTTTACCTAAATCGACTTGAAATGGCGACCACGGTTGAATTGTCATCTCATGCAAACGACTAAATTCTAACAATCCACCATTATGGTTCACTGAGGCTGCATTTAACATATTGACATTCAAGCCTTCATCAATTAATGGTGTGTGCGCTGGGCCAAATTGTAATTGGTTAACTGCCAATGGTTGTCTCACAACATGCTGTAACAATTCAATTTGCGCTCGGTTTTGATTGCTGACACCAAAATATCGAACTTTACCGCTGTCAAATAATGTATCAAAAGCAGCTGCCACTTCTTCTGGTTCCATCAATGTGTCAGGACGATGCAATAATAAAAAGTCTAAATAATCGGTTTGCAGTCTTGATAATATTTGCTCAACAGAATGCACAATATGTTCTTTAGAAAAATCAAAGAATCCTTTGCGAATCCCAACTTTTGATTGCAAAAAGATATCACTACGTTGAATATTAGTTTGATTCAATCCTTGTGCAAAAATCGTTTCAGACTGTCCACCACCATAAATATCTGCATGATCAAAAAAATTAATGCCCGCATCATACGCCGTTGCGATTACTTTACTTGCTTCTTGCGACGTTAGCCCTGCCATCCGCATACAGCCATGCGCTAGCTGACTTGCTTCAATTGGGGTTTTACCTATTTTAATTGTTTTCATTTCTATTCCTCCCAATACAATACACTGCTCTATATGATTAAAATAGAGCTAGAACTCACTGCATTCTAGCTCTATTCATCTCCTACACTTCTAACTCTAGTCGATACATTGTCGAACTACGATAAACTTCATCTGGGCGCAAAACAGTATCTCCAAAATAGCTATACATCGTTGCTCCAGGTACATTTTGGGTTTCCAATGTTATACCAGCAAATGGCACTAAAGGATTGCCCCAAATTTCATCAATATCAACTAAATAACCATGCGTATAAATCACGACTGCAACTTCATCCGTCGTCATCACAATCCGACGCTTGGTATCAGCACAATACAGTTCCGCGTGTATATCCTCTGTCTTATCTAAGATAAACGGATGGTCAAATCCCTTGGTATACACAAATTGCGGTTCATCCGCTTCAACACAATCCGCTAATAAACGCGGCTGACGTAAGTCAAAGACCGTCTGCTCTACGGACTCAATCGGTCCAACAGGTGTTGTGTCTTCTTTTAACGGCAAATACCGACTACTATTTACTTTTAATGTGTGATTCAATGCTGGTTTATTATTATCACCATTCAAGTTAAAATACACATGATTCGTCGGATTGAATAATGTTGCTTGATTGGTTGTCGCTTCATAAGAAATCCGCCATTCATTTTGCTCATTAAATGAGTGGACGACAGTTAAATGCAATTCTCCGGGGTATCCATTTTTCCCGTCTGAATCAACAAAAGTGAATACAACACGTACTTCATTTTCTGACTCCTCAATAGTGTAGTCAAATAATTGTTCGTCAATTGAATGCGGACCACCATGTAAATGATTGGCACCATTATTTAATGGTAATTGATACTCTTTGTCATCAATGGTAAATTGTCCCATTTCAATACGACCAGCTACACGACCTACAGTTGAACCATAATAACTTCCCGATTCAAATACATCTGCTGCTGTATTATGCCCTAAGATGATTTGTTCATAGTCACCGGAATCCTTTTGAATTCCCCAACGATTAATACGTGCTCCTAAACTTGAAAATCCAATTTGAACCCCTTGCTGGTTCGTGATGAGTATTTCATCATAGTCTATACCTTGGTAGGAACCAAACGATTTTATTTCTACTTTCATACGACTTTTGTTCTGCTACACAAATCCTATACAAATGTATACGATTCATGATTCCTCCTATTTTATTTTTCTCCAATTCGTTCTCGCATCCTATTATACGATTGCATTCTTTGCATGTGCCACTGTTACTATCCAATCATTCTTTTCAGCTCACACGTTGTCACGTATTAATTTATGCTTCTAGCGCTCGTGCTCCGTCACCTACTTGCGCTACGTAAAATTCAGCCGGATACCCAACGGTTTGCTCATACACCGCTTGCACTTCCGTTTGAACAGCATCCACTTTATCTTTATTGACTAATGCAATGGCACAGCCTCCCATACCTGCACCTGTCATACGTGCTCCTAATACACCTGGTTGCTCCCACGCAGTATGAACTAATGTATCCAATTCCAATCCCGTCACTTCGTAGTCATCACGTAAACTTATATGAGATTCATTCAATAATTGTCCGAAACGTTCTAAGTCTCCAGATGTTAGGGCTTCTTTAGCTAATTTTGTTCGTTCATTTTCATAGACAGCATGTTTTGCACGGCGCTCTAACACATCGTCACCAATCAAATGACGGTTTGCTTCAAATGTTTCCACCGATAATTCACCAAGTGCTTTAATGTCCAGTTCTGATTGCAAACGTCGTAAGGCTTCTTCACATTGACTACGTCGTTCATTATAATTTGATTCGACTAATTCGCGACGTTTTTTTGTATTCATAATCAATACGACATTATCGCCAAATTCTGCCGGTACCAATTCATACTCCAACGTATTGGTATCCAAATAAATGGCTTGTTCTTTCGCCGCCATTCCTATCGCAAATTGATCCATAATACCTGAATTAACACCGATAAAATGATTTTCAACGCGTTGGCCAATTTTTACAAGTTCAACGCGGTCAATATCAAAATCAAATAAATGTTCTAAGGTCACTCCAACTAATAATTCCAATGAAGAGGATGAGGACAGCCCGGAACCATTCGGGATATTACCATATATAAGAATATCAAATCCTTTATCAACCGTATAACCAGCTTCACCTAAATATTTGATGACACCTTTTACAAAATTCGTCCAACTATCTTCTTTACGATTGACCAACTCGGATAATTCAAAAGAAATCACGCCAACTTCATCAAAATTCATTGAATAACAACGCACAGTCGTATCCTCACGCAACGCAGCTACCGCATATGTCCCATTCGTAATCGCACAAGGAAATACACGTCCACCATTATAATCTGTATGCTCACCAATCAGATTGATGCGCCCTGGCGCAAAAAACACTTTACCATCTTCTCGCTGAAAAACTTCCGTAAATTTTTCTTTCAATGTTTGACTATCCATTCGATACCCTCCTAAAATACTAATGCCAATGTTAAGGAAAAACAATTAGTTGTTTCAAGAAACTTTTCAGAATTGCCCATTCAGTTTTCACTTAACAGGATGACTTCATTATATAACTAATTTGAAATCGCTTCAATCATTTTCAGAAATTTTTCATCCATGGCACCCATATACAGAAATGATGTCAACTATACAAAAAAACTTGGCGCGCTCTGAATTTTATGTCCATTTTGGATATAAAATTCAAAAGTTCCATCTACACGCTAGTCACACGCTAACGATACCTCGTTGATAGACGCACCATCAGACGTTCCCTCCGCGATAGTCGCACGCTCTCTCTTATATCTTACTTCACCTAGGCTGCTTTGACTTCTACTTCGCATTGTTCATTGTTCTTGAAGCACTACAGCGTTTCTTAATCTTTATTAAGGTAAAATCTCACACACAGTTTACTTCTTCTCTCTATTAGGATGTTTTTCATAACCACTCATCTCTTCGAGCACTCTATCACTGGTAACTAATAATCCATATAAAGTGCTATACATTTCTGGCTTACGTAATTTTACAAAAGTGTGTTTAAACCGCTTTCCTTGCCCTAATAAATCTGAAAAATAAAAGCAATTACTGTGCTGGCATTTGCGAATAATCGATTGCGATTCATACGTCTCGTTAATTAGCATAATATCTTCCTGACGATAGTCATCATCTGTCTTCAATTGAAAATATTCTCCACACGTAACTAAAAACTCTTCCCAATGAATATGCATAAAGTATTGATACAAACATTCCACCGGTACTTTATCGAAAAAATCATCTTGCTGACCATACAACAATGCTTCTGCATCTGGATGATTGGGTTGCCATTGCATTAATTTATCGCTAAATAGCGTTTGTTGTCTTTGGTTCGTGTCGACTTCAATGTAATGCCACTGATGCGTGGTCGGTAATAATTTATTTTGAATTAAAAATCCACGAATAACCCACTCTGTTAACTCAAAATATTGCGACTGCTTATAGACCAATGGAAACTGAACGTAGTGATTCTTATGTCCAACTTCATACATTAACTGGTGAAGCATCGGCTGTTGGCATGCTAATTCTTTAGTTCTATAACATACGGGCACAAACAAACTATAGCCATAAATATTTCTCAATACTCCCATAAAAAACCCTCCTATTTATTTTTAGATATTTTATTAATAAAACCCTTTCATTTATCGTTATATTATCACAACTCCCTTTTATAATCAATGAAATATCGTAATAAAAGAACGAAAAAACGAGTTTGAGAATAAAATTATACAAATTATTTCCTCATGCATAATCGGAAAATATTTACAGTTTTTAGTGCGGTTATTCCAACGCAAAAGCCCTCATACCCAATGGATACGAGAGCTAATATAATCATCCAGTTCAATTTATTTGTGGTACGCATGACCATTCACAATACGAAAAGCACGGTAAATTTGTTCAACTAATACTAGGCGCATTAATTGATGCGGTAAGGTAATGCGACCAAAACTAACGCTTAAATCGGCGCGTTTTTTCAATCGCTCAGCCAATCCTAACGAACCCCCAATGATAAATGCGACCTTACTATCACCATAAATAGCGTAATCATCTAACTGCTGCGCCAAGGCTTCAGAGGTAATTAGTTTTCCTTCAATGGCTAAAACAATCACTTTCCGCTGTTCATCTAAGCGTTGCACAATTTTATCCGCTTCTTTTTCTAACACATTGTTCATCTCAACCTCACTCATATTTTCAGCAGTCGGTTCATCAGCAACTTCAATAATGGTTACTCTCGCATATGCTTGCAGACGCTTAAGGTATTCATCAATGCCCTGTTTCAAATACTTTTCTTTTAGCTTTCCTACACAAATAATTTCAATATTCATTTTTCTAACCCCCAATTCACACATTCTTTACATCTTATCATAGCATTATTTAAGATTTTTTTGTATGATAAGATTATTGATTCACGAATGGAGTGTTGCACTTGAAACCACAAATTATTGGCGTATTAGGCTTAGGTATTTTCGGACGAACTGTTGCCAAAGAATTGAACAAATACGGAAAAGAAGTAATTGCCATTGACCATGATGCTAGCCATGTTGAACTCATAGCAGACGAAGTGACAACGGCTACTGTCGGTGACTTTACTGATTTTGATTTACTTGAAGAAATTGGATTAGCTAATTGTGACGTTGTGATTATCGCCACGGGTACAAACTTGGAGAGTGCTGTGTTAGCCGTGATGCACGCAAAACGTCTCGGCATTCCAAAAATTATCGCTAAAGCACGCGGCACAGTGTTTGAAGATGTGTTAAATGAACTCGGTGCCACAACAATTATTTCCCCAGAACGCGATTCAGGGAAACGATTGGCATCAAAACTCTTAAGAACGAATATCGAAGAAATCTTACCCTTGGATGAAGATACATCTATTATTGAATTTAAAGCGCCTGAAAAATGGGTCGGTAGAAATCTTTTAACTTTAGACTTAAGAAATCAATATGACATGAACATTATCGGCATGCGTAAATCACGCAAAGAAAAAATGCGTACCCAATTCGATATCCAAGCCCCAGTTGAACCAGGCACTATTTTTATTGCTGTTACCAGTGAAAAAACATTTGAGAAATACGATTATTTGAATCGCATCAAATAACCATTAGAAAAAGCGAGGAGACAGGGGGCATCTCCTCGCTTTTTTAGGCTCTATGACTTCTCATTAGTACTCACAAGATGTCATAGACGCTTTTTATTTTTATTAAGAGCGCTCGATAACGACTTAAAAATCCCCTCTATACACGCTCTTTAGCTTCCTATTCTGATTCAGCCGGCATGACTAAGCCATCTCACCTTTATGCAATACTCACAGGCCATCGACTTCTTCCAGCGAGTCAAACCAAAGCGCCACGCTCGCATCCTTTTAATTACTCATTGTCGATAAGTGCTTGGATGTCTTTTTCAATTTTTTCTGCTTTTGTTTTAACCTCTTCTTGGGAGCTGCCAGCAGTACCTAAATATAATTTTATTTTCGGTTCTGTTCCACTCGGTCTAAACGCTACCCAGCTACCGTCTTCTAATGTATATTTCAAAGCATCTGACTCTGGATAAGATAAGTTTAATGTTTTTCCATCAGCATAGGTCATGGTTCCTTGTAAATAATCGGCTGAAATTTCTACATTTAACCCACCCATTGCTTGGATACCTTCTTGACGAATTTTTTCCATGATGGCCGCCATTTTTGCTTGACCAGATAATCCAGGGAAATCAAGTGAAATTGTTTTTTCGTAGAAATAACCGTATTTTTCATAAATATCATGTAAGGCATCCGCTAATGTTTTACCCGCTTGTTTATGATAAGCCGTTAATTCCGCTAAGACTACCAATGCTTGAATCGCATCTTTATCGCGTACAAACGGTTTAATTAAATAACCATAACTTTCTTCAAAGCCCATCAAGAATGTATGTTCACCAGACAATTCGTATTGATGAATCTTCTCAGCAATAAATTTGAAACCAGTTAATACTTCAACCATTTCCAAGCCATTGGCTTCCATAATCGCATCTGCTAATTTTGTTGATACGATTGATTTAACAGCCACACTATTCGGGACAAGTTCATCTTTCGCTTTTTTCGCTTGGATAAGATAATCTAACATTAACGCGGCAATCTGATTCCCTGTTATTAACTCGTAAGACCCACTTGACGTTTTTACTTTTGCTCCTAGACGGTCTGCATCAGGGTCCGTCGCCAGTAAAATATCTGCATCAACTTGTCTACCTAGCACTTCCGCTAAATCAAATGCTGCATCAGATTCTGGATTCGGTGACTTAACCGTTGGGAAATCCCCGTCCGGATGAGACTGTTCTTCAACAACTTTGACATCTGTAAAACCAGCTTGCACTAAAGCCTTCATTCCTAAGTACATTCCTGTTCCATGAAGTGGTGTGAAGACAATATTTACTTTATCTGCCATTTCAGCAACTAATTCCGGATTGATGGTTACGGATTGCATTTCTTTCAAATACGCTTGGTCAACACGGTCACCAATAATTTCAACAAGTCCGCTACCTAAACTTTCAGTTTTATCGGCAATTTCTACTGTTAAAGGATTTTCAATCGCACGCACATATTGCGTTAAATGATTGGCATCTTCAGGCGGCATTTGACCACCGTCTGCACCATACACTTTATAGCCATTATACGCTGCTGGATTGTGACTTGCTGTAATCATAATTCCTGCAAAGGCATTTAAATAGCGAACCGCAAAGGATAGTACAGGTGTTGGGCGTAAACTTTCATAAACATAGCTTTTAATACCATGTTTTGCTAAGACTAATGCTGATTCCATCGCGAACTCTGGAGAAAAATGACGAGAATCATACGCAATGGCGACACCACGTTTCTTCGCTTCTTCACCATTATCAATAATCAATTTCGCTAACCCTTCGGTAGCTTGACGGACAGTATAGCGATTCATACGGTTAGGTCCTGCACCTAATACACCACGCATACCGGCAGTCCCAAAATTCAACACGGACGCAAATGCATCCTCTAATTGCGCTTCATCTGCTGTATCTATTTCTTGTTTCAACGCTGGATCTAACGCTTCGAACGCTTTCCATACTGCTAATGTATTTTGCCAAGTCATCAGAGATCTCTCCTTTATCTAAATCATTTATTCAACTGAATGCATCAGAATAATGGCTGAAGCAAATGTCACTTAGAGTTTTTTTACTATAAAACACATCGCCAATACATTCAATCAGGCCTGATTAATCTTTCTTTTCTTCAAAACAAGCAGTGCAATCGATGTTTTGAAAGTGTCTCAACGCTTACATTATAGCATTATTTTCAAAGTCCGACTATATTTATTTTTGAATATTTACATTTTTCTGCCGGAAATTTTCGTTCACACATTCTTTATACGATGCGCTGTTAAAAATAACGTTGTAACAGACATTTTTATCCGCCAAATATATTTATTTGGCATTTAATGTTGAGACACCCATCTTTTTAAACATTAGTCATTATCGCGTATACCGAAAACCATTTCGAATTTCATTTCTTCAAACGTCATACAGCTGAACGGTAACCAAAAATAACAAAAATACGATTTTTAGATTTGTGGAGTTTAACACCAAACGGATTCAATTCAAAAAAGCACTTTCTCGTCCATCCGAGAAAGTGCTGTAAACGTTGATATAACAATGTTTTGCAACCTGTCGCTTACTCTGCAGCGTTTGCGTCTTTGAAACCGTATTTTTTAAAAATAAGCATTTCTACAAACTCCATTGAGTTCTAACCACTCAGTAATCTTGATAAATCAACATTCTTAATTTCCACAAATTTTGTCAGTTAGTAAAAAGTTAGTAAAAAAGTTAGTATTTTTATATACCATACTGGTACGGCCAATACTTATGAAATCGAAACAATCTCAACCTTATTGTTCCTATTCAATTCTAATTCTGCTGACTTAGCTAAAATCAATATATCTTTCTTATCCCCCTCAAAGTAATCAATTCGCAAAATCGAATACCACTTGTCATTATATCGAATCAGCATGGTATTGTCTAAATTTTCCCGATAATTTATTGTAAATAACATTTCCACTTGATATTGTTGTGAACTAATATAATTATACTCCATATACTCTTTTGCTGAAGTCTGACGAACATATGCCCACAATCCAGCATGAACTACAGAAATGACTTTCCCAATAGGTGTATTAAACTTATCCTTTTTAACTATTTCTTTGTATATTTGAATCTTCTTATCCTTTAGTTTTTTCCGTTTCCGATTAACTGAAAATAGTCTATCACTCGTTGTCATCTGGTTGAACCTCCTTAAACTCATTATAATGCTCTACTAAGCCCACATAAGCGTCCAATAAACTTGCTGTACCATCAATACGCATTTTAGGTGATAATGCCTTCCTAGGTACTATATTTGCGTTTCTATCTACTTGAATAGTTGTGTTACTCAAACACCATTTTAATATCGGATTGTTATTATAATTAATCTTCTTAGCTTCTAAGTCAGCTCCTAATATTTGCATGGGTGTACTTAATGTTTTAGCACCTTGATAGCATTTAACCATTGGAAATCCGTTTGATTCCATTTCTTCAACCCAATAACTCGCACTATAAGGGTCGTAATATATCCAAACTGGTGTTATTAAGTAATCATGAACTATCTCCAAAAACCATGCTGTAACATCGCTATAATTAATTCTATTTCCCTGACATAATCTTAATAAACCTCGTTCATACCATTTATCATATGGTATTTTTTCACTTTCAACTCTCTGGTGAAAGTTTTCTTCTGGTAGCCAATACATCTGATGAACATATCTTTTTTCAGATTTCTTATCAATCAATAGAATTGTTGCACACGTTAAATCAGTTGTACGGCTCAAATCAACCCCACCTATCGCATAATAATTCTGAAATGACCTTATATCGAACGTTTCAGCATTTTCAATTACATCTAAAGATAACCAAGCTCCACTTGTTGTTTCTCTAACATTGAAATCTTTGACTAAAATACCTTTAAGGTCATTATCACTATTACCTGCTCTTTTCACCTGGTTTTCAATGTAGCTAATTTTTTTGATTGTCCCTAATCCAGGATTAGCTTTTATCCACTTACTTGGATCTTCCCATTCTTCACGTCTATCTAATTCGTAAATAATACCTAAGAATTGTTCATCATCAAAGTTACCATCAACAACATTACAAGCATAGTGATAAATATCATCGAAAATATTTTCCCTTACAGTACCTGCTGTTGTAATCATCACTAATAAAGGCTGTTCCCTAGAACTTATGGATTGTTTCATAACTTCATATAAATTCCTATCCTTTATACCATGTAATTCATCCATGATAACCAAATGACTATTTAATCCATCTAGTGTATCACTCTTACTACCTAGTGCTTGAATTTTCGCTAAACCTTTTGTGAAATACAAATCACTTTTTCTTTTTCTAATAACTTTATTCAGTGACTTACTTTGCTTTACCATATTGTATGTTTCATCGAATATCAACTTAGCTTGGTCTTTTTTTGTTGCTACTGAATAGATTTCAGCACCTGCTTCACCGTCTGCCACTAACATATATAATGCAATTCCAGCAAGCATTGTTGATTTCCCATTCTTTCGCCCTACCATGAACAATGATTCTTGGTATTGCCTTATCCCCGTGTCACGTTCTACGAATCCAAACAATGCACTGATATAGGCTTTCTGAAACAACTCTAATATCACTGGTTTCCCTGCCCATTTCCCTTTGCTATGTTTACAAAATTTCTCAATGAAGTCTATTGCTCGTTTTGCCTTTACTTCATCGAATATAAATTTACCACTTGGATTTACAATCCGTTCTTTTAAATTCTTATATACTTTAGCAACTCGGCGTGAAGTAACAATTTCTCCACACTCTATTGCTTTAGCATATGCTACAACTGCATTCATTACGCTACCCATTAGATAAGAATTCAGACAACTCATCTACTTCTTCCAGCATGCTATCTGAAAATAGACTTGCTAAGGTTTTCATATACTGATTGTATCTTTGCGTTAACGTTGCATATGACTTCAAGGCTGGATTTTCTCTCATAAACTCTTGACTGCCTTGTTTAAATAAAGTTAACATACCGTTATCATTAATACTTTGTTGTAAACCATCTAAGGTTGTTCGCATAAACGACATTTCTTTAATCAACTCTCTTGCAAACTCTTGCTTATGTTCTGGAATCAACTCCAGTTTATCTAAAAACTTATCTTCATATTTTAACACTTTCTTTCTAGCCATATCTTAAATCACTCCTATCTTATATACTTCACCCATTACTTATATTTTCACTTTAAAGAGGAATTCAAATCTTACGCCCCGCTGAATATACTTAGCTTTTACTCAAAATGATAGGGGGGATAAAACCGTCTATCTACAGCTCCTTGTTAAGTCTAACTAATTAATTCAACTTAACCAAATCTCCATCATTATTAAACATCAATCCTTCTTGTACTGAACCTTTACTTGTATGAATTTGATTATGACATTCTTGACATAAAGCTGTTAAATTTTCTTCGTTCAAAGTCACACTTACATCGTCAATGTTATTATCATTTATCCAAACAATATGATGAACTATCTTAGCAGGTTTTCCACATGATTGGCATATATAATTATATTTCTTCATAATATACTCTCTAAGTTTTCGCCATTCCTTTGACCAATAAAAATTATTCTGCTTATCACTTTTACTCATTGAGTTCACTCGCTCTCACTGATAATGTTTTTAATAAACTCTCTATTACCCTCATCAATCTATCTACATCAGTTCCTTCTGCATTAAACCACAACTGAATGAGAAAACCGCCAACTGTAGTAGCTAGCGGTTCCCCCTCTTGTTGTTCAAGTGTCATACCAGTAGTTGTATGAATATAGTACGGAACTGCTTCAACTAATGGGGCAATTACACTATCGTTATAATCATTATCTAAACGTAAAACATCTTTAGCTTGTTGTAATGTAATCGCCATATATTATGCTCTCCTATACTTGTGCTTCAGATAACTTCACAAATGCTTCAGGTAAAATAACTTGAGTATCAGCAATAGCTAAAGCTCTGTAATCAATTAAACCTAAGTTAAAGCTTGATTCTCTGGAAACCTCTAAAACAATTCCTTCTGGTAAGTTATAACCTAAGAATTGATAGTTACCAAAGTAAATCACACCATCAGAAATGTTATCATCGATTACCACTTCAAACCCTAAAATTTTTCCAATGCTATCAGCTTGGGTATCTTGAATAAAGATAGGGCGGTTATTTCCGTCAACTACTCCGTACACTTTACCGAATAATGTTGCGTTATTCATTGCAAACTTTGCACTTTTTGAATAGCCACGTTTTAACATTGATACTAACTTAGTAAAATCAGTGTAAGCAGGTGTAGTGTTTTTCTTGTATTCGATATGGTTAGTGTTCTTAGTCCATTCAATTGTTTCTAACCCTTTACCCTGTCCGCTTCCTGTTCCATGAATTAAAGAATGCTCGATAGCTTCCATAACTGAAGCAACTAACTCATCAACTAAATAAGTTTCAAACGCCGGTAAGCTCATGCGTTTAAATTTAGCACTTAATGAAATAATCTTAATTAATTCATTTGATAAGAATTCTACTACTGTTTCAGTAGTCTTTTCAGCATTAACTTTAGTCCCTTCAGTATGCCATTCGGCTTTAGTTAAAGGTGTACCAACTGGTACTTTTAAATTAGCTGGAACATTAAACGCTCGTGCTTGCTGTATCAATCCTCCTTGTTTTCTAGCTTTTCGTACCACCTCATTTAACATTTCCGTTGGAATTACATTCGCATTGCTTGTTACTGTGTTAAATTGGTCAGCACGTTTTTCACTTCTTACTGCTTCTAAAGCATTGCGTTCTTCTGTAGTCATTTCACGCCCTAATTAATCTTTCAAAAAAGCATTACGATATTCCACTGTGCTCGCTGTATCTGTTACTGTCATATTGTTTTCCTCTTTCTTTGTTTGATTTCCTGTGATTGGATTGAAGTTTAAAATTGCACTTCTCTTTTCAATAAAATTTTCTTTTGCTTGTTTCATGCCTTCCACTTCAATGTTGAAAGCCTCAATATCCACATCAACATTGTTGCTTACCTCTTGTTTAATTACCTTTGAACGTTCTTCAATTTCTTTTAATGTTTTCCCATTCCAATAATTAAAAGCTTGTTCGATTGTTTCAAATTTCATCATGTTTAAATCTCCTTTAACTCTAATTGATTTAGTTTAATTAATAAGTCACTCAATGCTCTACTATGTTGCATTGCACTACGTGCTTCTACACTCGTTTCTGGATAAGCTGGAAAGGGTACAACGGATATTTCATATACCTTTTCAATCTTATGTATAGTACGGGTATTAGTTGCACGGTCATAACTATCACCATTTTGGGGAACTTTAAAGGCGAATGACATACCCGTTAAGTCGCCACGTTTAACTGCCGTATAAACGCTTTTCGCTTCCTCTGTATTTGGTAATGTTGCTGTCATCTCTAGTCCTACCGAACTTAAAGATAACTGTAAAGTTCTTGGCGTTCTAGCTAGCGGAACCTTGTTTAAATCGTGATTATACAACAGTCTGGTATCTGATAGTTCAGCACCATCTAATGCACCACGTTTAATCACTTCTGTGTAACTCCCTCTCGGGTCATTAATTTCAGTTGGTGTATCATATAGAATCGGTGTGCCAACTAAAACTAATTCGTCATCATTCGTCTGTATTGTCGCTGTTCTTATCTCTTTCATTTAGACTACTCACTCCTTGATATTCTTTTAAACTATCTAATTCTGTGTAATTTAACGTTACCAATCGTTTATCTCCTTCTGCTGAATCGATTAAAGGTAGATTTAATATTCCTAATGCTTGATTAATTGTCAGTAGTCCACTTGGAATTAACGCACTTACTAAACTGATTTTTGTTTTATTCGTGCTGAATCTCAATAAATCACCATCAAAATCAATTCGGTTTCCATAAGTGTATTCCATCTTTGTAAAACATTTGCTTGTAAATTCTAGACTCAATTGTGTAACGATTGGTTCTATCACACTTGCATGAAATGACGCCCATTGATCTTCATCATAATTCGATGAAATTATCGCTTCATTCACTCCTAAGTAATGATAAATTTTATCAGCAATCAGTTTTATCTGATTTTCATCAATACTCACTGGTTTTGAATCAATTGGAATATACTCTGAACGCTGGTCAAGTGTTACTACTCCACCGCTCTTTTCCATTTTCATATAGCTTTCGATGAAATCATTTCTAGCCTTTGATAACGATTGATCATTCTGGATACTTGTAAATTTTAAAATACCTCGTATTGAAGCACCCATTTTTATATTATTGACGATTCCATTTGTTTGACTGAGTGCTACTTCTAAAATAGAATCAATCGCTTGATTGCTATCTCCAGTTAACGCATACTTGTTATAGTGTCTTCTTAAATGAATGACATCTTGATAAGGTAGGTAAACGTCACTTCCGTCCTCAAATCTAAAATGAAGCCATAATTTATCATTATGCGTTCCAAACTCCACATTTAAAGCTTGTATCGGATAAAATGCTATTGGTTGCCCCTGCATATCACGTTGAATATAGATATAAGCATTGTTATAGAGATATAAGTGAGTAATGAATTTATAGTAAAGGTCATACGCACTCATGTACTCATTCGGTCTTACTTGTAATAGATACGCCAGTTCTGATTGCTGTTCAATGTTTCCTGACATATGCAAAGGTTTTATCTTCCCTATATTCCTTGCGATTGTATCTACTGCTATCCTAAAGGATTCATTTTCATAAGTTGAACCATTCCACATTGATAGTGTTGTGCCAGTATTTAGGTATGTTTCAATCTGTTGCGGTTTCTCCTTTGGTTTAAACCACTTGCTAAAAATATTCGCCATCTACTCACCTATCTTATATCTGTGTTTTTCTGGTATGATTGCATGAATTGAACCAAATAATATTCTTCCTTGCGGTGTATAATTAAATACAAAACTAACTATTTGACCCACTTTCAATTCATCAAACAGCGGGCATTTATCACTAGAAAAACTTTGCATATTTCTTTTTCCATGAACTTTAATCACACCACCATTAGCAAACAACTCAACAATTTCACCAAAATAAAGTTCATCCACTACATTACGTAAATAAATATGATTTTTACCCATAAACCATTTATCTAGTCTTTCAAAATCACGATTTCTTAGTAATTTTACTAATCGATTTAAAAACATCTTCAATTGTTCCAATGTCTCAATGTTTTGAATTGTCTTAATAATGCGTAGTCTTGAAACATTTTTCTTGCTAATATCCCATACCCTCAGAGTGTATTCTGGTACTTTTCTATTCCAATATCCATCGATTTCAATATCAAAATCAGAATCGACATCATACCAAATTTCATTACCTAAAGTTCTACCACTTAAAAATTCAGCCACTTTATCAATCTTCCTCATAATTCAGCACCTCATAAAAAATTATTACCACTATTTCTTTCTTTAATGATTCACACTTTACCCCTTTAATATTTAAAAAGCCTTCTTCATCATAAATTTTTTCCATTTGGCTATTTATTCTACCTTCTAAATTAAAAGGAGAAGTGTGAACTACTGCCGTTTTCAGCAATACTTTACGCTTTTTCATATTACACCTCTTTTTTTATTGTTTATATATCTCACCCGCTTAACAGCATTACAATTGTCAACTTATATCGTTGGCGACAAGTGGATGAATCGTGCCTTTTTATTGCTTATTTGTGCATACTTATTCTTTTTATTATGCACACTCCTAAACCCTACCAAATCAACATTTTCAGCACTTTTGTGCCGTTTGTACCTCTCGTGTCAGTAATTCCTATACTCTTATATTTATTAGCTACATCCTAAAAAATAAATAATTAGTAGTAATATATATGCACAAAAAGCACAAAAGCACAATTGCTGTCATATCAAGCGTTTCACTTGTGCGTATAATTTTTCCCATTATGCACAAAAGGCTCAAAGCATTAAATCAGAACGATAAATATTAGTTGGATTATCGTTCTTTTTAAGTCTCCCTCTTGTTTTCTTCCACCCTTCTAGATTGTCTAATACTGACCGAATCTTACCATGTACTCCAAAGTTAGCACCGCCTTTCATAACAGCACTATCTCCGAAAACAACATAAGCAATTTCACTCACGGAAGTTTTAGTAATGGGTTCTGTGCAAACAGTTTTAGCAAAAGCATACGGGCTAACATCATAATCGTCTTCACCCGTTACAGCAAGGTAATGTTCTCGTCTTCTTTTCCTATCGTCATCGTACCAAGTTGGCGGTACTTTCATTTCTAAGTAATTCATAATAGCGTCCTTCATTGGGTCTTCCATTTTGTAATCCTGTTGAATTTCAGCCAGTTGTTCAATAATCGCTTGATTTAGTACTAATGGTTGCTTAGTGTCGTACCATGTCTTCGCTTCAGCTAAAACTTGCTGGATATAATCTTCGCTAACTTCCCATGGTTTAGATTTCTGTTCAATAACTCCACATTGTACTGGTAACCATCTTCGCTCTCCTGTATCATCTTTTAAAAAATCCCCTGTATTACTAGTACCAATAAATACACAATGGCGTTGTACATTCCGTTGGAACTTGTCATAAGGCGTTCGAATTAAATCACTTCTTGCTGAAACAAAACTTTTAATATCTTCAATTTCAGTTTTCTTAAACCCTTTTAACTCACCTAGTTCTACTATAGCAACGAATTCAAGTTTTCTCTTATCATCTTCTTTATCACCGAATGACTTCACATTATCAGTAAAATAATCAGGCAATAAGATTGAACACGCTGTACTCTTACCTATACCTTGCCCACCTACTAAAATTGGGACATAGTCAAATTTGCAACCAGGGTTATATATCCGATTGATTAAACCAGTAAACCATACCTTTGTAACTGCTCTAGTATATGCTGTGTCTTCACACCCTAATAAATCAATAAAATATGATTCAGTTCGTGGTACTCCGTCCCATTCCTGATTTTCAATAATATATTTGATTGGATGGTATCTATGTTTTTGTGCAAGGTTTCTAATAATATCCATTTGATTTTTATTAGGCACTTCAACATGGTAGATTGATTCAATAATATCGAAAATAATACTGCTATCTAAATCATTGTAAGTTCTGATTTTTCTTTCTCTAAAATCATAAGTATCTACAGCATTTGTAAATTCGTTATAAAACAGAACAGAAACTATATCCCACATTCGCTTGTAGTTTGCATAGTCTTTAACTGGAAACGTCCCTAAAACCTCACCATTTTTATCTACCTTTTGCCACCATGAAACACCATTTGCATCAAATGAAAAGTTACTTTTCTCAAAATTCAAATCTTCGCCTGCTTGTTCTTTTAGTTTTTCAATACCTTTGTTAAAATCATCAATACCGTACTGAAAATAATCCTCAATTTTCTCAGATATGTAGTCACTAGTTTTCTTACCTATTACAGCATGAACTTTTTTTACAAACGACCAATCAGTATCTGGTTTCGTTCCTCGTTGTAATTCACTTCTTAATCTTGCAACGTTGTTATATGCCCACTCGTTATCTCCTATAGCAATCCAACTTATATACTTTTCACACTGTTCTACAGTAAGTTCATTTAATTGAATACTTTTCAACATTGAATACATCACATTTATATAATTGAATTCTTCTAATAAATTCCCGCCATCAATTTCAATGTATTTTCTAACGTCTTTATCAAATTTAGATTCCTTTATACTGATTGCTGAAGTCTGATCGTATTGTTTTTTAGGTTTAGGCTTCGGTATATCATTTACATCGATATAATTTTCATAATTAATCTCAAAGCTACCTTTACCCCCATAAAACATTCGATTAGAGTGAAACGTCCCTTTATCCGATCCAGGTAATTGACTATCTAAAAATCTATACGCATTTTCAACTTCTTCATTCGAAATTAATCGTTTACTTAAAATAAATACTAATCTAAATCTATGCCATTCATTCGAATGATTTTTTGAAAAATATCCAAAAGCACAATGTCTTTTAACAAAATCATTATCTAATAATTGTTCAAAAGATATGTAATCATCTTCATCTACTCTAGTCTTTTTCTTCTCTCCATTTTCTATTCTGATTTTTGTGTTATCAAAATCCAAAGCTAAAACTTGCTGTTGTTCCATATTTGTTTTTGATAACGTTCCCTTCATTGTTGCCAGCACCATTGTATGACCTTCGTCACCAACTTCTTTTGCCAAACAGGGTATGCTAATCATCCTTCTAAAATTATGTATTCTTTTTGTTATTTCACCAGCCTCACTTTTAGTTGGCTTCTCAATAAAACCTATATTATCAATTAACAGTTCTACGTGGTCTACCATTGATCTTAATCACCTCGTTTCTCTCTGTTTTTTCTTGCACGTTCTTTTCTAACCCCTTGTATCTTTCCAAATAAATAGATATGCATAAGAGCCCAAGAAAAGCCATATTTTGAGTAATACTGATATATATCTAAGATAGTTCGATAATCGTCATTAAATTCACTAATTACTGTGTTGCCCAACATTACTTTTATCTTCTCATTCATTGCAATTCTCCTTTATTCTTGTTATAATAAAGGCATAGGGTTAGAACCTATTACCTTTGAATATGTAAGCACCTATTTGGCGGGTGCTTTTTTTATGCTTACTTTCCATTATTCCTTCTCCATCATGTATTGGCCGTACTAGTATGGACTTTTATAATTTATAATGCTGTCTAATAAATTCATCTACTTCATCAACGTTATATAATATATTTTTTGAACTTAAACGATATTGTGGTAATCCTTTTGCTAACATATCCATCAGCAATTCATTTCCAATTCTGTATCGTTTTAATAACTCTGTTTGTCTAATCATCTTGCGATCATCTTTAATTCTTTCAAAGATTAAATCTACCGCTTGCTGATTAATCAGCATAAAGTTTTGAAGTAATTGTTCTTCATATTCTTTTGGTAGCGTAACTGCTATTCCTTGCATTTATTGAACCCCCTTCATTAAACGAATCTGTAATTTCTGTAATTTCCATCTAAAAAAATTTCGTCCATAGTTATATTAGGGAAATAATCACGGAAAACACCCCTTATCTTAACCATCTCATGATATGTGAACGGTGTTATTCCTCTCTCTTTATTACTATAGCTATTAGTTGATATTCCAATTAACTTAGCTAATTGCTCCTGAGTCAAGCCAGTATATCGTCTATATCTAGATACGTTCATTGCTTCACCACCCTTTGTGTAATTTCTGTAATTAGAATACCATGTTGATTTTGAATTGTCAACAAAATATTGTGTATTTTCTGTAATTGTGTTAATATAACCCTAAAGGAGGCTTAAAAATGACTAAAAAGAATTACAAACCTGAAGATATAAGACTTGGTTTAATCATTAAAAGTATTCGTTCTGAATTAGGATTAGATCAAAAACAATTTGCCAATAAAATAAATGCAACTGTTTCTGCTTTAAGTAATTGGGAAAATGGCAGAAATAAACCGAATAATAACATGCTACATCAAATTGCAAAGTTATCTAATACAACTGTTTCTGAAATTATGAATCAAGTGAATCTAGATTACTTAAAACAGGAAGGCAATAGACAATTAGGATTCGCAGAATATTTAGGAGCTTTAGGGTTTAACGTTGAAGTTGAAGTAATTGATAATAATGCGACAAATAATATTATCATTAGTAACAGTGAATTATCAGCAATATTTTCAGATGATGAATATTCAACATTTATGAATGATATAGAAAAAAATATAAATTTTAATATCTGGAAGCAAAGTAATAACTAATCTCCAACTTCCCTTTCACTTCATAAGTATTGGCCGTACTAGTATGGTGGAAAGGGGAAATAAAATATGAAAATAGTTCAATACAAAGATAAAAATAATAAAACTAGATACCAGGTTAAAGGATACATAGGAACTGATATTCTTACTGGCAAAAAGAAAATAATTACTAGAAATGGTTTTGTTTCAAAAAAAGAAGCTGAACTGACATTCAACCGTATTAAATTAGATTTTGAAAAAAATGGAAATCAATTAAATAGTAAAAGAATGAAATTCAAAGAAGTTTGCGAATTGTGGTTAAAATTATATGAACCTACCGTCAAACCAACTACATTTTTTTCTCAAAAACAAGTGATTAATAATCACGTATTACCATACTATGGTGAAATGTATGTTGATAAGATTTCAATTTTAATTTGCCAAAAATTTGTAGATCAGCAAGCAAAAAAATTAGTTAGGTATCATAATAGTTGTAATCTTGCGTATCGTATTTTAGAATATGCTGTCCACTTAAGATTAATTTCTGACAATCCAGCTACACATTTAATTCGCCCTAAAAGCAAAAAATCAGAATATTCCGTTGAATGGTGGACTAAAGAGGAACTTAATACATTCATTGAGTGTTTGCACTCATCTGACCTAGATAGCAATGCTAAAACTATGCTTCATTTGCTTGCCTTTACAGGTATGCGTAAAGGTGAAGCAATGGGGTTATTTTGGAGTGATATTGACTTCCAAAAAGGTACGATAACTATTAATAAAACCGCAGGCGAAACAATCAATGGTTATACCGTTCAATTAGATGAGGGCTCAAAAACAATCGCTGGAAATAGAGTAATTTCAATTGATAATCGTACTTTGCAATTATTAAAAAAGCACAAGCTTAATCAAACAGAAATGCTTTTCAAGCTTGGTAAACATACGAAAAATACTAATCAACTGGTTTTTTGTAATGAACGCAATATGCCATTATATGGTGAATTTCCTAACCATAATATGAAAAAAGTAATAGAAGGTAATAATCTAAAATTTATCACAACTCACCAGTTAAGACATACACACTGCTCAATTTTATTTGAAGCGGGAGCTACTATGAAAGAAGTTCAAGAAAGATTAGGGCATAAAGATTATAAAACCACTCATGATATTTATCTAAAGGTTAGTGAAAGACAAAAAGAAGAAACTGCAAATAAATTCGTTGAATTTTTGTCAATTTAACAAATAAGTTAGTATAAAGTTAGTACAAGTCAAAAACAGCACTCTCTGACCCTATCAGAAAGTGCTGAAAATGTTGATTTAATAACCTGTCGCTTACTCTGCAGCGTTTGCGTCTTTGAAACCGTATTTTTTGTTGAAACGGTCCACACGACCATCTGCTTGAGTGAATTTTTGACGACCAGTATAGAACGGGTGAGAATCAGATGAAATCTCAACACGGATTAATGGATAAGTATTTCCATCTTCCCATTCTACAGTTTCGTTTGAAGATTTAGTAGAACCAGATAAAAATTGGAAACCTGTAGTAGTATCCATAAATACAACTTTTTGATATTCTGGATGAATTCCTTGTTTCATAATATTACGTCCTTTCTGCCCTAAACTATTTGCTAGTCTAGAGTTATTCCTTTGCATTACTGCAACGTTAATATCATACCATGCACACTAACAAAATGCAAAGACTTTTTTACAGAAAATACGGCTAAAATACACCATCGCACACACGCTTCTTCTAGCAATATTCTACCATAATTTCAATCTTTTCAAACCAAACGTTGGACTACCTCATTCATCGCTTGCCACTTATCTTCCATCGCTTCAACCAATTTGAATTGAACACGCGTGCGGTCAATATTTTGATGCGGCCGCGTCGTACCATAATAGACATCGCCATTTAGATAATCCGTTAAAAAGCGAATCCCTTGCTCTAAAGTTATCACTTTCGCTCCCCATGGCAATAATTCAATCTCACGTTCAGTTAAAATCCCATTACTACCTTCTAGATAGCCCTTCACATAAACTTCGTATAATGGTAAATCAAAAGCAACTTTCGATAAATCCGGTTCATCTTCCGCGGCAGTATTGGCTCCAAAACGGATGGCATCACCAAAATCAAACAAAGCTAATCCTGGCATAATCGTATCTAAATCAACGATACAAATACCTTTTTGTGTCTGTTCATCTAATAAAATATTATTTAATTTGGTATCATTATGTGTTACTCGCAGCGGCAATTCACCTGCATCTAATAAATCATATAAGTAATAACAATCTTCTTTTCGATTTCGAACAAATGCTATCTCATCAGCCAACTCTTTCACACGACCAGCAACATCATTTGCGACAGCTTCTTCAAATTGCCGATAGCGGTCACGGGTATCATGAAATTTCGGAATCACTTCCACTAATTCTGTCGCATCAAAATGATGTAACTTCGCTGCAAAATCGCCAAATGCACGAGCAGCCTCATAAAAATGTGCATCTTCTTCCACTCGGTCAATACAAAATGTTCCTTCTACAAAGCGATAAATACGCCAATAAGCTCCGTCATCAGTTTTGGCAAATAGATTACCGTCTTTTGTCGGCACCACTGTCATAGTTTCACGCTCAGGATTACCACCGCGTTCACGTGCTTCTGCTTTCAAAAAACGAGTGACTTTATCAATATTATTCATTAAACCTTCAACATCTGGAAAAATATGATGATTAATTTGTTGCAGGATATAGGCAACGTCCTTATCTCCTACACGATGAATGATTTTATAAGTTTTATTAATTAAACCATTTCCAAATGCCATCAGTGAAACAAATTCACCGGGTAGTTGATATTGTTCATAAGCTTTCATCGCATATTCTGTCATAACTTTCATCCTTTTCTCTCTATTTGTTCTAACTGCGCTTTGACAAATGCTTTATCTTCTTTATACGTCACGCCAAACCACCGTGCATCCGTCTCTAACACTGTTACAGTGGCTGCTCCATTACTAATTTGCTGTTCTACAACGCTAGGCAAATAACATTCTTCGTTTCGCAATGCTTCCTGGGTCATGGATTGTAGCATTTCACTTAATGTTGTTTCCAACACATCTAAAAACGCTACTGGGAAGCCCCACAAATTCATTGATACAATCCGGTCTAATGCTACTTCACACCACTGCGAATCATCATCTCGATATCTCACACCCAATTCATGCGCTTCAATCTGGGTTAATTCCTTAATCGCTAATAATTCATGATTATCACCAAGCGTACACAAGCCTCGTGAAACAGTACCATTTGGCGATAATGTTTGACCGAGTGCATAACCGACCATCGCATAATGATTCGGCTGATTTAAGTTTGCTAAAAAATCATATATTTGTTGATACGCATGTAAGCCATAATAATCATCTGCATTAATGACCGCAAAAGGCGCATCAATTTTGTCCTTTGCACACCAGACAGCATGTGCAGTTCCTAACGGTTTTTGACGTTCTTTCGGTAATTGAACAGCCACGGGCAATTGATTCAAGGATTGGACTACATAATCAACACTCATCCTTTCCCTTGCTTTTTGCCCAACTTTTTTATCAAATGCTATCTTAAATTCTTCTTTAATAATAAAAATAACTCGTCTAAAGCCTGCTTCACAAGCATCACGAATTGAATAATCTAAAATTGTTTCACCACCAGGACCTAACGCATCCATTTGCTTTAGACTACCATAACGACTACCCATGCCAGCAGCCATAACAACCAGTATTGGTTCCCTCATCTAGACACTCCTCAAAAATACAAAAACGTATACTTTTTCTAGTTACATAATTAATGATACCTTTTTCTCTACCTTTTGTGAAGTGCTTTCAAAATATTTCATCAATTTTCGCCACTACATCTCTTTCAACCTCGCATGAGTAAGTGGTGCCGCTCCTTGAATCACTGGTATGAGCGTGACGAGGTATTGTCTCGATTACAGGAACAATATTCACAGCAGAAGCAATTGGGCGTTTAAAGAATAGGGAAAAGCCGGACAGCGACACAACACGAATGCACTAAATAAAAGTCGCCAGTGTGCGAGCAACGTACTGATACAACTTTTGAAGCAGACATCAAACTTCCCCCAATGGAAGTTTTTCTAGAGAACAGGAAGTGCTCCGACAACTTGTGAGGACTCAAGAGATGTCAACATAGCGCAAAAATATATAATTAGCAAAAAAGCGCTGATACTTCCAAGGAAATATCAACGCCTTTTTTCAATACTTTTATTCGACAACTTCAACGGGTCCATGATCATCAATATGGTCACCATGCACATGTTGCAAGCGTCCATCAACTAAATAATCAATATGGTCGCCATGCGGTACTTGCTCGTGACCACAATCCTCATTATGCATACAGGTTATTTCGACAACATGACAATCATCAGGATTCACATCACTGACTTCAATTTTGCATTCGTCCCAATGTTCATCGTGTTGATGATGCAAATGACCATCGTGAATATAATCCACATGATTCCCATGCTGAATTTTTGTATGTCCGCAATTAGCGCTATGAACATGCTCGTGTTCATGGTGCGCGTGGTGTTCACAACTCATTAGAAAAACCACCTTTCAAAAGATTACACTTTTACATTCAATACTAACAGATACTAAAAACAACGATACCATCACTTATCTGCGTTTATCGCATCATATTTTTCTGGCTCTTCGTTAAATTTCTTCACTACATAGCTACATTGTGCTTTAATCTTTTTACCTTCTGCTTCCATTGCTGCAACGAGATAATCCAATAATTTGCCCGCTACACCTTGTCCACGTAGCACATTATCAACATAGGTATGATCGGCAATTACTGTTTTATCATCTACTGGCTTAAACGTAATTTCTGCAATGATTTGTCCATTCTCATCCCGGTGGACAAAGCCATTACCGTTTCGTTCAAACTTCATTCAATCATCCCTTTACTCGTTTAACGCACGAATTAATTCTTGAAATTCTTCTTCTGAAGAGATAATATGACAATCACCATCTTGGGCATCAACGACACCTTCAATAACTAAATCATTCTCTTCTTCCGACAACTTTTCCCAGCTTACTTCTTTTTCACTCATATTAACACCTCATTTATAATAATTATCTATACCTTTAGTAACATTATACATGAAAGCGTTCAATTTTTCAGCTGTTTTCGCTTATTTTTCGATCGTTTTGTCATAAACAGCGAATAACTCGTCAACCAATTGGTTATCGAGTTGATAAATCACATACTTGCCTTCTTTCACTGATTGAATAATTCCTTGTTTTTTCAATGAAATTAAATGATGGGAAGTCGTAGCAATTGTCGCGTCGATTATTGTAGATATTTCATTGACACATAGTTGTGGATACTTTGATAGTAATTCAATAATTTTCATGCGGTTTGAATCTCCAAACATTTTAAAGAAATTGACTCTATTCACCAATGCTTGACTATTCAATACACCTTCCATTTCAGCCTTTGCTTTATCTAGTTCGCTGGATTCTAACCCATAATATTCTACCATACGACCCCTCCTCGTTTTTATTTTTTTACATTGGTGTATCCGCTATCTAGTATCACACCAAGAAACAGATTATAGCACCACCTTTAACGAAAAACAACCATTATTCGCTATAAAACTTTAAAGAATCTAAATTTTAACGATTTTTTAAACAAGACTTAATCTATTCTGAATCTGATTGAAACAAATCCGTACCAACCATCTTTGTGAACGCCTCTGCTGTCATCACTTTACCTTCGTCCGGTTGGCGCAATTTGCTTTCTTCCATCCCTAGTACAAATTCAATGACTTCTGAACCGTCAACGGTTGCAACACTCATTGCGATATCTCCAGTTGCTACAGAAAATCCTAAGGTACCGACATAACCTTTTTTCAATTGATTAACAAATCCAGTCAACATCTTATTATCTTTCGCCATCGGTTCAGCTAACGATAATAGCTTTTTAGAGGCTGCTTCATCAATCGTATACGTATAGACCTCCCCTACTTTTTCGTTCATTTTAACTTCTGGTTTCTCAGCCTGTTGAATATATTGTGTGAATAATTCAATCATGAATTTTTCCATATCTTTGGCTTCAGTAAACAATAATTGGTGTTGTTTAGCAACTTCATCATTTTGAATATGAACACCTCGTATCGCATCAATATTTTTTTGCGCATATTGATAATACGCCTCAATCGGTGTGTCCTTATACGTTTCTGGATGATTATTCAGTGCTTCTGCCGCAAATTTTGCGATATCTTCTGCCAAAATAAGTGAGCGTTGGTACTGTCCAGCTTTTGTCTCAATTAACACGGCTGAACTGATTGTCTCAGGCGCACTCGAGATAAAGTAATAATAATCTTTGTCTCTTACATAGGCGCGACTGACCACCGCATAATCTTTCTCCGATACTGCATGCAACAAATTCAGCGCAGACGATATATGTTCCGGTTGTTCTTTCAATGTTTTTAAAATCACTTCTGGATTTTTAAAATCATATGTAGGTGCCGCTGCCGCTTGCGTCCCTTGACTTACACTGGTTGTCTCTTGCGCATATACTTTAGCTCCTACTGTCATTAGTAACAATGCCGTTAATCCTAATTTTTTTATCAAACAGTTCATCCTCTCTCATCACATTGATTCTAAAAATGCAGTCACATCTTTGCCAATGTATATCTCTCCACTCTCCGTCTCTAAAATCGGACGTTTAAGTAACATACCATCATTCGCTAATAAATCAATTTTTTCATCCGCTGTCAGCAAATCCCAGCGATGCTTCAGCTTCAACTGACGATAACTCATACCAGAAGTATTAAAGATTTTTTTCATATTATTTGCTCCAATTATCTCCAGCCATTGTCTAATTTGACTTTCACTCGGTCGATTTTGGCGCACATCTTGATAGGTATAATCAATATTTTTTTCTTTTAATAATTTTTCAACGGCTTTGCACGTGCTACACGTTGTTAAACCAACTAATCGCAGCATCCTCTTCACTCCCCTCTACTCATAAAAAATATAAAAATCCGCTATACGTCTCAAGTCACGCTGCATAAATGCGACTCAAACGACTGGCGGAATTTGGGTATATTTATTGAATCATCGACCAAACGACCGCCCAAACTGCATCATAGATAGCAGGAGCTACTGGCTGTTGATAGACAAATTGTGATAATACAGCCACCCCCACACGTTCTTGGCGATAAAATTGGGGAAAATAGCGTTTTGCAAGTTGGTCCCAATCTAAAGAGCGTACAGATTGTTGTTGCTGTTGTAATACTGCCTGCGTGCTTGACACTGTACGTGAGGCTGTAACAGCTGGCGTTTGTGCGATTGCGACAGTTTCTTCAGCCGTAGTGATTGAGTTATCTGTCGTGGCACTTGTTGTTGTCGTTACAACATCGTCTAAACGTCCCGGCGGCCCTGGAATACGTGACGTATCTGTATCGTAATCAATAATTTCTTCATAACGGTCACGGTCAGGCACAACCCAATGGTCTTCAGTCTGCGTCACGGTTTCGGTTGTTTTCTCAACTGTTGTTTCAACAGGTTTTTCACTATTTTTTTCCACTGATTTTTCAACAGATAGTTCAGATGTAGTCTCCACAGGAGCTTCATTTTCCGTTGTCTCTGCCTGAGCCAATAGCGTTGAAGTGAATACAAACGCTATTAAGATACTAGTCATTGTGCATAATCTGAATTTCTCTTGGCTTACAATTCGTTTGTACCACATACTATTGTCACCATCCTTTTTTGGTTCGTTCACGTTGACTTGTTAATCACTTTGAAATGTTAGCATTCTACGGCGTATTTCGCTCCAATGGTTCGAGGCCGAACACCCGCGCTCACACTATTTTGTATTCTGGTTCGTTCGGGCAGCCTCAACCTCCACTTCGCATAGCTCTTGAAGCGCCTCTGCGCTTCGGCGCCCTTCGCTCCAGTGATTCGAGGCTGAACGCCCTCCCTCACACTATGTTGTATTCTTTAATTTACCATTATTCTATCATAAAGATTCTGCGTTTATTCCGATGTTACCAATTTGTATTCGAACATTAATACGTTGTCATCTATTTTCTAAACGCACTAAATGTATACACAAAACTATTACAACTATGTTAAATTTAGGCATTTAGCGTAAATATAATTTATTTCAGCTGTGTTGTATGCTAAAATATAGACAAGAAAACTATATAACACAATGATTCTGCTGTTTGTACCAGATTTGCACAGACTAGTTATCAGTTGATTGGAGGAGAAGTGAGTCTATACAAATTAATTATAGTAAGCGGTAACAAAACAGCGAGTCAGCACAATCGTTGCTAGCATTGCCATACTTTTTCACCGAATGGTAGTTGCACAACAGCGATTATCGAGGGAGAGAGCCCATTAATCTATTTTACAAGGAGCGTTTTATATGCAATTATTCATTTATCCAACAAGCGAAATAGCCTCGCAACAAGCATTTGAGCGGATTCGTCATGCCATTAACGACGGTGCCACAACACTTGGCCTTGCTACTGGCGGTACCCCTGAGCAACTTTATACATTGATGCGACAATCCGATATTGATTTTTCCCATATGACTTCTATCAATTTAGATGAATATTATGGATTAGCACCGACCCATCCAAAAAGCTACCATGTGTATATGCAACAAAATTTGTTCGACGCTAAACCATTTAAACAAACCTTTATTCCTAACGGGGAAAATAAAGCTGTAGCCGAAGAAACTGCTCGTTATGAAAAAATATTAAACGAGCACCCGATTGATTTACAAATTTTAGGCATCGGCGGCAATGGACATATCGGCTTTAACGAGCCTGGTACTGCCTTTGACTCAACTACTTCACTCGTACAATTAACAGATTCTACGATTCAAGCGAACAAACGTTATTTCCAATCAGAAGAGGATGTCCCTAAACAAGCATACAGCATGGGCATTGGCTCAATTTTAAAAGCCAAAGAAATTATTTTACTGGCATTTGGAGAGAAAAAAGCTGAAGCGATTCGTGCATTAATGTCTGGAGAAGTCACTACCGACAATCCAGCGAGTGCCTTACACAATCATCAAAATGTCACTGTGATTGTTGACGAAGCAGCTGCACAGTTACTACCAAAATCATAAAACAATAAGACACTTACTCTTCACAAATCCCTGTGAATGAGCAAGTGTCTTCATTATATTGTTAAGCTAATTCACTAAAATCCCACACATCATCAACCCAATCTTCATAAAAATCCGGTTCATGACATACCATCAAAATACTCCCTTTGTATGCTTTTAGTGCACGTTTTAGTTCCTCTTTGGCATCCACATCCAAATGATTGGTCGGTTCATCCAATACAAGCACATTATTTTCGCGATTCATTAACAAACAAAAACGTACTTTTGCCTGTTCTCCCCCGCTGAGCACTTGAATTTGGCTATCAATATGCTTAGCAGTCAACCCGACATGAGCTAATGCTGCTCTGACTTCCGCTTGATTCAAGGCCGGAAAGGCTTCCCAAACCGCTTCAAGCGGCGTTTGCCGATTGCCACCAGGTACTTCTTGGGCAAAATACCCAATTTCCAAGTAATCTCCTTGCTCTACAGACCCGCTAATCGGTTCGATTAAACCTAATAAACTTTTTAATAGCGTTGTTTTACCGATACCATTCGCACCAATAATTGCAATTTTTTGGTTGCGTTCAAAGGTCAATTGTAGCGGTTTGGTTAATGGAAACTCATAGCCAATCACTAAATCTGTCGCTTGGAAAATAAAGCGGCCAGGCGTCCGTGCTGTTTTGAAATCAAACTTTGGTTTTGGTTTTTCACCTTTTAACTCAATGATATCCATTTTATCCAATTTCTTCTGCCGCGACATGGCCATATTGCGTGTGGCCACACGCGCTTTATTTCGATTGACAAAATCTTTTAAATCCGCAATTTCTTTTTGTTGACGTTCATACGCCGCTTCTAATTGCGCTTGCTTCATCGCATAAACTTCTTTAAATTGTTCATAATTTCCGGCATAGCGGGTAATTTGTAAATTATCCACATGATAAACGATATTGATAACTTCATTTAAAAACGGAATATCATGTGAAATCAAGATAAAGGCATTTTCATAGTTAAGTAGGTAACGTTTTAACCATTCGATGTGTTCTGCATCCAAGTAGTTTGTCGGCTCATCCAACAATAAAATATCGGGTTTGGCCAATAATAACTTCGCTAGTAAAATTTTCGTACGCTGGCCGCCACTCAGTGTCGTCACATCCGTTTCCATGCCGTAATCCATGACACCTAATGCGCGTGCTACTTCATCAATTTTTGCATCTAAAATATAAAAATCATGCACGTCCAAGCGTTCTTGAAGCTCACCTACTTCTTCCATTAGCGCATTTAATCTATCACCGTCTGCTTCAGACATTTCCATGTAAATATCATTGATACGTGCCTCTACGTCAAATAATTCTTCAAAGGCTGTTCGTAGGACATCACGCACTGTTTGCCCTTGCTGCAAAACACTGTGTTGGTCAAGATAACCCACTTTTACATTACGTGCCCATTCAATTTTTCCTTCATCTGGATAACGTTGACCCGTCACGATATTCATAAAAGTTGATTTACCTTCACCATTGGCGCCGACTAATCCGATATGTTCACCTTTTAATAAACGAAACGACACATCTTCAAAAATGGCACGGTCACCAAAACCATGCGTTAAATTTGATACAGTTAATAAACTCATAACTACTGCTACATAAATCATATACAGATGCATACAATTTATGATTCCTCCTATTTCATTTTATAAGATTCATTCTTGTTTATTATACGTTATTAAGCAGTGTTTGTTAACTTAAACATTTTATGATTGATAAGGCGTAACTCTCTTTCACATCATCGTCACAGCATACCGAATAGTCATATTCTCTTATATTCCCGAGTTTATCACCAAAAAAATAGAAAAACCTCTAAAAAAGCTGGTATATCAAGCTTTCTTAGAGGTTTTCATCGCTGACAAGGTGTTGTGTATGCATTTTTTTCCATAACTATTTATTTCTTCCACACGCACAACGCCTTTTGTCCAGTGAATGCCTAAATAGTTATTCAGTTCATCCATTAGTTCTGATTGTTGAACACGATAAAATCCTTGAACTAAAGGGGTTGCTTCCATACTATTTAATGCTTCTACTATTTTTCGCGGACTCATTTTCCACTGAATTGTATGTTGCAGTAGTCGCATTAACACTAAGGAAATAAAACAGATTAAAAAATGCCCCTCAATATGACTTGGTTTTCGCACATAAACTGGGCGGCTTTCAAACTCTGTTTTTGTCACACGAAAACAATCCTCTATTTTGGATAGCTCTTGATAAGCCTCAATAATTTCATCGTCTTCTTTATCGATTTCACTCGTCACTAAAACATTAATTCCATCGAATTGTGCGTCAAAATCCACTTCCTCTTGATTAATTTGGACGACAGGGGAATAAGGTAAGACCTCTCCTGTTTCTGAATCGATATAGGTAACATCTAGATATTTTTTGCCACCTTTTTTACTTGTTTGGCGATATAATTCTGCATTCGTTAACTTACTTGCGTATTCTAATGCGCCTTCTCGTCTCAATTTTTCTCTAATCGCATACTTTTCATTCCATGTGATAAGCACTTTCTCTTGTACTTGCGGTGCATTCTTGCCTGTTCCTAGTTTTCGGGTTCGAATATAGCTTTTTTTCGCAAAGGTTAGAGTCTGGTTATATGCCCAGTCTGATGTATCTAAAATGTGTTCTTGAATATCTTTTGGTGCACCACGTCTGCCACGATGCTTTTGAGAAAATATCCATCCATCTTCTTTTGAAAGCATCTCAAGTAGATTATCCGCACTATTCATTGCCTTATCAGCGACTACCACCAAGCGCTCAATCCCGAATTGTTTTTTCGCTTCCTGAATTGCTGGGATGTAGGTTTTTGGATCTGAAAAATTACCTCGGAACAGTTTGTATGAGATAGGAATCCCGTTTGAATCCATAAATAAACCTAATTGAACGATTGGGTCCCGACGATATTCTTTACTTGCTCCGCGTTTTCTTAGCCCCTCTACGATAACATTTCCTTCCTCATCAACAACATCTTCATCAGGAACATCCACTTCAAAATAGTAGTTAGTGACATCATAAAAGACAAGCGTCGCTTTACGGTCAGTTAGTTGCGTAATTTCTCGGTGAATATGCTGTTGTAGATCATTTTTTAGTTGATCAAATTGATCTAATGAGCGATAGACTGCATTATAAGGGACGTTCCAATTACCAAATAAATGTTCTTGTGAGATAAAAGTTTTGTGCTTACTATCTGGCTTTAAAATCCGTTGAAAGAAAAGTAATTGAGCGACTTGTGATAAATTAGTATCCGATTTTTCTGATTGGTGGAAAGAAAAATAGCGATCTAATTTGAGTGTCGAATAGATATCCTCTAATATTTTCCAACCATACTTTAAATCGGGTCGATTCATAGAGTCTTTTAGTGAATAATCGACGGTCAATTTTTCAGGATTAATTTGAGAATTCTCCTTAGCTTCTCGTTTCAATCTATCCAAAATTCCTGGTTCCTGAGCTTCTAATTCATCCAAAAGTCCGTATTTATGAATAATTCTTTGCTTAACTTTACCATTTTCACGGTAACCTTCAACAAGATAGACGTGTTGTCTACCTTCTTTATTTTTTGTAGTTCTAATAAATGCCATATCTCTATTATATTATACATAACCATACACAACAAGCTTTTTGTTGAAAATATTCAAAAAAACACCATCAAATCAACGTTGATAGTGTTTTCTATGTATTTTTGGTGATAAACTCGGGATTTTATAAGATTCATTCTTGTTTATTATACGTTATTAAGCAGTGTTTGTTAACTTAAACATTTTATGATTGATAAGGCGTAACTCTCTTTCACATCATCGTCACAGCATACCGAATAGTCATATTCTCTTATATTTTTTTACTGCTTGTTTCTCTGGCGTTGATAGATGATGTGAGGCCGATGTCGACGCCACTGCATATCGCGCAACACTATCTACCACTGTTGTCGCAACGAAGGTTATCACTGCCATCATCACGCTCGTTACTACTAATAAACGAAAAAAATTTGTTGTCTTCATTATTTCACCTACTCTTTAGCGTCTCTATCATTTTATCGTAATCGGGCAAACTAAATTGAAGCTAAAAATAACTTTAGACAACAAATGAATTATGATGGTAGCTTTTGTTGATTGACTTTAAACGATAACCATCCAGCAAATATAATAATCGCATAACCGATAATACTATAGTAATCCGGTACTTGGTGCAAGAAGATGAACCCTAACATCCCTGTAAAAATAATCATCGTATAATCAAACACTGAAATTTGAGACGCTGGAGCAAATTTATACGCCATCGTAATACCAAATTGTCCTATAGCTGCCATACCACCAACTAATGCTAGCATCATCATTGAACGTAACGACATTGGTTCAAATGATAAAATCAATTGCGGCAAACTAGCCACGCACGAAAACAGCGAGAAAAAGGCAATCGTCACAGCAGGCGTTACATTTTCTTTGTTTAACTTACGAATTGTTGTATACGCTGCACCTGAACTGATACCGCCTATAATCCCCATAAAATACGGAAAAAAATCTGTGTTTGCTAACGTAGGTTTGACAACGAGTAACACCCCAACAAATGCGAAAAACAGAGCAACTAAATGTCCACGCTTCATTGGCTCTTTTAAAAATAAATAGGAAAATACCAAGGTCGCAAATGGCGAAATTTTGTTTAATACGGAAGCATCCGAAATAAATAAATGGTCGATAGCGTAAAAATTACACCAAATTCCAATGGTGCCGAAAATCGAACGTACAAATAACCATTTCCAGGCAATCGACTCACCCTCTTGAAATTCACGCACCGGCTTCTTACGATTTGTTCGCCATAAAACAATTAATGCAATGAATAATGCCACTAAGTTACGAAAAAAACTTTTTTGTATCGTTGGCAGTGCACCCGATAAAGGAATGAATAAATTCATTAAAGCAAAACCAAATGCAGACATCAGTATTGAAAGTACACCTTTTGTGTAATTCGACAATGTATTTCCATCCTTTCTCTATAAAGCAAAAAATGGTTCAGACAGCTAACTTTCTCTCCAGAAAATCACTGTTCTAAACCACTCACTATTTTGGTCTGAGTCAGAGCACCCGCGCTCTCACCATGTTTTATTCACCTTTTTCAGTTGACTTGCCGTCGTAGAAACCACATGATGAACATACACGGTGACTTAATTTTAATTCACCACATTCAGAACAAGCGTTCATTCCTGGTACTTCTAATTTGAAGTGTGTACGACGTTTTCTTTTAGCTGCTTTAGACGTTTTACGTTTTGGTACTGCCATGTTTTACACCTCCTGATAATTCACTGAGCTTACTCAGCATCATTATTTGCGTTTAATAGGGACTGCAACTTAGCCAAACGAGGGTCTACCTCAGGTTTAGTGGCTTGTTGTTGCTGCTGGTATTCATCTTCGGTTAAGACTGCCCAATCATTACCTTTAGGTAATGTTGCTTGTTCTTCTGCCTCACTTACCACGCGTTGCGGTAAATTCAACAAAATTGATTCAAGAACAGCCTGTTCGAGGTCGATATAATCGTGTTCAAGAACGAGCGTAATCTCCTCATAGTCATTGGCATCTACATCATTTTCTGGATAGACGTAACGTTCCTTAATCGGTACGTTCATCGACATCTCTACCGGTTCTAATGTCCGGGTAGATGGCAACGTTATCACTACATTGGCTGTGCAATGCAATACGATATCTTGTTCTCGAACTACAAAATAACCTGATACGTGAACGGGTTCTAAATGAATAATTGAAGCTTCTCGCAAAGTCGCTTGCTCCGCTATATCCAATACTTCATCAAATGATAACAGTTCTTGCTTACTTTCACGTAGTTTTCGAATCGTCCATTTCATTTTTATCACCTCTAAAACGACAGTCCTTATTATACATTAAAAAGTCCGCCGATGTCAATTTTCTCTTTATTTTTTTCAGAAAGATTTTTTCAAAAAACATCAAAAAACGTAAATTATATAATTAACTAAATAGATACCAAATGCGAGTATATCTAATATCCACTATTTCATGAAAATATCACTTAAAGATACGATTAATCCTATTTTTTATTCGAATCACTTTTATTCCCAACTTATCACACTTCGTATTGAAATTTCTCTGCTGACCAAAATGCGTTTGATATTTATTTGCACTTTCTATTTTATGTAATTTTAAAAATTTTCCCACTTTAAAGGGGCGCTGTATCATTTTTCATCATTAAATGAACTGCTGCTGTTTTAAAAGCTAATGGTAAAGCCAAAATATTTGGGTTTTTACCGACAAATTTTCTTTTTGCATCTTCCAATGCTTCCTCAATTGTAGCTCGAGTTTTCATTCCCATTCCTCTAGCATATCCAGGCATTTCTGCACCTACAATATAAATAGCTGATGTATGTTTTTCAGCTAAATGAGCACTTGAAATCATGCTGAATCCATGGAAAGGATGAAAAGCATTTGCATACCGATATTTCCTAATATACTCTTCATTTGTTGCAAAATATTCCCCTAATCGATTTAAATCAGGTAAAGTTTGCATACTATCCTTTTGGAATAAATCATATAATTCTCTCGTATATGGCCATAAACTTTCATTAAAATATCCATTACATGTACTGGCACAAATAAAAACACAATTATCACTCATTATTCTACGATGACGAACCACTTGAGCTGAAATTGCCTGCATTAACATTATTGGATTCGTTCCCATACCATCCCCATAATGGAAGAATTGAGGGGCACCAAAAATAATAACATCATACTTTTTATCAGCAAAAGGAACATATGTACGCACATTCCCTAACTTCCAAGATTCTCTTTGCACCTCAGCAGCTGCCCCACTATTAATTTGAATTTGACGAGATTTTGTATCTAAAATTGCATCACAACAGAAGAATTTTTTCCCCATTTGTTCTTCCATATACATACCAATTTCATCAAATTTATGTCGCATTAAAGATTTATTACTTACTGGTACAAAATCTGGTCGATGCATTACTTTCGGTACATGATGAGATGCAATCGATTTCCAATGCGTAATTCCAGTAGAACAATGTTTATATCCACCAGAATATCCACCATAAGGATTTCCTTGTGTATGTCCTATTAAAATAGCCACATCACTTTCATAAACAAAGCGATTCATAATAACAGGATCGCCTTGTGCTGTTTTCCCTAAATCAATTAAATTTTCATAGTCTTCACTGTCGTGATTGATGATTTGTCCTTTTGTGGAAAATTCATAAAAAAGTTCTGGCCCTAATATACCTAAAATTTCTTTTTCTGTATTTTTTCGATGTAAACCATTTGAACAAATTAACAATATATCTTCTTTTTTCACACCTACACTATACAATTCTTGTAAAATTAACTTAATTGAAATCTTACGATGTGCAGTTTCTTGTTCTCCGCCTTTAACTCGGTCAGGAAAAATTATAGTTACTTTACTACCCTGTTTAGCTAACTCTGATAACGCTGGCATGCCTAACGGATTCCTTAGTGATTTTAATGTTTCTTCTTCCAATTTTTCTATAGGAATAAATGGAGGATCTGGCACCGTTTCACCCGGTATAAAGACATCTGTAGTATCGGGAAGTTCAGCACTCATAATTCCATGACCATATTCAAAGTTTAATTTCATTTTTTCACTCTTTTCATTATTATTTTGCTAATAGCATATATCCATTGTAAACATTAATTGCAATTACACTTAAAACAACTACTTGAAAAATTAATTCTACTTTTTCAGATGATAAAAACTTACTCAGCGAGGCGCCTAAAAAACCACCAATTATTGCAGCAGGTGCAATATAATACAACATAGTTAAATCAAAATTAAAGAATTGTCTATTAAGGAATAGCATGCTTAATTTTGATAACTGCGAAAAGAATATAGTACATATCGAATAGACCGTTGCATCTTTAATTGGAGTACTAAATAATAACATTAATAACGAAACATTGATTGGTCCTCCACCTATACCTAATAAACTAGCAAGAAAGCCTAGCACGACTCCACATAAGAAATACCATATATTTCCTCGTACTTTAAAAGAAGCTAACTTATATTTAGAATAACAAAAAGAAAAAAATAACGTAATTGTTATAATAACAATCTGTATCATTTGTACTATATCTTTGTTATTAAAAAAAATCAATAACAATGAAAATGCTCGATTACCTAACACACCGCCCACAATAGCTCCTATAGAAACAGAAATTACTAATCTTATATTTATTTTGATTCCATTTCTTAATTGTCGATAGGTTGAGACAATTGACATTATAAAAACGGCGATAGATGAATAAAAAGAAATACTTACAACATCGTGAGTTCCAATCAAATCAAGTAATGGTTTGATGATAACACCACCACCCATTCCAGAAACTGCTCCAACAGTATTGGAAATAATGATTATAATAAAATATATCAAACCCACTTTCAAAAAATCAATCCTCTCATATTCCTATTCCTTAGCATTTTTTAAGAATAAGCGAACGATCTCAATATACTCGTCTGGATAAAAGCCAATTTCTTCTGTAAATCTTGTTAACGCAATTAACCCACCATCTAATTCAGTAATTTCAGCTAAAGATTGGACGTTGTCTAATTTTAACCCACCACCATAAATTACTGATAATTCTGGATAAAGTTTTTTGATATACTGCACAACTTCTTTAACTTCCGTAGTAGTAGGGGGGATTTTTCCTGGTCCAATTGCCCAAACTGGTTCATACGCAATCGTGACATTTGACAATTCAACATTCTCCAATCCTAAATCTAACTGTTTTTTTAATATAGTTTTCCACTCATGCCTTTGCTCTAATGTTTCTCCTACACAATATAAAATATTTAGCCCCGCATTTTGTGCTGATAATAATTCTTTATTTAATAATTTATCAATGCTTGAAAAATCTGAAACACCCGCATTAGCTAGAACACCTTTCTTATCTAAACGCTCTTCTAAATGACCAATAATGGTAGCAGTCACGCCAATTTGTTTCATGGAATTTCCCGTTCGATGTGTAGTATACGCACCAAAATTTCCTCCAATGGATGTATCTTCACGATATATACTCTGACAACCAATCGATAAATACTCATTCTGTGCACCTAGCGCTCCCAAAAGATGGACCTCTGGTAAATATACCGTAAAATTGACGTCTTGTTCTAATTTTCCTAAACTGGAAATTAAATCATTTAAATTCTCAATGATGAAGCTTCCCCACTCTTTAGGATTCACAAGGTGATTAACACCACCAAATTCAGGCAAAATGTCAAAACGCTTTAAATTCAAATGAATATGTTTCATAATTCAACTCCTGTCTATTCAATAACAATTAAACTTAGGTGAAAAAATAACATTTATTTGTAATTACCTAAACACCAAACTATCTCTACAAAAGAAAAAAATCTCATCCTTTCTTACTCTTAATATATATCATTATTACGCACAATCCGCTCGGATTAAAATTTTGTTTACTCTATTAACTTAGAAAACATTAATTGTTTATATGCTTCTACTCCCGGTTGATTAAATGGATTAACTTCAAATAACAAACTACTTACATAACAAGAAAATTCAAAGAAATAAAACAACTCCCCAAAATGTTTTGCATCAATCCTCTCAACAATAATAGTCCCACAAGGAAACTTTTTAGAATGGGCTGCCAGAGTTGCTTCAAATGCTATTTTATTAATCTCATAAATATCTCTTCCATTTAAATAATCAAAACCATCATCAATTTTATCTTCTTGAAATAGATACGAAGCATCAGGTATTTCAACATCTAAAAATGTTTCAAAAAGTATGGGAGAGCCATCTTGTACAAATTGACCTAAAGAATGTAAATCTTCTGAATATTCAGCATATATTGGTAAAATACCTTTGCCATTTTTCCCTTCACTTTCACCATATAATTGTTGCCACCATTTATTAAACCAACTAAATTGTGGTTCAAAACTAGCTAACACTTCAACAGCATACCCTTTTAAAGCTAGTAAATAGCGATAAACCGCATAGCGATAGGCGATATTACTTTGATTAGTTTCTTTTTGCAATAGAAGTTGCATCTCTCTTGCTCCACATATCAATTGCCTAATATCAATTCCAGCAACTGCCATCGGTAACAAACCTACAGTTGTAAGGGCGGTAAACCTTCCTCCCACATCTTGAGGAAACTCCGTAAAAGTATAGCCATTTTCATGACTTATTTTTTCTAAACAACTTCCAACTGTTCCGGTAGTGATAATACGTTTAGCTGCCTCTTTCTCTCCATATTTTTTCACTAAATATTGTCGAAATATTCTAAATGAAGAACCAGGTTCTAATGTTTCAAAATTTTTAGCGATACAATTAATATAAATTGATTTCCCCTCAATCATATTTAACACTTGTTGAATTGAATGTGCAGACAATGTATTTCCACTATACAAAATTGTCGGTCCCACAGTTTGTAACGCTTTAATAACTGAGCGCGCTGCATTATTTGATCCTCCTACACCAATTATAATAAACACTTCTGCATCAGATTTAATACGATTAGCTATCGCTTCAATTTTAGTCAAATTTAGATCATCTGCCCATTTTTCAGTGTCAAACCAGCCCAAACTATCACTAAATTCTGTTGCTTTATTATATAACTCATTTAAAATATATTGCTTAGAATTTAATACTTCTTGATATTCTATTTCATTTTCCTTTTCTAACCAATTTGCATTAAACTTAATCATAATCTAATCACACTCGATTCTTATAATACTCTGCCATTTCATCCAGTGTTCTCTGCTGTACTAAAGTAGCTTTACCAAAACTCCCAAACTGAATGATTAATGTTCCTACTACTTCTTTAACTGCTAATTCAACTGCTCGAATAATCATTTGAACTTCTTCTGATGGAATATTACCATACATCAACGTATCCATAATTGGATACAAATACAATCTCGGATCAGAAACTGATAAATTCGATTGTAAAATATCATCAATTTGTTTTATTATTCCATTATTTTTTAAGCAAGGCATTTTTTGTAATAATTCTCTGACATTTCGAGTCGTCGCTAGCCGGATATCAGTATCAACATTAATTTTATTGATACCATTTTTTGATGCTTCAATTAACTGCGATACACTAATCCCACTAGCATCCGTAATATTTCCACCTAAATGATTTATTTCTTCAACGATGTATTGTGGCACTGTAGATGAACCATGACTAACTAAAAAACCATCAATCTTTTCATGAAGCATACACTCTTTAATTGCGATTGGAATTTCTTTTCTAATTTTTGCATTTTTCCCCTTATTGGGCCCATGCATAGTTCCATAACTGATTGCTAAAGCATCTACCTCTGTTTTCTTAAAAAAATCGATAGCTTGCATAGGATGCGTATACGTACTTGTCTCACTAAATACATCATCCTCAACTCCTGCAAGGATACCTAATTCACCTTCAACTGAAACACCTCTTGCATGGGCATACTTCACAACTTCACGCGTTAATTCAACATTTTCATCATAAGGCAAATGACTACCATCTATCATCACACTTGTATATCCACCGTCAATTGCAGCAACACAAGCCTCGAAGTCATTACCGTGATCTAAATGCAAAACAATTGGAATATCTGTTTTATCTGCATATCTTCTAACTACATCGCCAATATTTTTAGCTCCTATTCTTTTTTCCTCTATTGTACAATTTTGAAAATCAATTCTTCCACCCATAAATCCATTTGCTAAATTCGCCCCTTGTAATAACGCTGGACTTCGTAATTCTTCATGAATCTCAATTGCAGCCTTAATTTGAGTTACTGAATTAATATTAAATGCCCCTTGTGCATACTTATATTTATCAGCAACAGATAATATATCTCTTAAATTAACTAGCATAATTTTCTCCTCATGTTCTACAATATCATAAAATAACATCCAACCTCTATGTGATACTCACATAACAAGATTTACTTCAATTCATATGTTTACTGTCGCACTATACTTTTATTTAAATGAAATCATTTCAGGTAAGTTAGATACAAAGGGTTTACACCATTCAATAAATTCCTTTGTAACACCATTATGTTCTTTATTAATAAATCTTTCTGGAACAGTTTTTTCTAGCAGCATTACCTCATACAATGGGACCAGTATAGTCTCTATCTCATATTCTTCACATTTCTTTCTTTGAATCGCAACCATTTTCCCTGATTCACCTCTTACAACCGCTTTGACTGCTTCCATACCTACTAATATTGCTTCTTCAGTATCCAGTGAACTTTGCAACGCAATCGAAGCTCTACCTAGTAATCCAGGTTTTTCTCCCCGAGCTTTATACCCTATTTTTTTTATAATCAAATTAGCAAGATGCGAACTAACATCACCAAAATAGGTTGCACGCCCGACTGAAAATATAGGTTCTACAATCGGATTCCCTTCAAAGTTCTTTAAACCTTCACTAACAACAACCACAACGCCTTTTTTATCATTCAATACATTTTTAACATCATTTAAAAACTTCTCTTCTGAAAAAGGAACTTCTGGTAAATAAATCAAATCAGGTTTATACGGACCATTAATATCAGCTAAAGCACTTGATGCCGTAATCCAACCAGCATTTCTACCTGATGTTTCTATCACTACAACATGTATCGGCAAACTATGGACATCAAAACAAACTTCACGTACACTTTGAGCAATATATTGCGCAGCACTTGCAAATCCTGGACTATGATCAGTAATTGATAAATCATTATCCATTGTTTTTGGAATTCCTATCACTGAAATCTCTACATTTAGCTTTTTACACATTTCATATAGTTTTCCGCATGCATCCATCGTGCCATTTCCACCATTAAATAGAACATAGTGAATATTATGCTTAATCAATATTTGTACCATTTTATTATAATCAGATGAACTTAATTGATCTCGCGAAGTTCCAATCGCTGTCCCTGGAGTTTGTTTTAATTTTTCTATGTCATCTAGCTCTAAATTAGATAAATCAATTAACTCTTCTCGTAACAACCCACCGGTACCGTTTTTTGCAGCATATATATTTCTTATCTGCGTATGCTTTCTACACTCTTTTAGGACACCATACAAAGATGAATTAATTACTGCGGTCGGTCCTCCACCATGCAACACCAAAATATTTTTTCCCATAAATTAACTCCAATCACCGTAAAATTTTCTTTTGCTAATAAATTTTTCTCAAAAAATAAAATCCAGCACAAAACTAATAAAATCAAATGGGAAATCCTTAGATTTACTTTAGTTTAATGCTGGACTGATATTAACTATTCATAATCTGTACTTCAGACGAATATGAACGTTTTCCATGTAAATCAATCGTATCTCCAATTAAATTTACTTTTTGTTTAAAATGAATGTGATGCGCGCTTGTGCCAATACGCATTTCAACTTGGTTTGGTTCAATTACAAAATTCATATCTTCATTATAGTAACCAAATAGACTACATGGGACACTAAACAAAACTTGTTTGGTTTCTTTTGCCAGCAATGAGACTCGTTTAAAGCCGCAAAGTTGTTGCACTGGTCGAATAACATGTGCTCCATACATACGATAGTATAATTGAATTACTTCGTCTCCTGAAACTTCCCCTACATTCGTTATTTTGCAACTAACTTCAATTGTCCCATCCGTTGAAATTTCAGAATTCACTATTTTCATATCAGATAACTCAAAGTTCGTATATGATAAGCCATGACCAAACTCGAATAAAGGTTGATCATCTTCATTCACATATCCTCCTTTACTAGGTAAACTATACGGTCCAGCATCAATTGCTTCATTATATACATAACCCGATCCAGTTCGATGATTATAATAAACAGGAATTTGTCCCACACTTCTTGGTATTGTTTGCGTAAGTTTACCACCAGGATTAATAACACCTGATATGCAATCCGCAACAACTTTTCCTGCTTGCAAACCTGGCATTGATGCTTGCAATATCGCAGATACATTTTCTTTTGCCCACGGCAAAGAAAATAATCCTGGACCATAAAGAACTAATATTATCGGTTTACCCAAGCTATACAATTCCTCTAATAGCTCTTGTTGAACACCTGGTAAATCTAAACTTGATCTGTCTACACCTTCTCCTCCAGAAGCTTTCGTCCATCCACAATTTCCTCCACCAGCAAAGATAATAACATCCGAATTCTTTGCAATTTCACACGCTTTAGAAAATTGAGATTTATCTTTGCCCATAATAGAACAACCCTCAACATATTCGACTTGATATGTTTTGCTTATTTCATCAAATAATGATGTCCCACCATTCATACGTAAAACTTCATCAATATTATCAAAATCAGAAATAGAATCATCGGCACTACTTGCAGTCTCATCTCCTTTAGCAATCATATCTGCAATACCTGCTAATGAAATATCTTCACTATTTTTAGCTGCTAGTAACATCTCAATATATGCCGGATATGTATATCCACTTACGGAATATCTCAAACTATTTGCATGAGGACCGATTAAAGCAATTGATTTATCTCTTGCCAAAGGCAAACTTCCGTCATTTGTTAAAAGCACCATAGATTTCTGAGCTATTTTTTCAGAAACTTCATTTTTAATATTATTATTTAGTTTTGACTCTAGTTTTGAAATATCCACATATGGATTCTCAAATAATCCATATTCAAATTTAATCTTCAGTACTCTTTTAACAGCTTGATCAATAACAGCTTCATCTAGATGACCTGAACGCACATAATTCGGTAGATTTTTAAACGCATCTCCCACCGGAATTTCTGTATCAGTACCTGCCTTTATTGCCATTAATCCCGCTTCTTCATAAGTACTAGCAATTTTATATGTATTATACGTTTTTAAAATCGCTGCTCCATCACTTGTTAAAAAACCATCAAATCCCATAACATCTCTTAACAAGTTCGTTGCAATTTTTTTGTTCACAACAACATTTAATCCATCAATTTCCGAATAATTGGCCATCATACCAGCAACATCAGATTTCTTAATTGCCGCTTCAAAAGGTGTTGCAAAAACTTCATATAATTCCCTATCGTTTACTCTGGTTGTTGCTATATTAAGACCTCCTTGAGTCTCAGCATAACCTAGAAAATGCTTAGCAATACACGCCACGCCGTTTTCTTTTTCTTTTTGCATACCATTAATATAAGATACTCCCATTTGAGATATTAAATACTCATCCTCTCCGTAAGTTTCATAAGTTCTTCCCCAACGAAGATCTCTAGAAACATCAATAACAGGACTCATGGTAGAAGTAATACCCACCGCTCTACATTCTTCAGATATTATTTTTGTCATTTCTTCTGCTAATTCAGGTTCCCATGTATAGCCTAAATTCATTTGAGAAGGAAACACTGTCCCACTTTGGATAGGCAACCCACATAATGATTCAGATTGAAAAACTACCGGTATCCCTAATCGCGTTTCTTCAACAAAATATTTTTGAACTTTATTGTAATATTCTGCTAATTTTTTCGCACTATTAATTCCCAAAATCGATGCTTGTGTAATACGACCATGCCCATCAGGAAAAACTTTTTTTAATTCTTCTAATTTCACACCTTCTCTACCGGCAATTGAATTAGGTAAATTTCCACATAATTGTGCTACTTTCTCCTCTAAGGTCATACGTGAAATCAAATCCTCTACACGCTCTGTAACAGATAAATTAGAATCTAAATATTTTTTCATGTTGCTACCTCATTTCTATAAAATTCTAGATCATTAAATCTTCGGTATTATTTGATATATGTCTATGATTATCCATATATCTTTCCAATTCAACCTCATCTTTTCTATTCATTGGATAGAAATACATTGATACTAATGAGCATACATATCCAATAATAGGTAGCACTGTACACAATAACAGAATTGCTACCAATGTATCATCAGACTGCTGTGTCAAATCTTTATTATATCCCACAGTCTGCAAAACCCATCCGCCTAAAAATGCAGATAATGCCTGACAGGCCTTATTTACAAAAGTAAAAGTTGAATTAACTAATGCAGTTCCATCAATATCAGTTTTCATTTGAGCATAGTTAGCTGCATCTAAAACGGCTGATCTACTTAATAAATTCGTTAGCGCCCACGTTAATGCGATCATAAAATACGTAAACATAACTGAAGTAATTGAGTATTTACCACTTAATCCAGTTAATAATTGTGGTAAAATAAATATAATTGCTAAAGCCTCAATAACAAAGATACTCCATTTTTTCCCAAATACTTTAACTAAAGGTTGTACAAATAATACCATCGCAAAACCAGCAACTAATTGAACATAGCCAATATATGTAATCAAATCTGTACGACCATTCATATTGTATCTAAAAAAATAAATTCTCATTGCATTAGCAATTTGAGCAGCAAACATATCTGTTCCATACGCTATTAATATACAAATTAACGCTTTATTTTTTGTTATTACTGAAAGAGTTTCTTTTAATGTTATCTTCCGTTTTCTAGATACGTTATTATATTGTTCCATTCTATCTATATTTTTTACAGAGTTAGCAGATAAAATAAATATAACAACTGAAATGAATCCCACAATAGAAGTAAATACAACCCATGCCTTAGGATCTTTTTCTCCACCTAAACTATTAAGAATTGGTAAAGCAAATGAAGTTATAACTAATGATCCTAGACTTCCAAACGCTTGAAAAATCGCTTGAATTCGGGTTCTCTTTGCTATATCATTTGTCAGTATTGCAGGTAAGGCTAATTGCGGTATTTGGACCACCGTCCATGCTAATGAATAAATAATATAAGTTACAAAAGCATATGCCACTTTACCTTCGGGTGAAAAATCTGGGGCATAAAACAACATAACAAATATTATTCCCAATGGAGGGGCCCCTGCAATAATGTAAGGTCTAAATTTTCCCCATCTCGAATTCGTTTTATCTATAATCATTCCCATTAACGGATCTGTGATAGCATCCACCAATCGAGCAACCATAAAAATTGTACCTGCCATAATCGGTGAAATACCTAAAATGTCTGTATAAAAGAAATTAATGTACGTACCTACCATCAAAAATAGTAACGTATTTGCAAAATTACCTGTACTATACAACCAATATTCTAGTTCTCCAGGAGATTTTTTTATTCTCTTCTCCATGATTAATCCTCCTAACATTAATACTATAGAATGTTTAGAAAGCGCTTCTATTCTATGCGTTAATATTAACACAAAAGAAAGATAAATCAATCGCAATTTATGTAAACGTTTACGTTGTGTTATTTTTTATAACTTTTTCTTATCTCTAACAAATTTATTAAACTGGTAGGTAACTATCTAATACCACAATATCTGTAGTTTTTCCTACACTAAGTCATTCAATTTCATCATATATACCTAACATTTTAGCTGAATTTTCTGTCAATAATTTAATAACTTTTTCAATTGGTGATCCAATAAATTCCATAATATTACATAGTGCTTGACACATCGTTAAAGTACTGCCTGCTCTGACATTTTCATGTAATACTTTTTCTTCACCATCTACTACAACAATGTCATTAGCGCCAAATTTATATTGTCTATCTGGTAAGCCAGCAACCATAATAGAATTCGTAATAGCAATTACTCTATCCCAAACTTAAATGTACAATAAAAGTTTTTCGGTAGCAGAATACAAGTGCATTCCATCCCAAACTCACCAGCTTTTATACACCTCACCAATAATGAAAAATGAGTTGATATCCAGATCAAACTATTGTTCAATATGTACAATAGTGTTCTAGGACCTGAATTCCCGAACAAATAAATAGAATAATTGTAATAAATGTTGATTTATCAATATTTATAGCTACTTAAACACAGCAGTTACAGAAATTATGTATTAATCCCAATATAACGATAAAAGTTTAATGTTTTACTTACAAACATCTCAATATCAATATTTGCTTGAAAAAAACCAATACTACCCTATGAAATCATTATGAACCTAGGATTTTAGTCTAAATAGAATCGCAATGAAAAAACATCAATTACCCATTAAAATCCCTGATTCTCGTATCTCACTTCGTCGTTCCAGAAACTATAAGTACGTTTACTACATTACCTTTTACTATAAATCTCCTTCTAGTAACTACACCAATAACACCATTTCCAATGCTAAAGTAGATTCTGAGGATGAGACTACCTTTTTCCTAAACGCCAATTATGAGGATTATTTTGATACTAAACCTGAATCTGATGATGCTAATCATAAAATTGAAGAAGATACATCTAACGCAAGTCTTATGTCTGTCCAATCTGTTGGAACGACTTATTTCCTTTCGCAACGTGCTGAAGTATTAAGCGTTACCAAAATTTTAGCGTCCGTTTTCTCTGATTCTTCTATAATAGCCGATTGACAAAGTGGTAAACATCGCTTACAATGAATAAAAAACAAAAGGGAGATACAGAAATGTTAGTAAAAGATATAATTTTCGATGCTCAGCGCCCAAATGTAAAATTAACCACGTATGTCCTAGATGACTCACAAGAAATGTTAAATGGACAAAAACGCCCCGGTGTGTTGATATGTCCAGGTGGTGGCTATTTAAATTGTTCGGACCGTGAAGCTGAGCCCGTTGCACTAAGATTTGCTTCAATGGGCTATCATGCATTTGTATTACGTTACTCCGTATTTTTAGATAATCCGGCGGATATAGCGAAAGTGTTTAGAGGAGAAACTTTTGAAGTAAGACCAGAGACCGTGTATCCCGCAGCGATTCATGATATTGCTACAGCAATGACAGTTCTTCATGAACATGCAGACGAGTGGCTATTAGATACTAAACGGATTGCTTTATGTGGTTTTTCTGCGGGCGGACATAATGTGCTTAATTATGCAGTGAAATATAATAAATCGGTGATTACTGATGTTTTTGATTCAACATTAGTAAAACCAGCAGCGATTATTGCGGGTTACCCAATTAGTGATTATGTATTTATGAAAGAATTTACAGGTAAACAAGATGAAAAGGCGCGGTCAATGTTTAAGGTGAGTAATTTAGCGTTGTTTGGTGTGGAGGAACCAGATGAAGCGCTGCTTAAGGAATTAAGCCCTGCATATCATGTTGATGCTCAGACGCCACCGGTGTTTTTATTGGCAACAGCGGGGGATAATTTAGTGCCCGTTGGCCAAACAACACGCATGGCAACAGCCTTAGCCGATCAGCAAATACCGTTTGAAGTACATATTTATGAGCAAGGTGACCATGGATTGGCTTTAGCAACTCAAGCGACTGCATCTGCGAAGACAGAAGTGAATCCAATTGTAGCTGAATGGATTGTCTCGGCTGATAAATGGCTGAAAACACGCTTTGCGCTACCGTTAAATGATATACCAAAATGACGTAGTGAATAAATGTTATCCTGAATTCCCGAAATAATTAAACTACAGACAATAAATATCACGAAAAAACTTGATAAAATCAAAATTTTCGTGATATTTTTGTTGACTTTTATTAGCACAGCTGACATAGTGAATTCGCGAATACATATCACGAACAATAATAAAAACGGCTCACCGACATTTTGTAGAATACCAACTTTTTCAGGGGAATCTTGTGGGTCCTCACGAGATGTCGGAGAGCCCTGTTTTTCATCCATTTATTGTTGAGGTTCTTCCGATTTTTTTCTCCGTCATTTTGTAGGTCCCCACGAGATATTGGAGATCCTTAATTATTTGCTTGCACCATTTTTCGCCGTATAAATTTTTTACCAATTTATATAAAATGTACCCGATAAAAGTACAATCGAGACATTGATTCAAGTGATACTGCATCAGATATATGCTCTATGATACCTTCAACTTCATGAGCAGCCGTAATGTACTTAATTGATCCTTCTGCTCTTTGTAAAAATTTGATTAACTGGCAATGTTTGTACGGCACTAATAAATGTTGTGGAATCAAAATTCGGTATTCATGATATCCATACATTCCCTCTATATGAATACCAATAATATCTCTTTATCACTTAAAATAATTTTAATATTATTTTCTCCTTTATTATATCTAACATCTGTTTAACATCAATACTCAATAAGAATAACTCGTATGTACCACCACTTTAAAGAAGGGTTTTCCAGAAAGTTTATACGTATCTTGAAAGTATACTACTAGAGGTCAAAATAATCCCTATTGATAACAGTTTACTCTAATTTTTTGCCCAGTAATCATATCTATTGAATTTCACAATTCTCTACAAAAAATATTTAATTTTTCCTATTTTGTAGATTCCCTTTTTATCAACTTCATCGGAATTTGCATGGTAACATTTATATCATTTCCATTAATAATTCGATCAATCAAAAAGCGTGCTGCTTTTCGTCCTAAATGTTCTTTAGGTATTTCAATGGTAGTTAGCATCGGAATAGAAAACTGACTCATCTCAATATTATCAATCCCAATAACAGCTGTGTCTTCTGGAACTTTAATATTATTCTCTCGTAAAGCTTTTAAAGCCCCAATGGCCGCCATGTCATTCCCACAAAATAACGCTTTAGGAATGATTCCTTCGCGGATAATTTTCATTACTTTACTATATGCTTGTTCGCTATTAAAGTCTGTTTCAATGATTAAATCCGAAATTTCATTTTGCGGAACTGTACGACTCATAAAATGATAAAAAGCAGTATATCTCACTTCATTTTGACACTCACCTAAATAATGAATAACGTGTTCTCCAGTAGAGTTTAAATACTCTAGCGCCATCATCGCAGCGTCATATCCATCACAAATAACTTGATCAATGTCAAAATTCAAGCGATTTAATCCTACATAAACTACATATTTATGCAGTGATTTTATGGTTCGCATCGACTTTTCATCTATTCTCCCTAAAACAACGATGCCTTCAATTGAATCTTGATTTAATACCGTTAGAAACTCATCCTCGCTCATTTCAATACTCGAAATTGAGTATTTTACTAAATACCCATATTTTAACATTTCTGACTCTAACGCTTGTGATATTTCTAAAAAGAAAGGATCCGCTTGTGAAATTGTGCATCGAGAAAAAACACATGCAATCACTTTATGAGGTTTATTTTTATTTTTACCTGTTTTTAAATTTTGAGCAGTAGTATTAGGTATATAATTCAACTCTTTTACCGCCGACCAAATTCTATCTTGAACTTCTTTACTCGCTGATTTTGGAATATTAGAATTAATAACTCTTGATACTGTTGCAATTGAAACTCTAGCACGACTTGCTACATCCTTCAATGTAGAATGTTTTTTCATTCAAACTTCCTTCTTTCATCCTTCAAGTGTTTTAAATAAAATTAATTATCAGATATTAAAAAAGCAAAAAAATAAAAACAGTTGGGAGGAATTATAAATTAACACAATATTTACAAACAAACTGAATTACCTAGTCCATAAAGATTTCATGGGGTACAATTAGTTTCTTTTCAAACAAATATTGATATTAAGATGGTCGTAAATAAAACATAAAACTTTTATCGTTATGTTGGACTTAATACGAGCTTACTACGTTTAGACAGCTACAAATATTAATAAAGCAACATTTATTACGATTATTCTATTTGTGTATTCGAAAATTCAGGAAATAACGCACGTAATAACGCTTTCTATCACTAATTATATTATATGTCACTCAAAAATAAGAGTCAATAAATCTATACATGATTTCATTGACTCTATTTTACTTTAATTACTAACATATATCAATCGAATGTCTTGTTACTGTCTGTTCATCAATCGTTTGAACTGAATTTAATTGATAAATACGATCCATTCGCACCATCAATTGACATGTCTCATTATAAGATTGCTTCCAATTATTCATAATATATATCGAATGTTGACGCAATTCTTTCAAATAACGAGTACAAGTTTGACGGTAAGCTAATAATCGCGTCATCGGCTGCCTGTTAAACAGTTGCTTTTCTTGTTGCATCTCATCATTCGAAATATCACCTAATATCGCCATCAAGAGCCGTTGAATGCTTGCGCGTGTCCAACGTTTGGATACCATACGGGTCACCAACTCATCCCAGGACTCAGCAGCGAGCACTTCTTGTAACAACTTGTACTCGATACCTTCTTTGACACCAAAAATAGCTCGCAGAGAATCGGGTGTATGTGTCGTGAGACGGTACTGCAGCAACGACCAGTAATCTGCCATTTTAACAATCGGAACTTGTTGTAGTACCTCCCACGTACATTGCGGCACATCGTCTGGCTTTAATTGTTGTTGGTGCATCCGCTGACGAATTTGTGTAGCGCTCATCAATGGTTGACTTTCCCTTTGCGGTTTTCGTGGTATTGCGTGCGCCGTCATCGGTTGCTCCAGTTGTCGGTTCGCATCAATATAACGCAGTCCCAATTGTTGATTAGCCAAACGCATATCAAACGCCACTTCAGGTGCCCATTGTTGTACTGCATCACTGTATGCTTTAGCATAACCTATTCCTTGGCGTGCCAATGTTTGGACCATTTTATCGATTGCCTTTTGTTGCGTTTTGATACTATCTAATAATTGTTCTATTTGATGAACCTCTGCCATTTCTGTACCAAAATAAAATTCCTGGCACAGTAAATGCGATAATAATTGCACTCCCACTTGCGCAAAATAATCCGCTGACTGCAAACTAGCAATTACAGGCAGTTCAAAAACAATATCAGCACCCGCTTCTACTGCAAGCTTGGCACGGTGCCATTTATCAATCATCGCAAACTCGCCACGTTGCACAACATTACCACTCATCACCACAACGAGTACGTTACACTTGCTTCGTTGACGAATCTCATTCAACTGGTAAATATGTCCTGCATGCAGCGGATTATATTCTGTAATAACACCAACTATTTTCATCATTTCACTACTCTAAAAAACCAACGGTCAGCTGTTTGATGTTGCGCTTCATCATAATAAGATTCACCGAAATTAACAAATACTTCTACTGAAGCAACACCACTTTGTTCAAAAGCTGCTTGATAGACAGACAAAGGATGTGCGTGCTCGGTTAAAACAACCTCATCTCGCTCATAACGATTATCATCTGTTCGCACAAATACTGTTAAATAATGTTCTACTGACTGCGACTCCACATCAACCACACTATCCCATAATAGCGCTGCTGTCTCATCGGAATCGAAATAACTAAAATTATCAAAGCCAGTCGTCACTTGATACGGTGTCCACACATCGAATAATAATGTGCCGCCCGGTGTTAATCGCTCAAGCATTTGCTGAATAGCTCGCTGAACTTGTTGCGGGTTATCTAAAAAGCATAATGAATCAGCGTAACAGGTTACTAAATCATAATCTGTCGGATAAGCCGTCATCGCTAACATATCGCCTTGGCGATACATCACTACTTGTTCAGGGTCTTCACGGCGGGCTATCGCCAGCATCTCTTCATCAATATCCATCCCCGTAATCTCGCCAACAAATGGGGCTAATAAACTAGTGAACCACCCCGTACCACAAGCGACATCCAATACTTTTTTCGGCTGTTGATTGACAGCACTTAACGTAAAATCTAGCCACTGTTCATACGTTTCTAAATCGTTAAAACGGTCATAGACTTTAGCAATACGACTAAAACTCATTATTCTCACTAATCCATGCTGAAATATCGACTGCAGGTGCATCTTGCCAAATCTTTTCTAAATTATAGTGCGTGCGTTCGGAGTAATAAAACACGTGGACAATAATATCAACCAAATCGATTAATACCCATTTACCGCCATCTTTTCCTTCAACTTGTTTAACCGCGATACTTGCTTGATGCGCCGCTTCTAAAATTGATTGCACTACTGCATCTAATTGCTTTTCATTACGTGCGTGCATAATCACAAAATAATCAGCAATGGGGGTTACATTCGCAACATCCAACGCCATAATATCTTGTGCCATGCGGTCATCCGCTGCACGTACGATTACTTCTAATTTTTCTAATGTTGTTTTTGTCATATAAATCTCCTTCTTTAGGTTCACTCCATGTGATATTACTGTCCACTTCAAACATTTCCTTTATAGCTTCCTCGAAAACCACTGTCTTTTTCAAGTCTTTCATGATACAATACTGGTTTTCTAATTGTTTTTACGTTGAATCCACTGATTATAAAAATCAATTGTAGGTAAAAATAATGGTTGTTGCTGCTGTAATAAGTATTGAATATTATGCGTCAACTTATAGCCTACTGCTTGGTCTAGCGATTGTTGTGTCAATTGACGCACCACTTCAACACCTGGAAAATCTCGTCCTGGCTCCATATAATCAGCAATAAAAATAACTGACATCAATGGTGTCATCTGATACCAGCCAATTGTGTGGACAGCAATGGCATTTAAGATATTCGTATCTGTCACACCATACTGCTCTTTTGCAATCGTAGCCGCTGCAAAACCGTGCCAGATATTCCCTCCTGCTTTTTGCAGTAGTGGCTCATCCCAATATTGCAACGCTAACTGTTTCATCTCATCGAGTGGATAATCTTTCGCATAATCATGCATTAAGGCAGCGATGCTAGCCTTTTCGATATCCACTTGGTTCGCTTTCGCCAACTCAATCGCTGTTTGTTCCACACGCAACACATGCTGATAGCGACTTGGCTTAATTTTTTTCGCTAAATCACGTAATAGTTCCCCACGCGTTACATTAATCCATTTGCTAGCATACTCCATGGTCTATCCCTCTTTATAAAGTCCGTGTTGCATAATATATTTTTCCACTGCCAATGGTACTTGATAGCGAATTGATTGCTCTAAATATACACGCAAACGAATTTCAGTTGAACTCAAATCAACCAATGGCGAATCCACCCATAAAATAGAATGACGTCCATTATACAGTGGCTCTCCTGGTCGACGCACTCCTACGAACTGAACTAATTTAGCTAACTCATCAATTTCATGCCAAGTATCCAAATCATTCGCACTATCCGTTCCGATAATAAAATAAAAATCAGCTTCTGGATACTCTTGAGTAAAATGACGCATCGTATCCACCGTATAATTTTTACCGCCTCGATTCACTTCATAGGGCTGTAACTTAAACAACGGATTTTCGGCAATCGCTTTTTGTACCATCTGAATACGATGTTGCGCGGCAATTGTGGTTTTACCTAGTCCATGTGGCGGTTTCGCTGTCGGCATAAACCATACTTCGTCCAGCTCTAACTGACGACCTACTTGCTCCGCCATTAATAAATGTCCTAAATGCGGTGGGTTAAAGGTACCGCCCATAATTCCGATGCGATAACGGCCTACACGCGTTGGCTGTAACGCTTCTTGGGAAAAAGTCGTTAAATCCACGCCTTCTGCTAAGGCAATATCTAATAAATCTTCCGTCTTTACCGTCATATGTCACCTCTTACTATTTCTTGTTTTCACTTATTAACGAACGGCTTTTACTTGTTTAGATAATACTCGATATTTTTCTTTATCCGATTCTCGGTATAAAACAGCAGTATGTCCAATCGTTTGAACAACGTCCGCGTTAATCGCTTGTGCTACTTGTGCTGCTGCCTCTTTAATGTCTTCCATCGAATTTTGTAAAATATTAAATTTAATCAACTCGTGCTTTTCTAACGCCAAGTCGATTTGCTCAATAAAATTATCGGACAAACCCAATTTCCCGATTTGATAATTTGATTTGTGTTCATGCGACACTTTTTTCAAAAATTTAATTTGTGCTTTGTTTAATGTCATCTCGTTGTCCTTTCATTTATCCTATCATTCTATATAATTGCTTCGCGAATTAATAAAGTAACGCCTTTGGGCACCCATACATCCAATTCAACCGGTACATTCGTCGTCAACCATCCTAGACCTGAAATCGCAACGTCTTGATTTGCTTGTAGTTTTAACGATTTTTTTACAAGCGGTGGAAAGGCATCTAAACGTTCAATTGATGGCGGACTCAGTAACTCACCGCGATGACGCTCGTATAACGCATTGGCTTCCGCTAATTTTGTTCGGTGAATATACAAATCATTCGACACATAAAATGTCATTGCGGCTCGCTGACCTTTTACAAAATCTACACGCGCCAAGCCACCTAAAAAAATGGTTTGCTCTGGATTCAATTGATACGTTTTCGGCTTCAATGGTTTCGTCGGTAACACTTTACGAATTTCGTCACGTGTTAAATAATGCGCTAATTGTGAGCGACGAATAATCCCCGGTGTATCAATAATTGCATGGTCTTCATTCATCGGGATTTCAATTAAATCTAAAGTGGTGCCAGGATGATTAGATGTGGTGATAATTGATTTTTCACCACCATAATAACTAATCAATTGGTTAATTAACGTAGACTTTCCGACATTCGTTACACCGACAATATAAACATTTTTCTTGGCAATCACACGTTCAATCAACGCAATGAATGGTTCTAACGTTTGCTTTTTATTGGCACTTGCTAATAACACATCTTCTGGATACAAGCCATTTTTATTCAGCAACACTTTAATCCAGTGTTTCAAACGCCGTTGATTCGTTACTTTCGGTAATAAATCCACCTTATTCGCCAATACGACAAATGGCTGATTACCGATAAATCGTGACAAGCCATGAATCATGCTGCCTTCTACATCAAATATGTCAATTACTTTGACAACTAAAGCATCATCCTCTGCGATTTGGCTCAATTTTTCTAAAAACACATCATCAGAAACGTGTATGTCTTGTAACTCATTATAGTTTCTTAATCGAAAGCAGCGCTGACAATAAAATTCGCCTTTTTCAATTCCTTTTTGCAACGCACTATTTGGTAGGTATCCCATCGCGTTGACATCTGTTGTTTGTATCATTGCACCACAACCGATACATTGATAAGTATTTTCACTCAAGTGTGTTCCCCCAATCTTCATGTCGGTTAATGCCGATTTTGCGATAAATTAATCGTTCAATCGAGCGATTTAGCCACGTATAGACATTATCTCTTTTTTCTAATGGCTTAACTAAAATGATATCCATGTTCATGCGCTTAGCTCCAATTAAATCCGTGATGAACTGGTCACCAATAACAATCACTTTTTCCTTCGGTAACTGAAAGGCAGTTAGCGCCTGTTGAAATCCGTATTTTCTAGGCTTTAACGCATCAGCCGTATAACGCAATCCTAAAGGCGCTAAAATCATTTGCGCACGGCGTTTACGATTATTAGATAAAATATAGAGCTGTAAACCACAAGCTTGAGCTTGTTCAATCCACGCTGCCATCACAGGTGTGACAACCGTGCTATGCGAGGCAATTAACGTATTGTCCAAATCAACAATGGCTGCTTGATAACCTTGCTTAATCAACTCGATAGGTTGAATATCATAGACTGAGTTAATGCGCCATTTCGGCTGTAAATTCATATTCACTATGTTCTCCTATTACACTTACTCTTCACTAGTATATCACAAAAACTACCGCTGCATATAGTAGACATTTCGCACTGAAACCAAAAGAAAATCACGATGGTGCATACCCGTATCGGTACCAAACTTTCTGCACAGCGCACGTCAAATGAAACTGATTCGATTTATCAAAGGTCACTGAAGCATAAGTACTGTTAGAATTGCATTTGTTTTAACAAAACGTTATAATCTAGTTATAAAAACTAGATGAGGTGATAAAATGACTACTCCAGCGCTACCTAATTGGCAGCAGTTGCCAGACATTGCATTATATTTGGACCAAGTCTTACTATATGTCAATCAAATAGTCGCACCGCACGTTGCGCCTGAAAAAGAAAGTTTAACCGCCTCAATGGTCAATAATTACGTGAAACACCATTATATTGCTAAACCGATTAAAAAGAAATACACGAAGGAACAACTCGCGTATTTAATAGCCATTTCCTTATTAAAAGAAGTCTTTGCTATTCAAGATTTAGCCCGGGTGATTCAGCAATTAAGTGCATTATATAAGACGGATACGTTATACAATGCCTTTGTCGACGCAATCAGTGGTGATACCGACACTCAATCCGACATCCATCCTCTGATATCCTCAGCAGGTCAAACCTTTCTCTTACATCAACAAACCAAACACTTAGCCCACCAATTGGAGGAATCCCTATGAGCCGAAAAAATAAATTTAGCGCCCCTTTATCATTCGCTGAAGAAGTCGCCAATAGCGTTACCCATGGTATCGGCGCACTCGCCATGCTGATTTTATTGCCGATATCTGCTAACTATGCTTTACAACATTACGACATCAAAGCTGTCGTTGGTTTTTCAATCTTTATTATCAGTTTATTTTTGATGTTTTTATCATCCACCATCTATCACGCAATGGGTTATGGGACACCGCAAAAATACGTCTGCCGTATCATTGACCACAGCATGATTTACGTAGCGATTGCGGGTAGCTACACACCAGTCGCTTTATCCTTAGTCGGCGGATGGCTCGGTTACACGATTATCGCTATCCAATGGGCGATCACATTATTTGGCATTTTCTATAAAATATTTGCCAAAGAAATTAATGAACGCTTTAGTTTAGCACTCTACTTAATTATGGGATGGTTAGTGATATTGGTCGTTCCTGTTGTATTAAATAGTGCTACAATAACATTCAGTCTATTAATGTTATCCGGTGGATTAGCCTATACCATCGGCGCCATCTTTTACGCACGTAAACGGCCTTATTCCCATATGATTTGGCATCTCTTTATCTTACTCGCATCCATAATGCAATATATCGCTATTGTGTACTTTATGTTGTAAACATAGTGAAAATAAGTCAGGCGTTGATTGTTCGTTTTGAACAATCAACGCCTGTTTGTTTATTTGCCATTAAATTGATTCAACTGCTTTAACTGTTACCTCAATATTACCATCTACCGCACGTGAGTATGGACACACTTGATGCGCTTCTTCTAATAACGCTTGCGCTGTTTCTAAATCAACGCCTTCAATTGCGCCTTCGATGGCTACACCTAATTTAACATCCGGTAAGGAACGCTCACTCACAGCATATAATGATACAGTTGCTGAAATCACAGCTTCACCATCAATATTACGTTCCTTCATTACCGCACCTAAAGCACCGTTAAAACACGCACTATAACCTGCTGCAAATAATTGTTCCGGATTTGTTGCGCCAGCAACTTTTTGTCCCGGCTGAACAACTTGGAAATTCATGGTTTTATCCGGTGAATGCACCTCTCCGACACGGCCACCTGTATTAATCATCTTTGTTGTATGAATCTTTTTCATTATTGACACGCTCCTTATTTGGGTGCGCTCGGCTTGACTTGACATCCACTTCAGAAATCTCCTCTGTGCGTTTTACGCACGACAGTATTTTGGATTTAGACTCACTCGGACTGGCTCGACGTCCACTTCGCATAGCTCTTGAAGCGCTCCGGCGCTTCTGCGCCCTCTGCTCCAGTGATTCGAGCCAGAGCGTCCTCGCTCGCACCATGTTCTCTAGTGGTTCAAGTCAGAGTAGCCTCGCTCGCACCATGTTTTATTGATACTTTAAGGATAACACTTTTCAAAGAACACCCCAAATGATTTGCTTAGAGCGTTTTCAAAAACGTTTTTCAGACACCTTATTTAACTGCACCAAAATAAGCCATTGTATTCATCAATACAATGACTTATTAGTGGTTATTTAAATCTTATTATTCTGATAATAATTCATAAATTTCCATTGCAACTAAATCAATATCATCAAACTGATACACACTATTCGTTGCTCTATCAGTCATTTCAAACGAATCGCTCTCTACGTAATACGTAACTAAACATTTTTCCACGCCCTCAACCTCAAAACGGCGGGCTTCAACTTCATTACCTGAGTTGACCATTGATGTTAAACGCTGAATAACACCAGCTAATACAGAAGGTTTCATTGAAACATTCCTTTCTTTTAAAAGATTTGCACGGCTAAATACAGTGTGATTCTCCCACTGAACCCTTATAAAAAGCTCACATACACTATGTTAACAAAATCTCCTTAAATTGCAAGAATTGTCCTTTATTTTTTTCAATTTTTTACCGTGTCATGGCATCTCAGAGGAATCTTTTTCCGGTCCTAATACGACGTCTCGAATCAAGTTCTTTAAGCGTGGCATCACAATATCTGGTATATTAAACAAGGAATGTTTTTTCTTACCAGAAACATCTTGATAATACGTCATCACGCGGTTACCAAAGGTTTCGACAGATATTGCGTTCAGTGCTTTCGTATCAATCGGCATGATGTGTCCTTCTTCCATCTCCTGATGAAAATAAACGGCTGTTTGTGCTAAACTACGTTCTTCGTCAAACAGCTCACCAAAACAGGCTTCTGGCATTAAAGACTCCAGATACGGATTGCGTTTTGCAATAATCGGCAAACGGTTTGCAAACGCTTCTAAGTAGGTTAGACCTTGTGTTTCTGACTCACTCGCATTTAAATAGATATCACATAATTGATAATAGTCACTGACTTCACTGTGGTTTACTTCTCCAACAAATTCTATTTTATTCGAGGTTTCTTGCGCTTGTATTTCTAACTCTTCACGCGCTGGACCATCACCGACAAATAAAAGGCGCGCATGAGGAATCACTTGTTCTATTTCTGCGAAGGCTTCAATGACTTTGTCTAAGCTTTTTTCTTTTGATAGACGTGATAAGGATAGAAATAAAACATCATTGTCCGCCACTTGGTAACGTTCTTTTAAAGCCTGCACTCGTGTATCGTTATACACTGGAATTTTTACTCCTGTAGGAATGACACGGATATCACTTTTAATACCATATTCTCTTAATTTTTCATAAGTCATCTCGCTCGGTACAATGATTCCATCGACTTGATTACAAAACAATTTAGTTAATGCCCCCACATGTTTGGCTTGAATCAAATCTCCATCCAAAATGTAATGCGTATACTTCTCATATAAGGTATGATAAGTATGAATCACCGGTATTTTCATCCGACTCGCCACATATAAGCCGCTGAGACCGAGCGAAAATTCCGTATGCGTATGAATCAAATCTAACTTAAAACGGCGCGCAGCTCGTAACGCCTTATCAAATCCTGCGTAGGCGATACGGCGGTCTTCAAAACTAACAAACGGGATGCTAGGCAAGCGAATAATCGTCTCATCTGCACGGTCTGTAGCATTAGGGTCCGTAGTCGTAAATATCACTACAAAATGACCTTGCCGTACCAATTCATCTCGCAATGACTTAATGGATGTAGACACCCCACTCACTTGCGGAAAATAGGTATCGGTAAATAGTCCAATGTTCATCTCGTCACCTCTCTCGTCTTCAACATTTTACTTCATTTATTCTGCCGGGTCACTCACCTGTTCCATTCATCAAACTTCCTACTGAATAATCATTACATTTTCAGCTCTGTATTATCATTATAAAAAATTTCATCTAAAATGGAAAGCACTTTTTTTATTGTTCGGCTAAAATCAGACTTTGGGTTGAGAGAATAGACGACATGTTATTTGCGGGTAACTCTGAATAGCGATAACACTAACCGCTAGAATCGCTTCGCAAAACGTCGTTGCGTTTTGTCGTCAGTGTATCCGATATGTTCGTAAAAACGATGCGCTGCTAATCGCTGTGCGCCCGAATTAAGGCGAATGCCACCGTATTTTTGTTGCTGAGCCAGTGTTTCAACCGTTGACATTAAGGTTATACCTATCGTCTGGCCTTGGTATTTTGAGTCAACGGCTAACGCCATAATATTGAGCCACGCCTGCTCCGTTAGTAAGCTATCGTAACGCTGTGCATGAACGTAGCCAACCACTTGTTGGTCCATTTCTGCGACAAAAATATAATGTTGACAATCATCAACAAGTGTTCTGATACGCTGTTCTAACTGTTCAGCTGAGATAGTGTAACCCAGTTCTACTGCATTGATTCTTTGAATTGCTGACGCATCGCTTACCTGTATTGTTCGAATAATCATATTTGCCACCTCATCATTTTTAAGGTAATTCCAAAAATTACCCTCGTTTTTTCTTTTAAAATAGGTATCACACCCTTTATTATAACTTCTTCACACAAAAGACATATATGTTTTATTTACAAACAATGAAAACATTATAAATATAATAAAACAACATATGTTTAGTGAAATTTGGATTAAACTTTTTTAATACGCTTGCTATATATATATATATATATATATATATATTATAAAAATACAATTAAATTAAGGAGGGAATCCTATGAAAAAATCAATAATCCTATTCGCAACGACGTCAATCATATCATCCGCTATCTTTACCCCCATCTTAATCTCTGCCCAAGAAACGCCTGTAACATCAGAAATAACGCAGGATATTTTATTATCTGATAATTATAAGTTACTATCAAAGCGCGAAAAACAAGATTTTAATGCATTAATTCAAAGTGGTATGTTCTCTTATCAAGATTTACAAAATATTTTACATGAAAAACTAAACGGAGAATCAACATTTAGGTCAAAAGTAGCCATTGTAAAAAAAGCAGCTAGACTACATGCACAAAAATTAGGACAAAAATCCCTTGCTGAGATTACTGACTTCTTATTTGGCTGGCAAGATAATCTAGAGGAAGGTATGGCACGATTTTTATTGCGGAGCGGATGGAACAAAGATGTAGCTTATTGGACAGCTAAATCTATCATGTTTATCCTATTTTAATAATGAAGGAAAAATTAAGAATTTTATTTGTTATATTCTTTAGTATAACATCAATTATACATTTTTTTACCAATATAAAATGGTATAACTACCTACCCAACGCCACTCATCTTCCATTTTTTGTCAAAATAATTATTTTGTTTTTATGGATACTATTTATAGTTTGGCTGTTTAAAGATAAGAAATAACACACGAAAGCCTTTGGTTTTCGTGTGTTTTGTTGTCTTGTATATACGAACCACAACAGTAAGGCAAAATGTAAAAGACGCCTTATTTTATATTTTTTCAAATACATTTGATTTGATTCGCGTTTTAAAAATGCACTATAAAATTTCAGTTCGTTTCATTCATTCAAAGTAATACGACTTAGCCAATTCACATAGTCCTCAGAGATTACAAAAAAGCCGAGCAATGCTCGACTTCCATATCAATTATGCATTCGCAGCTTCAACCGCTGCATTCACTAATTCAACAACTTCTTCCGCTGTTGTACATTCATTAATCGCTTTATCTGCTAAAGCTTGCATATCTGTTAAGTTTAATTTGCTAATCAAGCTACGCGTTTTTAATACACTAGTAGCACTCATAGAAAACTCATCTAATCCCATACCTAATAATAATGGCACAGCTGTTTGGTCACCCGCCATCTCACCACACATACCTGTCCATTTACCTTCTTTATGAGAAGCATCAATAACATGTTTAATCAATGTTAAAATAGATGGATTATATGGTTGATATAAGTATGAAACTTGTTCATTCATACGGTCTGCAGCCATCGTGTATTGAATTAAATCATTTGTTCCAATTGAGAAGAAATCAACTTCCTTAGCAAATTGGTGTGCTAAGACAGCTGCTGCAGGAATTTCAATCATAATACCAACTTGGATATCTTCTGAAACTGCAACACCTTCTTTGACTAATTCAGCTTTTGTTACATCTAAGACCGCTTTAGCTGAACGGAATTCTGCTAGAGTCGCAATCATTGGGAACATGATACGTAAGTTACCATGAACCGAAGCACGTAATAATGCTCGTAATTGCGTTTTAAACATATCGGTGCGGTCCAATGAAATACGAATCGCACGATAACCTAAAAATGGATTCATTTCACGTGGTAATGTTAAGTAAGGTAACTCTTTATCCCCACCAATGTCCATCGTACGTACGACTACACCTTTACCATCCATTGATTCCAATACTGCTTTATACGCTTCGTATTGTTCATCTTCTGTAGGAAAATCAGATGCGTCCATATACAAGAATTCTGTACGGTATAAACCGATACCTTCCGCTCCATTTTCTAACACACCTTTAACATCTTTTGGTGTACCGATATTGGCAGCTAATTCAACATGATGACCATCTTTTGTCACTGACGGTGCAGCTACTAATTTTTCCCATTCTGCTTTTTGTGCATCATAGGCTGCTGCTTTTTCTTGGTATTGTGCTATTTCATCTTGCGATGGATTCACTAATACAACACCTTCCAAAGCATCAACGATTAATACATCGCCATCTTTTACGATTTCAGTAACATTTTTTGTCCCAACAATTGCTGGAATTTCCAATGAACGCGCCATAATTGCTGAATGCGATGTCCGTCCACCGATGTTCGTTACAAATGCTTTTACAAATTGTTTGTTTAATTGCGCTGTATCACTTGGTGTTAAGTCATGAGCAATCACAATCACTTCTTCATCAATCGTTGCTGGACTTGGTAATTTTACACCCAACAATGCTGCTAATACGCGTTCAGAAACATCTTTGATATCTGCTGCACGTTCTTGCATATAAGGATTATCTTCCATCCCGGCAAATAAATTAATAAAGAATGTAGATACTTGATGTAAAGCTGCTTCAGCATTTACTTTTTCTGTTTCAATATGATTTTTTACTTGGTCAGTAAATTCCGGATCTTGTAAAACTAATAAATGCGCTTCGAATACTTGGGCTTCCTCAGCACCTAATGATTCTTTTGCGATATCACGAATTTTTGAAACTTCAGTAATCGCTTGAGCATACGCAGCTTCCAAACGTGCAATTTCAGCTTGGCTATCTTCCGTCTGTTTTGTCTCAAAACGTAAGTCAGGCTCGGTTAAAAGATAAACAGGAGCAATAGCAATGCCATCACTCGCTGCAATCCCAGTTAATTTCACTGTACTCATATTAGTTTGCTAATCCTTCGTTTTTCATTGTTTCAGCAACTGCTGCGATTGCTTCCGCTTCGTCAGCACCTTCAGCTGTAATAGTAACGTCAGCACCTTGACCAACACCTAAAGACATAACGCCCATGATTGATTTTAAGTTAACTGATTTACCTTTATATTCTAAGTTTAAATCTGAAGAAAACTTGCTCGCAGTTTGAACTAATAAAGTTGCAGGACGTGCGTGGATTCCTGTTTCAGCTACTACATGAAATTCTTTCTTTTCCATAATACAATACCCCTTTTAAAAAAATAGTTTGTTCAGAGTCTATCTGATTCCCTCAAATACACCCTATCATAGTTAAGAATACCATTTTTTTTGTATTTGAACAACCTTAAACCACTATTTTGATGCAATTTTTCCTGTTTTTATCGGCACTTTTGCTGAAAAATTAAACGTTTTCATTTAATTCACTGGAAATTAAACTGCTTTCTGAAAATATTTCACAATTTTTAGTCATAAGACTATTATTTTTACTTAAAGAAGATTATAATTAGAGGTAAGCAATTTACAGTTAGTAATCGATTAAGCGAATTTTTTTACAACAATCCACTCAATTTTAAGGATATTTTTATTATTTACACCGCTATTTTAGCATTGAATCACTACGTGCGCGCACGGGTATTTTGACTTGACTTGTTAAATCATCGCAAGAGTCCGTCTATTCGACATACATTTTTATCAAATCTGCCCATGCTAGCTAAAAAAGGAGCTATAATCATATGAAATTAATTGATGTTACCAACAGTCACTCTGACCTTGTACACCACCAACTAGAAAATACAGATACCGAATCTGTGCGTGTATTTTCTCTAGGAAAAAGTACGGTCATTAATACGAAAGCATCGACACATCAAAACCTCGTTATTATAAATAAAACACGTCCAGTGCGAGAACGAGAAATTGATTTTGTCATTAACAAGTTGTTCCCTAATTGCAACATAAAGGATTTAGAAATTTTGCATGGCCACAACTTCATCGAAATTGAATTACGTTAAATAATAGATGAAAAAGCATCATTACCTTTTTGGTACTGATGCTTTTTTTAATTCGCGTTTGAGTTGGCTCGACAGTCACTTCACGTAGAACTTGAAGTGCCTTTAGGTTTCGGCGCTCTCGTTCGCACTATTTGTATGCCGGCTCGCTCGGGTTAGCTCGGCATCCACTTCACGTAGAACTTGAAGCACCTTGGCGCTTCGGCGCTATCCGCTCCAGTGGTTCGAGCCAGGGCACCCTCACTCGCACTATTAGTGTGCCAAATCCTATGAGCTATAAAATGGCGCACCTTCAAAAGACACCTTTGTGGGTTTAAACTCACAAAGGTGTCTTTCTGCTGTGGTTCATTTCAAACCACTCATTGTTGCACTATCTATTATGCTAATGCTTTTTTAGCTTGGTCTACTAATGCAGTAAATGCTTCAGCATCGTTGATTGCTAATTCAGATAACATTTTACGGTTTACTTCGATGCCTGCTTTTTTCAAACCATTCATTAATACTGAATAGCTGATGCCGTTCATACGAGCAGCTGCATTGATACGAGTAATCCATAAGCGACGGAAGTCACGTTTTTTCTGACGACGGTCACGGTATGCATAAGTGTATGATTTCATTACTTGCTGTTTAGCAGTTTTGAATAATACGCTTTTTGCTCCATAGTAACCTTTAGCTAATTTTAATGTACGTTTACGACGTTGACGAGTAACATATCCACCTTTAACACGTGCCATGTTTCATTACCTCCTTGAATTATTTAGAATTATAGTGCTGAAATCATTTGTTTAACACGCTTGTAATCTGTTGCGTGAACCAAACCAGCTTTACGTAAGTGACGTTTTTGTTTTGTAGATTTATGTGGTGCTAAGTGGCTACGGTATGCTTTAGCACGTTTTAATTTACCTGAACCTGTACGTTTAACGCGTTTTGCTAATCCGCGGTGAGTTTTTTGTTTTGGCATGATAATTCCTCCTGAAAAAATATTATTCTGCTGATTTATTCGGTGCTAGCATGATAAACATACTGCGCCCATCCATTTTTGGTTGAGACTCAACAGTTGATACTTCTTTTGTATCTTCAATGAAATCTTCTAAGACTTCACGTCCTAAATCTTTATGTGTAATGGCACGCCCTCTAAAACGAATGCTTGCTTTTACTTTGTCCCCACTTTCCAAGAACTTAATCGCTTGACGCAATTTAGTATTGTAGTCGTGGTCTTCAATTGAAGGACTCAATCTTACTTCTTTCACTGTTATGATTTTTTGGTTTTTACGTTGTTCTTTCTCTTTCTTTTGCATTTCGTATCGATACTTACCGTAATCCATGATTCTGGCAACAGGTGGTTGTGCTTGTGGCGATACTAATACTAAGTCAAGTCCGAAAGATTCTGCAATGGTTAACGCATCATTCAATGATTTCACTCCGATTTGTTCACCATCTCCACCAATCACACGTAATTCGCGTGCTCGGATTTCTTCGTTAATTGGTAATTCTTTAACGATACAGTCCACCTCCATAATTTTCTTGAGCGGCAAGTAGTTTCCGCGATGCAATAAAAAAGCCAGTTTAACTTTCGTTAAACTCGCCGTATTCTGTACACAAGCCAAATACATGACTATCGTATAATATTTGCCAACATGCCTCAATCATGTCTGGCGAGAAACGGCGGTTTCTACTTGTTTTTCTCAACTTTTACATCTTAACATATAATATTGGGCGATGCAACAACTTTTTGAAAATACTTTTGTTATAGAAAACCGCATTTCTCTTTTTAACTATCTAAATCATACACCTATATCGGCTCTTGCAAGCATTAATCCGCCAATTATTGCACATCATTAATCTAATTTGGATGGAATATGTGCGCATGAGAACGCCATGCATTGACCGGTTTATCATCCGCATCTTCGTTCTTTGTATTTAATCTTTTGCTTAGTCGCAACGATAGTCGTTATCTAATGAATCGGTATCATCCTCCAAATGGAACTCCAAAGATAAACTTCAACAAGCGAATATCCTACCACCGCGCTTTTTCATCCTTCATCGTAAAAATGTCTTCAGCTTTAAAAATAGCTTTGGCTAGAAAAACTTCTTGTAAAGTAATCGGCATCTGTATTTGCCTTCACAAGTTTCTCGGATTGTCCATCCACTTCACATAGTTCTTGACGCACACAAATAGTTTTGTGACCTTCGCTTCAAGAATTAAACTCGACTGCCTACGCTAATAATTTCCATCAGAAAATCGGTCTAACGGCACACTAACTATCATCAAGCATACATAGGCTGTCTGCAGCCAAACTAGTGATACATCCATTAATCCATGAACAAGAACTGCACAGAGCGTTGCGGTAACTAGCGCTACTTCTTTTATACCTTCTCGGGTACGTAATTGATGCATGATACTGCGTATAAATGGCACTAGGGCATTAACTAAGAGCATCACACCAAGCAATCCGTAATTTGCTAACAAATCAATCACCAATTGATGCGAATGCATATCTGCTTTATCTGTAAATAAGTAATACAAATTCAGATACGCAAAAGCACCTCGACCGGTTAATGGCCGTGTTTTAAAGATACGCCAGCCATTTTGCCAAATCATAAAACGGTCTTCTAGACCATAAGCTAATGAAGTAAATCGTGGAAATAAACTTGGTTTAATCAAGATAGCACCTAGTCCAATCAGTCCTAATATCAATAATACCCAGGCAATTTTTGGTTTGATAAGCAACACCAATAAAAATACACTGACTACAATAGTCGGTATTAACATCCGCGAGGCAGTCAACAATACAGCAATGCCATTTAACGATAATATACAACTAATCAGTACATACTCCCACCACTTCGTCGCAATTATTAGCCAGTACACGCTGACCAATATCGTCATTACTAGAAACAGTCCAAAATAATTAGCATTAAAGAAAAACGACTCGGCACGAAATTGAGGATTCGGTTCGGTGAATAGATAGCGCCAACCATAATGATGCTCGTCAATGTAGCGCCAATAGGTCCATATCGCATGGATACTCGTTATTCCACCCGATACACTTATGACTTTCATCAATAGACGATATAGCTTCAACGTAACCTGTCTACGATAACTAAAGACTAAATACGTGAAGGAAAAAAATGCAATTGGCAGTAAACTCCCTTTTACATTGAAATTAAATATAGCACTGACGAGGGCGAATAAGATAAACCACCACCAGTCTTGTGATTGATACAAAAAGGTAGCCCAGTCCTTGCGTTGTTGCCATAGCAAATATCCGACAGCTCCTATAAACATTGGTCCACTAATATAAAAAGGCAAAATAATACACATTGTTACTAAACAATAAAAAAATGTTATGTTTGATACACCAAATCGATTCATCCATCATTCACCCGCTGTCTGCTCCAAATTAAAAATCCTATCATTATTATATAATAGCCTGCTCATTTTCTCTACTAAAATTGCGATATTTCCGTGAAGATTTCTCGTTACTGTCAGAGTCAATCAATCAAAACCGCGTCCACCTTTCATTCCCTTAGAGTGCTGATGTGCTTTTTTGACCTCATTCTGCCTTGTTCGGTTTCTCTCGCCGCAAATGAGTGTGGACGGATATTCTCGCTCACACTACGAAAAAGCTAGCTAACTTGAGTAACTTCAATGCAATTCACATTTTGTTATTGTACATCCCCGCGTGTTTTTGTTATAATAAATTTTGAAATTTATACAATGGCGTCGTAAATAATAATTGTTGTAGTCGCAATTGTTTTGCTAGACCCATTATGATTAAGATTTAGGAGGTCCTACGTTGAAGTTATCCCAAAAAATAATGCGCTTATCAATGGTTGCACTCTTATCATCCGCTACATTATTTTCACCTTTAGCTGCCCATGCAGAAGTCTCAAAAGTACCGAACTTATCTGGTGATGCTCCCATTGCCGCAGAGAGCGAACCGTTAAAAATGCCAGAAGATTATCCACAAGAAATCGTCGATTGGTTTGAGAAAAATATTGATTCACGTTCATATGTTGTTGTTGATGGTGAAACCAATCGTGTCTTGGCTCACCAAGAAGGGAATGTCCCTTATCCTATCGCATCGATGTCAAAAGTTGCTGCCATCTATCTTGTCTATCAGGCACTAAAAGAAGGCCGAATTAAATTAACGGATAACATTTCCACTCCTCAAGAAATCGCAGACACTATGTCATTTAATCCCGAAATGTCTGCAATGGGCCTTCACGGAGGAGTCGATTATACGGTTGAAGAGTTAATTTATGGCGTGATGTTGTTATCCGGAAATGATGCAACCTCAGCATTAATGTGGCATTTATATGGTTCTGAACAAGAAGGTGTCAAAGCGATTCGCCAATTATTAAATTCTTGGGGAATTACTAACTATGAATTTTACACCACATCAGGTATCCCAAATAAATACTTACCTGAGTCTATGTGGATGGAAGGTTCTAACGAATCCAGCGAAAACCAAATGAGTGCTGCAGATGTCGCATTGATGGCTCAACACCTCGTCAATGATTTTCCAGAAGTATTAAAAGTTACCTCTGCGATGTCATATGTTGCAAAAGAAGGTACTGAACACGAAATTCATATGTCTAATCCGAACCAATTATTACCAGATTCTGGTAGTAAATATGCACGCGAAGGCATCACAGGTCTTAAATCAGGTATGACCGATGCCGCTGGTAAAAACTTCGTCGCCGTTGGTACTGAAAATGGCCGTCAAATTTTCGCAGTTGCCATGGGACTATTCGATACAGAAGAACAAGGCTGGACATCGTATTGGGAAATTGAAATTTTACTTAACAAATTAGCTGAATTCCCTGATTTGTATAAAAATGAGGCATTACCAACTAATTTACCTGCTGAACCAGAAGTACCTGAAGAAGAGACGACACAATCCGATGAACTGGATGAAGATACAAAAGCAACCCTTCGTGAACAAGGTATCTCCGACGAAAATCGTCGCGACAATCCAATTACAAACTTTATGAAAGGTATCTTTAATATCTTCAAATAATACAGCACATTTAAAAGCATTCAAAGTTATGATTAACTTTGAATGCTTTTAATATTTTCCGCCTATCTATTTGAAATTCTTGCCTTTAAAATGTAAAATAGACTTTAATGTATCAATGGAGGCATTTATGAAAAAAAGAAATCTTTACGTAATTAGTTTTATCATCCCTATAGTTACAATGGGATGCGTCTTTTACTTATTAAAGTTTTATCCCCTATCTGACAAAACGCTGACATCTGGGGACTTCACAGCACAGTATTTGCCACTTTATGTCGCTTTAAAAAATGCACTACTTAACTTAGATATTTCGCAATTTTACTGGTCATTCAGCAAAGGATTGGGCGGAGCAACCCCGTCGGTACTTGGCTTTAACAGCATCAGTCCATTGACCTTACTCTATGCACTCTTTCCAGTCAGCCAATACAGTCTCTTGACCGTCATTGTCACCTTATTGCGCCACGGATTGTGCGGCCTAGCCTTTTGTCATTATTTAGTTAAACGAAAAAATGGTCATCAAGATAAAACATCCAGTCTATTAACACTCACATTTGCTACGACATATGCACTATCCGGATTTATTATTTCGCAGCAAATCAATCCAAACTTTCTTGATAATCTCGTGTACCTGCCACTATTAGCTATTGGTCTAGAAAAAATACTCGATGGCACGTTCAGTGTGAAATTTTGCGGCCTATTAGCAATCATGTACATCACTCAATTTTATACTGCATATATGGCAACATTATTCGTTGTCTTTTATGGATTATTTTATCTCTTGTGTCAACAGATTACCTGGAAAGAGCGATTTAAACGTTATAGTATGCTTGGCTTTGCCTCTGTTTTAGGTATCTTACTCAGCGGGTTTTGGCTATTTCCACTACTATTCAATTTAATCGAAAGTAAAGCGTCTGCAGACAGCATTTTTTCAATCGATTTTGAGCTTTTGTACCAACCTTGGTTAATCTTAACTAAATTTTTTGTCGGTGCTTTTAGTGGTGAAGAATGGGGGGACGCTGCTGCCCGCCCACAAATCTATATTGCAGTCATCGGGGTACTCGGTTTGTGTCATTATTTCATTACCGATAAAATTACCTCCCGTGAAAAATATAGCGCCTTAACCCTTATTGCTCTCTTTCTATTGAGTTTTACTGTTCGCTTTCTCGACCAAATGTGGCACATGGGGCAGCGGCCAGTTGGCTTCTATTTTAGAAATTCATGGATTTTTATTTTTATCGCTTTAACACTTGGATATACAGCCTTTCAGCGACAATTTACGATTGAAAAACGCCACCTTGTAAAATATCTCTTTGTACTATTATTAATGGCGCTATCCGCTTGGGCAGCCGATGCAGAATACCTGAATGCTACAAAAATCATTCTTACACTCGTACTGTTCATCCTCGTTCTATGGGCACTGACGTACACTACCACGCAACGTTATATAATGCTTGCTGTCTTGCTACTGACGGTTAGCGAATTATTTGCCAATGCGTATTTAGGTCTACCGTCTGCGTTGTGGTTTACATCCAATAATAATTTTACTGAAGTCAGCAAAGTATATGAAAATACTACACTCGACAACTTACAAGACACGTCGCCATTCTATCGCATCGAGTCGTACAAACCACCTATTTACGCCAATTACAACTACTATTCGCGAACAAATAGCGTCACCCATTTTTCATCAAGCTTGGAGTTCAGTCAAATTGAAATGTACTCAAAATTAGGATTGCCATCTTCGACTGCCATGACAAATTATGTCTCATTACCATTGACTGATGCCTTGTTTCATCTAAAATATTATCTTGACCAGCACGAACATCATGCCCAGACATTGGATTTAGAACAGCGCTACACGAAGATAGGCCCTTATAGCGACACCCAGTCCATCTATTATAACCCGTATACACTGAGCTTAGGATTTTTGGCCAATGACTATTTTACAAGCTATGAACTGAACGATACGAATCCATTTCTCAATCAAAATGAGTTGATAAAACGATTATTTAATATCGAGGATAATTTGTTTGAAAAAGAATATTTTTCAGCAACACAGACGGATAATCTTAGCGAAAACAATGGTTTTTTTACACGAATTAACGCGCAACAGCCAACAAAGTTGACTTACACACTCAATCATGCCGATGCCAAGTACTTATACTTCTTACGGGTACCGAGCACTGCGCGCCATGAACTGACACAATCGCAATTGTCTCAAAATGGTCAGCCCTACCAATACCAAGACCGCTTTAAGCGCGACCAAATCTGGCCACTTCATATCGCAGATGACCAGACCATTAATTTTTCAATCGAGGGCACAAGACCAAACTTCTATAACTTAAAACATTTTGAATTATACCGATTTGATTTGGAACGCTTTAAAGCACTCATCCAGAAAAAACAAACGGATTCGATAAACATTTTGTCAGTTAAACAGAATAAAATAAAAGCAACCGTCAGGGTTCGTGATGAAAAAACATCTACTGCCTTTTTCTCGATTCCTTATAGTCGCGGCTGGCACGTCAAAGCCAACGGTCAATCAATAGCTACGAAAGCTGCTTGGGGTGGTTTCCTTAGCTTCACCTTGCCAATAGGAGACCATCACTTAGAATTATATTATCGTCCACCCGGCTTAATAATCGGTTGCCTTACGTCGTTATTCACACTCACTCTATTTCTGGCTATTATTCTGGTTCGCTCGGGCTGCCTCGACGTCCACTTCGCAAAATCCTCTGTGCAATGACTCGCACGCCGGCATTTTACTCCAGTGGTTCGAGGAAGAGCTTCTGCGCTCGCACGATTAAACGTACTGCCAAAAACAAGTGTAAGAATACGTGCGTTAATACTAAAAAAACCGTCGCTACAACAGGCGACGGTTTTTGCTATCTCATTATTTAATGGAGCTTGAACCTGATTTTTCATATTTATCAGCAAAGCCAGTTGTGCGTAGAACAAATTTGATAATTTCTACAAACACAATAATACTTGCAGCTGCTGTTAACATAATTGTCCATTCAGTCACGCTCAATGGCACAACATCAAATAAATTACGTAATACTGGAACAATCACAACCATTAGTAACATGGCACCAGAACCTACAAAGGCGTAGTTCAAATATTTATTCGCAAATGGGTTGCTGCTGAACAAGGATTTGAATACTGATTTTACATTATAGGCGTGGAACAATTGAATCATACCTAAGGTTAAGAATGCCATAGTTTCACCATGTTCATTTCCTAATTGCATCACATGTGTTGAATACCAGTAAATGAATAAGGTAATACTTGCTTCTAATACGCCTTGATACACGATACTTGGAAAGACGCCAAACGATAAGAAGTTATCTTTCGATGTACGTGGCGCATATTTCATTGAATCTTTCTCGGCACCTTCCATACCTAAGGCAATCGCTGGGAATACGTCTGTTACCAAGTTAATCCATAAAATATGCACGGGCTCTAAAATGGTCCACCCTAACATTGTCGCAACAAATAAGGTAATAACCTCACCTAAGTTAGCAGATAATAAGAATTGAACAGCTTTTTGAATATTAGAGAATACTTTACGTCCCTCTTCAACAGCTACGACGATGGTTTCAAAGTTATCATCGGCTAAGACCATATCAGAAGCACCTTTTGACACTTCGGTACCAGTAATCCCCATACCTACACCGATATCGGCTTGTTTAAGTGATGGCGCATCGTTAACACCATCCCCGGTCATTGATACAACCACATCGTTGGCTTGCCATGCACGGATAATACGTACTTTATGTTCTGGTGATACACGTGCGTATACTGAGTAGTTTGCGACACGTTTTGCTAAGTCCTCATCAGAAATCTCATCTAATTCCGCACCCGTTAATACGTGTGATTCATTGTTTGCTTCATTTGGATCTAAGATGCCTAAACGTTCCGCGATTGCTTGTGCAGTGACTGCGTGGTCGCCTGTAATCATCACCGTGCGAATACCAGCCTCACGTGCCACTTTAATCGCGTCACCAGCTTCTTTACGCTCAGGGTCAATCATACCTACTAAACCAGCAAAAATTAAGTCTTGCTCTACTGTCTCAGAGTTTAATTCTGATGGTAGGGTATCAATCACTTTATAAGCACCCGCTAACACACGCAGTGCTTCACGTGCTAATGCGGTGTTTTTCGCTAAAATATCGTCTACTTGTTCTTGTGAAATTGATTCAACATTACCATTGATATCTACCAATGTACAACGTTTTAACAACTGGTCAGGTGCCCCTTTTACTGCGACTAAGTAACGACCATCAGCTAATTGATGTACCGTTGACATTAATTTACGTGTTGAATCAAATGGCACCTCACCAATACGTGGTGTCTCAGCTAATGCCGCTTGTAGGTCAAATGATTTATCAATAGCGTATTTAATCATCGCTGTTTCAGTTGGGTCACCTATTAACGCACCCTGTGCATCCATCTCTGTGTCATTAGCAAAACTGATTGCTTTTAGTAATGGTGTATTTAAATCAATTTGCTCAGACGCATTATGTAATTCACCATTATAATATACTTTTTCAATCGTCATTTTATTGACGGTTAACGTACCGGTTTTGTCTGAACAGATAACTTGTGTACTACCTAATGTTTCAACCGCTGGCAATGTACGCACTAACGCTTTGCGGTCTGCCATCGTACGTGTACCTAACGAAAGAATAATTGTTGAAATAGCGGGTAATCCTTCGGGAATTGCCGCTACTGCTAATGAAATGGCAACTAATAACATTTCCAGAGGTGCGCGTCCACGGAAAATACCAACAACAAACGTGACAGCTGCAATAATTAAAATAAGAATCGTCAAGGTTTTACCTAAGCGTTCTTGGTCACGTTGTAATGGTGTTTGTTGTTTTTCAGTACTTGATAACATTGAAGCAATATGTCCGACTTCTGTATCCATTCCAGTACCGGTAACAACAGCTAAACCACGACCATAAGTCACGTTCGTACTTGAAAATGCCATATTTTTACGGTCACCAATACCTGCTTCTTCGCCCTCTACAAGAGCTGCCACTGATTTTTCTACTGGTACAGACTCACCGGTTAACGCAGCTTCTTCAATTTGTAACGAATTGGCTTCGATTAAGCGGACATCCGCTGGCACGACATCCCCAGCTTCTAGTAAAATAATGTCTCCTGGTACTAATTCAGTACTCTTCACACTCTGTACATTACCATTACGTCTAACACGCGCAGCCGGCGACGCCATTTTACGCAAGGCGTCGATTGCCTCTTCTGCTTTCGCTTCTTGGAATACACCAATAATCGCATTTAAAATAACAACAAGTAAGATAATCATCGCATCGGTTAAACCGTGCATACCTTCAGCGATAACTGATACTAACGCCGCTACTAATAAGACAATAATCATAAAGTCTTTGAACTGAGCGAAGAATTTTTGTAGCAGCGTCGTTTTTTCTTCCGCTTCTAACTCATTGAATCCAAATTCCTCTTGACGCTTCTTAACTTCTTGGTTAGTCAAACCATTTGCGACATCTGATTGAAGCTTTGTTACCACTTCTTCAGCAGATGCTTGATATGCAATAAAATTCTTTTCCACCAATAATGTGCCTCCTAAACTTTTTTTCGTCAATTCATGACTTTTCACTCAAAAAAATGAGACTTCTACGTTTACCTATCTTTTGATAGATTAAACGCACAAGTCTCACTTTTTAAGTACAGTACCAGTAGGCCATCCTACTTGTCGTTGTTGATACTGACGAGATGAAGCCATCTCAAGTTACTCCCTCATGAATCTTAACTTGTCACTATTATATCAAACTCATCAGAGAATGCAAACATTTTTAGCGAAAAAATTAATCTTGTTTATACAAATATTCGTAACTTGTTACAGACAGTCTATAAAATATTATGAAAGTCCACCCCAACAAACAGAACTGTGATGTAGCGACCACCTCTCCACTCAAGACAAATCAAAATGCAGCAACCAATGGGTCTAGAATTCCCAACCCACTGATTGCTGATTAATCAACTGATTAATTTAATGCTTCCCAGAATTTTTTATCAATATTACCTAACACTAAGTTCGGATTTACCGCATTGAATCGACTGAAATTCAATGTCGTCAACGTAGAAACTTTTTCTTCACCTGGTGTAGTAGCCCATAAATAAACAGAAACGAGTTGTTGAGTCTTTTTATCAATCCGGTAATCAATACCATATACCGCTTCACCCTCACGAATCAGATGCGAAACATCTGCTTTACCAGCTGCCGCTTTAAAGGATTCGACATCATTTTCAAACAATTCGCGTAATGCATAGACTTCTGATTCCTCTTCTGATTCAAGTTTGTTTAGCGCATCATATTTTTCTAATACACGATTAACAAAATAAGTATAGTGATTTGCTACTACCGCATCGCTGCTATTCACTTTACCATCTTTCATCGTATAACGTTTTTGTTGCGCAATAAGACGCGCGTCTTTAAGTTCGCTGTCCTTAACCGTTCCTTCAACCGCCATATAAGGTACACCTGCCAAATAATTACCTAAACTTAATGTCGCTTTGACATCATCTCCATTAATAATATTGGTATACGTTTCAAAATAGGTAAAGGCTTTAGTTGGATTCATCGCTTTAAAATATTTAGCAAATTCACTTGATTCAGTATCGACACCCGCAAATTTTGCAGCAGTATCAATTTTCCAATCTGCAAACTCTGCATTCGTATTGGTACGAATATTTACTTTATGTTGCATCGTTTGCCCTAAATCTTTCGTCTCAAGTGTCAACGTTGCAACAGTAATCGCTCCATTCGTTTCATCAATTTGATAATCTAACGTCACTTTTTTCTGTGCATTAGGTGTCAACATCATTGGAAAATCAACATATTGGTAGATAGACTCAATTAACGACGCATCCGTCACGGTTTTACGCATATGTAACTGCGATAACCCTTCTTCAACATCTACCAAATCATTACCTTCTAACATTAATTTCACTAAATATAAGTAAATCGTCGGTGTTTTCGTGCTACCTTTCAACTCTTGCCATGCAGTTTGATTGACATTCAAGAAATATTTATCGCCATTATAATAGTATTCTTGCTTGACTGTTTCATCCGCTGCTTTTGTTTCATCGACCACGTAATAGCCTTTAATCGCGCCGTCTTGGTATTTTTCTTGTGTTTTTGACTTGGTAGTCAATGTTTGGTCGTTCCATTTCGTTTCATTGGTAATATCCATCTCCGCTTTACTCATTTTTGAATAATACGCAGAAATCAAATTCATCAATTGATTGGCACGTTCTGTTTGTTTTTCTTTATCGGTTGCAATATCCGTTTTATAATCATCTTCAGAACGCGTCACTTGTTCTTCTTCACCGGTTAATGAATTTCCTCCAGTACTCCCTGGTTTAACGGGACTTAAATCCACGCATCCTGCCAACATACACGTCCCCATCAGGACCATACTTTTCTTCATCCAATGCATATACTCGCCTCACTTATCGCTTTTGTCTACCTACTATTATAAACGAAGCAATATATTACTACAATGATTAATTTATTGCCGAAACAGGTGAACAAAGAGTTCCCTTAATTTATCCACCAAGATTAGTAAAATTTAACCCGACAAAAAATAAAATGATAAGGCTTGAAGTTTGTTTTGATTTCGATTTGAACCGGTATGATATTAACATTTCGGTACCATTATCAGAATCAATCAGGATAAATTAACAACATAATCTAATTGTTCTTTGATACTAGGATGTAAATGGTGTGAAATCATAATCACTGTACTTTCGATATCTCGAACAAAGTATTTTTCAATTTCAATAGCTGTCTCTACGTCAATCGCAGAAGTTGCCTCATCAAGAATTATAATTGGGGTTCTTCTAATCAACGCTCTTGCTAACACTATTCTCTGTTTTTCTCCACCAGATAGATTATTCCCAGCTAATGAAATAACAGTGTCTAATTTTTCTGATAAATTCATAACTAAATCATATAATTTCACTTTCTTTAACACATCATAAATTTCTTCATCCGAGCGTTGTATCCCTAGTAATATATTATCACGAACAGACAAATTAAATATGACACTTTCCTGGTTAACATACGCTATTTCATTAGAAAACAAGGCATCAAATGCTTTCCTTTTTTCGATATTATTCAATAGTAATTGACCATCAAACTGATTAATTCTACCTAACAAAATATTAAGTAATGTCGATTTTCCACTCCCACTTGGACCTAGTATCGCATATTTTTTCCCTTTTTCAAATTTAAACGAAAGATTGTCTAAGACTTTCTTTCCCTCAATCGAATAAGTAATATTTTTCCCTTCAATGGATGTTAAATCACGATACTCCATTGTTTCAGCAATAATTCGTTCTTCTACTTTCTGTAAAATCGAATTCATCCCTTGCATTTGTACTACAATTTCTAATAACATTGCTGTGGAATTTAAAAATAATGACAAGATAATCGGTACTGATAATAACATACCAATACTAATTTCGTTTTTAGACACTAAATACAGTGTAAATAAAAACATAATCCCTTCGAATATTTTCTGAGACCCATGGAATGAGAAAGTCGCAAATGCAGTATAACGTTTTGCTTCAACACGTTGAGCTTCTAAATTACTCTGTGCAATATTTATATACTTCTTTAAAAGTGATAATGCACCAAAGTTTTTTAGTACATCATAAGACGAGGTATATTCTTGTAGCTTATTTGTATAAACCCCACTTAATTGCGAGAATTTTTGATAAGCTAATCCTATTTTCTTACCAAATCGAGTTCCGACAATAAATAATATGAGTAATAACACCAAAGAAAAAACACCAATTTTCCAATCAATAGAAAATAATATAAGTGCAGATACAAAGGACAGTACAATATTACTAAATAAATTTAAAAAAGGTTCGAAATAACTGGATGATATGCGCTCTAAATCAGTTGTATACCAAGAAATATACTCACCGTGATTAATTTTATGATAATTTTCATAACCCATGCTAGCAATATTTTCACTTATATTATTTCCAATTTGAATAATCCATGTCTTTACTAAATTCGCATTGTTGATGGTTAAACAACATCTAAAGACCTCAGTCAATATCATAATTATTACTAAACTGATACCATAGTATATATACGACTGATTATTCAATAAAAATTGATCAACTACTATAGAACGTCCATAAGTTCCGAGAATTGTCCCAATTGCAACCATGATTGTTAGTATTATCGTAAGTATCGACTTTCCGATATTCAACTTTATATATTTTTTCATTCATTTTCCTCCTGTTGGTTATAGAAGCCTGTTAAAACACCATAAAATGGTATATAATTCTCCATTAGTGGTTCAAATTTATTTTTCCATAAAGGTGGGCTCAATACCTGTTTGACTGGTCTATTATATACATTTTCCTCACATCACCCAATCATCTTATTTATATATTACCATATTTTTTCTTATTATTTTTCTATCTAATTTCGAAGCAGTTTTTTATCGATTTTTTAGAAGAACATGCGCGCACCATATTGTTTTTGTCAGAAAGTCTTTGTTCACTTATTCGTTCTTCTTTTTAGCCGTAAGAAGAGTTTGTTGGAACCATTATAACAGTTAAGATAAGATTACCCAATTTGTTGCACGTAACTTTCTCCAGTGATGTACATCGTTAATCAAGATGATTGGATTTTAAGATATTTAAATATTTGCTAATTATCACGAACATTCGATAAAAAAACAGGGAGAATTTCGTTAACGAAATTCTCCCTAGTCTTATTGCGTGATTCCCCACCAGAAAATGTGGCACCTTTCAATATACCTGGGTTTTGGGGCTTACCAAATATCCCACAAAAAAACGCCAGTAAAGCAAGTAATTCAACTACCCGCTTTACCGGCATCTATTTTTTGTATTGCAACAAAGAAATGTTTCAACATCACTGATTGATTTTCACCAGCAGACAGCTTCTACACAAATTACTATCTACCGATAGTCCTTTGATTATTGACCCATATCTTTAATTTTCATCATTCGTGTTACTTGCGCACGCTCTGCTTCTTCAAGTTTCATTTCGATAAAGTAAATCGTTTCTTCTAATTGAGGAATCGTTCTAAATTCTAACGCATTGACACGACGACGTGTTTTTTCGATTTCATCAGCCATTAATTGACAGCTTTTCTCGATTTCAGCGAGTTTTAATAACTCCTCCAAACTAGCTTCTACAGATTCAATCGCTTGATCCATCTCTGCATTCGATGAAATAAAACTATATGCAAATTCACTATCAATCGAATTTTCTTGAATATCCGAATGAATCCGCGGTACTTTCACACTCATAATTGAATCCAATCGCATACGCAAAGTCACTTCCTTAGAAGGAATTGATAACATCTCTTGTACCATTTGGTCACTTTTCAGTGATTTTGCTAGTACAAAATCTTGCATTGCACTGGTCAATTTCGCTTCGACTTTTTGTCGCAGCTCATTATTTTCCTTTATCCGCATAATAAACTGACGCATTAACTCGTCTTGTTTATCTTTCAACAATTTATGTCCTCTCGTCGCAGTTTTTAAGCGATCTTTCAAATTGCTTAACTCCATCCGCGTTGGATTGACATTTAAACGTGCCATGAATTATTCCCCCTTATTAGGTAAATATTCATCAATCATTTCATCTTTAATACGTTTTAATTCCGTACGAGGTAAAATAGACAATAATTCCCAACCGAGATCTAATGTTTCATAAATTGAGCGGTTGTTTTCAAACCCTTGGTTAATATACTCTTCTTCAAAACGCGTTGTAAATTCAACATATAGTTTATCCGTATCCGATAGAGCAGACTCACCTAAGATGGCTGACAATTCTTTAGCTTGCTTACCTTCAGCATAAGCAGCAAATAATTGGTTCATTGTCGGCGCATGGTCTTTACGTGTTTTGCCTTCACCTGACCCTTTATCTTTTAGACGAGATAAGGATGGTAAGACATTGATTGGTGGTTTATAACCACTTTTATCTAATTCACGCGATAAAATGATTTGTCCCTCAGTAATATATCCTGTTAAGTCAGGGATTGGATGCGTAATATCATCTTCAGGCATCGTTAAAATTGGAATTTGCGTTACTGAACCAGGTTTTCCAACTAAACGTCCTGCGCGCTCGTATAATGTTGATAAGTTCGTATACAAGTAACCTGGATAACCTCGACGACCAGGCACTTCACGACGAGCAGCAGATACTTCACGCAATGCCTCACAATAGTTCGTCATGTCCGTCATAATAACTAAGACATGCATACCTTTTTCATAAGCTAAATATTCAGCTGTTGTTAAAGCGATTTTTGGTGTCGCAATCCGTTCAATTGCTGGGTCATTAGCCAAATTGATAAACAATACTGACCGGTCAATGGCACCTGTTTCACGCAAACTATTCATAAAGAATTCTGACTCTTCAAACGTAATCCCCATTGCAGCAAAGACAACAGCAAAGTTATCATCAGTATTTAATACGGTAGCTTGACGGGCAATTTGCGCAGCTAACTCTTTATGTGGTAGCCCTGAACCAGAGAACACTGGTAATTTTTGACCACGCACTAAGGTATTTAAATGGTCAATAGCTGAAATACCTGTTTGAATAAATTCATCCGGATAGTCACGAGCTACTGGGTTAATTGCTTGTCCATCAATATCCAATGATTTTTCTGGAATTATCGTAGGACCATTATCAATTGGTTCACCCATTCCGTTAAAAATACGACCAATCATATCTTCTGAAACTGGTAAATGTAGTGGCTTGCCACTAAAACGTACTTTAGTATTCGCCAAGTTAATACCTGATGAACTTTCAAATAATTGTACAACTGCACGACTCTCTTGTACTTCCAGTACTTGTCCGCGACGGACTTCCCCTGTTTGCGTTTCAATTTCAACGAGTTCGTTATATTTAACGCCTTCGACACCATCGACAATCATCAGTGGGCCAACGACTTCTTCTACTGAACGATATTCTTTAATTACTGCCATTATGCCTCACCTCCACTTGCTAAAATCTCACGCATTGTTGTGTCGATTTCTTCTCTCAATGCTTTGATGTCATCTAAACGTTCTTCTGAGATAAATTTACTACGCGCAATACGGTCACGTAAATCAACTGTTCCAGACATAATATCAGTGAAGTAAGCCCCTAAATTCAATGCTTCATGCGATGCTTCATCAAACGCTAAAATGTTAGATAACATCGTTTCTTGTTTATCGAATGAGGTATACGTATCAATATCATCAAACGCATTTTGTTGTAAGTAATCTTCACGAATCATTTTCGCAGTATTCATTGTAATACGGTCACGTTCAGATAATGACTCGATACCAACTAAACGCACGATTTCTTCTAACTCAGACTCTTTTTGTAATAAGTTCATCGCTTTGGTTACTTTACGTGCCCATGCTACACCAAAATGTTCTTCGATATAAGTTCCTACTTCATCTTGATAAAGTGAATAAGAACTCAACCAGTTAATTGATGGGAAATGACGTTTACGTGCTAAAGTCGCATCTAATCCCCAATACACTTTAACAATCCGTAATGTATTTTGTGTCACGGGTTCAGATGTATCCCCACCTGGAGGCGATACGGCACCAATTGCTGTAATTGTTCCTTCTAAGCCTTGGCTACCTAATACACGTACACGTCCTGCACGTTCGTAGTACTCAGCAATACGAGAACCTAAGTAGGCTGGATAGCCTTCGTCCCCTGGCATTTCTTCTAAACGACCTGACATTTCACGCAATGCTTCAGCCCAACGAGAAGTTGAGTCTGCCATAATCGCTACGGAATAGCCCATATCACGGAAATATTCAGCAATCGTAATCCCAGTATAAATGGACGCTTCACGTGCCGCTACTGGCATATTCGATGTATTAGCAATAAGAATAGTACGATTCATAATGGATTCACCCGTTGCTGGATCAATCAATTCTGGAAATTCATTTAATACGTCAGTCATCTCATTACCACGTTCACCACATCCAACGTAAACAACAATATCCACATTGGCAAATTTTGCCACTTGGTGTTGAACAACGGTCTTACCGGCACCAAATGGCCCTGGAACTGCCGCTGCTCCCCCTTTGGTTACAGGGAAGAACGTATCAATAACTCGCTGTCCCGTCATCATCGGTTCAACCGGACTTAATTTTTGTGCAAATGGACGTCCTCGACGTACTGGCCAGCGTTGAATCATTGTTCCTTTATACTCGCCACCTCTGGATAGGCTTAACTCATAAACAGTCTCTTCAACGGTAAAATCACCTTCATGTACCGCTGTCAATGTTCCTTCATAACCAAACGGCACCATAATACGGTGTTCCACTGATTTTGTTTCTTGTACAACACCGATAACATCACCCGCTTGTACTGCATCACCGACTGCTTTTGTCGGTGTAAAATGCCATTTTTTCGTACGATTTAAAACAGGTACTTCTACCCCACGTACTAAATAGTCACTTTGTGTTGCTTCCATAAAAGTATCTAACGGTCTTTGTATCCCATCAAACATTTGGGACATTATACCAGGTCCTAATTCTACTGATAAAGGTTCACCAGTTGTAACGACTGGCTCACCTGGTGCTAAACCGGATGTTTCTTCATAAACTTGAATGGAGGCTTTATCTTGACGCATTTCAATAATTTCGCCGATAAGTCCTAAGTGTCCTACACGGCAAATATCTTGAATATTTGCTTCTTGCATCCCAGATGCAACCACTAATGGTCCAGATACTTTTATAATTTTACCTTGACTCAAACTCGTTCCTCCTTATTCTGGTGCGTTCGGCTTGCCTTGACATCCACTTCAGAATGCCTCTTCGTGCGCTTTACGCACTACGATGCCTTCTTCCAGTGCTTCAAGCCAGAACAGCCTCACTCACACTATGTTTTATTCTGGTGCGTTCGGCTTGCCTTGGCGTCCACTTCACAAAATCCCTCTGTGCGCTTCTCGCACGTCGTTTTTTGCTCAAATGGCCCAAGGCAGAATGCCCTCACTCACACTATTGTTTCTTATAATATATTCATACCGACTGCTTTTTCAACATTGTCTTGTATTCGTTGTGCACCGATACCTAACTGACCTCGGTGAGTCGGAATAAGAATAACAGCAGGGGTAACAACTGTATCGTAAAATTGAATGATTTCAGGAATTTCTTGTGCAAAATCTTCCGTTAAGTAAATAATGCCGTAATCATCTTTAGCCAATTCTCTTAACTTCACTTTCGCCGCTTCGCCACTGGTAACGGGAAAAATATCAAATCCAATCATTCGAAACGGTAAGATAGCATCACGATTACCGACTACCGCAACTTTATATTGTTTCACCATAAATCGCACCCATCCTTTCCGTTATTTGTTCACGCTGCAATCCATTGACACGTCCCGTTAATACTAAACGCAAATTACGAATTTCCGTCTCTTTCCCGACTAAATAACGTAATAAGGCTAATGGTCCGTCTGATTCCAAACGTTTTTCGTATAAAAATTGATGTAAGTAATCATCTTTTAATTTCTCTAATTGACTTGCTGTAATGGTTCCATCATTCATCGCTTTTAACGCCTTTTGAAAGACCGGTCCATAATAGATATCGTCTTGTGCATCAAACCAATTCGACAATTCGTTATTTTCAATAGCGTCAATAAGATCTTGTTTTTCAACTGAACCTCTACTCGTCATCATCGTATGCATAAAACTGCGTCCTTTATCTAACTCCATTGCACGTTTTACGGCAATAACATTATAAAAATCAACGAGTGCATTAACGATTGGTTCTACACATTCATCATCAATTCGTTCCTCTAACATTCGTAAATGTGCAAAGTACGCGCCATCAAACCCAACATCAATCGCGTCGGTTAACTGATAAGCTTCGTATTCCGACCATGTTCGACGTACTTCTTCTACTAATGATGGATAAACGATAGTTGATTCTAAGTTATTCACTAAATGTTCGAGTGCATCGATAGAAAAACGGCCAATGGGAATCAGTAACGCTGATAAGTCACGTCCAGTCGCTCGGTTTTTCATCAATACTTTCAAATTATGATACGTATAGATAGATGAGAATAACTCGATGACTTCCGACTGCGGCGACAAATCAAATAATAAACGATAAGTGCGTCGTAATTCTGTCATCAATACCGATTCAATAGCATCTGGATCTTCGAGTTGCTCCACAGACATCTCATACGGTGTATTTTGTAATATCAAAGCCACTGCTGCTGCATCTTTTGCATCTAGTAACTGTTGCCATTCATCCGCTGTTAAGAAATCCTTTTCTCGAATACTAATCGTTGTATTCACACTTGAAAAATCATGGGTAGTCATGAAATCCCCCCTTAATTGTGATTTTCAAAAACTTGTTGAACTAACTGTGTACTCATTTCAGAACGGATAGAATCGACCAATTGATTGTATAAGAAATTATAATCCACACGGGCATCACGAATAATAAAACCTGCTGCATTTGCTAGCAATTCCTCACTCACTGTCACATTCGGATAATGTGACTGAAGTGCTGCTAACTGTTCTGTTGACAACTGGCCTTTCGTCTTATCGCCAAAAACTAATGTTACTTGTTGTTGGAACTGGTCTAATACCTTGGATAAAAATGACTGCAAAGTGTCACTAGACCAATTGGTCATTTGCTCGACTGCGCCTTCAAATAATTCATCAATTAAATGCTGGCGATTAATCAAGTTCCCTTGTCGACCTTGGTTCGTCATTTGTTGTTCTAAACGAACAAGTCGTTGTGCTTCTTTATCCAACAAATGCTGACGTGCGATTTCTTTTTCACGAGTTAGTTTTTCTACTTGCTCATTAAATTCTATTTCATGAATCTGTTTTGCTTTTTCTAATTGCGCTTGTCCTTCTTGGTGCGCTTTAGCTAAGATGGACTCACGTAATTTTTGTAAGTCGCTCATATACTCGACCTCTCTATACACTTAAGAACATTACTAATGATACCACGAATGCTAATACAGCATACGTTTCTACCATCGCTGTCAAGATAATCCCTTTAGTATTTTCCTCAGGACGTTTTGCTAAAATTTGCATCGCAGATACCACCACTTTACTTTGATATTTAGCTGAGAAGTATCCGACAATCCCTACTGGTAATGCAGCGAAGAAATATCCTAAACCTTTTTCAACTGTTAAACCTGAGTTTAATTGTAATACTGTTAAGAATCCAATTAAGAATCCATATAAACCTTGTGAACCAGGTAATAGTTGTAAAATCAATGCTTGCGCAAATTTATCAGGTTCTTCTTTAATCAATGCGGCTGCGGTTGAACCACCTGCTTGAACCCCGATTGCTGAACCAATCCCACTAAATACTACTGCGATAAAAATACCTAAACTAGCGAAAAACACTCCACCATGCTGTGTAAAGTAACCTACAAATTGTTCCATAATTCTAAATCCTCCATTATTTTACTTTTTCTTGTTTAATTGTGACATATTCTTCACTGATGGTTAATGGTTCAAAGGGTTGTCCACCACCATTAAAGAATTTCGAAAAGAACTCAACGAAAATTAACCGTGCTCCATGTACATAGGCAGATAACATTGATAAGAACATACTTACAAAATGTAATAATATGAACAATACAACCCCAACCGTAAACTTCGCCCATACTGGTAAGAAGCTTAACAGCATATTAAATGCCATTGCCATCCCGGCTCCGGATAAACCTAACGCCATCAAACGAGAATACGAAACTAAATCACCAATATAGCTTGTTGTCCCATATAAATCATACAGTCCCCAACCTATACTTGAAAAACTGCCTGACTTAATACATGGTGCGATTACGATACCAATCGCATTGATGATTGAGAGCCATTTACCAATGGTGCCCCATACCTCATAGCCCGGTACTAACATACCTAAACCTAATAATAGTAGCCCAACTAGTAACAATATCCAAGCTAATCCTGATGCATACGCATCAATATATTGTTTCGCTTTAACATTGAGATAAATATTCAAGCATAATGCGGTGATAATATTCATAAAACCGAAACACACTGAAATAATTAAGATTGGAATAACATCCTTATTGGTATCAAGTAGGCCAAATGGCATCGTAAAGCCGAAGAATGACCCGTAGATAATTCCCCAAACACATACCGAGATACCGATTACAAAGCCAAAACGTAATAAACCTTTCGTGCTTTCATTTAAATTCAACACTTTGAGTGCGAAAAGACTGCCCAATACGGTCAATAAACCATATCCTAAATCGGCTACCATCATACCGAAAAACACAAAGTAAAACGGCATAACAAAAGGTGTTGGGTCCATTTCATTATATTTTGGTAAAGCATACATACTCGTTATAAGCTCGAAAGGTGCAATAATCGGATTGTTTTTCAGTTTGACTGGGACTGTCTCAGCTTCTTCTTCTTTGACTTCTGCTGTTCGAATAACAATGTCTTCGCCAAATTGTTGTCGGATTGATGTTTCAAAGATTGGAAACTCTTCTTTTTCAATCCATCCTTCAATCGCTACTAAATGCTGGGTAACACCGAGTTTTTTCTTGGTTAATTCACGTGCATATTTTGTATTGACATAGTCAGCTTGAACTTTCAAGCCTGCTAATGCTTCTTTCGTGTCTTTCATTTGTGCAATAATGGCTTCCCGTTCTTCTTTAAGTTGTGTGATTTCTTCATTCCACATATCGACTTGTTCACGTGGTAATAAATCATATTTGTACTCAAGCGGGGTGAACCGTGTTTGCATCATTAATTCTTCTAATGCTTCCCGTTCATTATCTTGATAGAACAAGATTAATCCGTATTCAAAATCGTTTAAGAAAATAATTTTATGTTCGATACTTGGATGTTTACGAATCAATTCGATATACGTATTACTTTCAATATTTGGGATGGTCCCGATAATCGCTTTAACATATTGAAAATGTCTCAATTGGTCCGGCGTCACATCCAATTCACGCCACTTCACAATTTTATCAATTGATTCTTGCCTTTTTTCAAGAAAATCATCAATATCACGAATCCGCGTAGTTAAGCGATTGGCTTGTTTGATAATCTTTTGTTCCGCAAATTCATCATTATGCAAACGAAAGGCATCAAAATCCATTGTTGGTTTTTTAGTTGTCAATGTTTCCCATAAATTACCTTTAGTTTCATACACTTCCAATTGTTCAATTGCGTGCAAAATTCTCTGCCGCCGACTAATGATTGATTGCAATGCCTCATCTTCAAAGACTACCGCTTCTTGTTCCGCATCATAATGTCGAATCAATGGCGTATCCGATACTGCTTCTATCGCTTCTTCTTGCAAATCATTCACATGAACGCGCCGCAAGCGTTGAACAGACGATAAAATAGCATCTAAATGCTCTCGTGCCGCAATTATTGTCACTTTTTGCATTTGGCTAATCGCCATACTGTGCCACCACCTTATCTACAATTTGATTAATCAACGCTGATTTTTTATCAGCTAGTGCATGCGATAGCTGTTGTTGATTTTGTGCTAAATTTTCCTTTAGTTGTGTTTCCATGCGTGCTTGCTGCATCTCAAAATGCTCTCGTGCTTGCTGTACTAATTGTTGCGTTTCTGCGTCTAATCCAGACGAAACATCGTTTACTCGCTGAGCAATTGATTCTTGTGACGCTTGGATTTGCTCACGATAACTCTCACGAACCTCAGCAACCGCTTGCTCAATCGCTTGCATTTCTTCCAACGTAGAATGTGCCATTGCTACACCTCCTTTATTCCGGTTCTAAGAAGTTGAAATGTCATTCACTTCACAAATTTCTTCTGCGCATGACACGCCATCAGTGTGTTGCTCCAGTGATGCATCTCAAAGGACTCCTTGTCACCCCATGTTCTATCCTGGTTCGCTTGGGTTGAATTGACGGTTTTGCACTCCATTGTTTCCAATGACTCCAGTCAGATCACCCAGACTCACACATTGTTTTAGCAGTGAAATCATTGTCTTATCGCCATTAGATTTCAATCTAGGATACTAACAACCCTATTATAACAAAATTATAGCGATTTATTAAGCAAATTCCATTGTATTTATCGCGATATCATCAGCTTTTTTCAAAAATATATCACTACTCATCACTTTTCTTCCTATTTATATATGGGGGATTTCCGCCTATTTTCTTAACGAAAATTTAAACAATTATTGTTTAGTTAACCGCATATCAATATGGGGGATGCCGTCTTCTAAATAAACTTCGCCGATTGTATCAAACCCATGTTGCTGGTAAAAAGCGACGAGATGCGCCTGCGCACTAATATAGATACCACGTGTTGTTGGACAGGCTTCAATCGCAAACTTCATTAATTCATGCCCAAGCCCGGGAGTTTGACACTTGTAAAAACATCCTGCCCTCCACAAACGCTGTCACAAGGCTTTTTTTTTGCACTTTTTTTGTCAATCTTTAGTTTTACCTATTGCGTACATAACGTACACTATGGTATAATGGATATTAAAAGGAGGCATTTTTATGCGAGTTCGAACAGTCAAATCTTCTAATGGTTCCATTTATTATGCAGTTATCCGAGATATAAAGAAAGAAAATGGTAAACGCTCTACACAAATTGTTGAGAATTTAGGTAGTCATAAAAAGCTTCTTCAAGAGCACCCTGAAATGGATCCAATGGATTACGCCAAACAAGTAGCGCGTGAACTAACGGAAAAAGAAAATGAAGGTAAAATCACCTTCATTCACCAATATGACACGAAAAGATTGATTAAACTCGGCGAGTCCAACGGTTTTGATGTAGGTCAACTTTTCCTAGATAAAATATTTTACGAGCTTAAACTCGATAAGTTATGTAAGACACTCAAAGGCTCGTCTAAGATTAGCTTTGATTTAACTGCCATCTTAAAAATGTTGATATCCACTCGCATTCTTTACCCAGGATCTAAACGTAGTTTCCTTACCTTAGCTAAGAACTATTTAACACCTCCTGATATTGATCTACATCAAATCTATCGAGGGTTAGATCTACTCTCTAAGAACATGGAAAAAATACAACAACACGCTTACCTGGCAAGTAAAGAGGTTGTAAAACGCGATACTCAGGTGCTTTTTTACGATTGCACGAACTATTTCTTTGAAATTGAAGAGGAAGATAATTTTCGTAAATATGGAGTGAGTAAAGAACATCGCCCAAACCCTATTATCCAAATGGGATTGTTTATGGACGGATCTGGTATGCCACTAGCTTTCTCGCTCTTTGAAGGGAATAAAAATGAAATCAACTCTCTTAAGCCGATAGAGAAGCAAATCATTAAAGATTTTGAATTGTCTGATCTTATTGTCTGTACGGATGCAGGATTGAGTTCCTTTGCGAACAAACGATTTAATAGTCTCCAAAACCGTCACTATATTACGACGCATTCCATTAAAAAAATGAAAAGGGATCTCGCTGAATGGGCATTAAGTCCAGAGGGGTGGAAGATTTTTGATGGCGATTCAACAACAAAGAAAAAAGATAAAATGCTCTATCATCTTGATGATGTCAACAGACAAATTCAAGCCTATCGTGACGGAAAGACCTCTCCTGATGGACTACGATTAATGAATGCGACTTTTTATAAGGAATCTTGGGAACGGAGAGAACTTAGTCCCGAGGAAAAACAACATCATCTTAAACCATTTGAAGAACGCTATATTGTCACATATTCTCCAAAATATCAACAGTATCAAGCAAATATTCGAGAAAGACAAATTAATCGGGCTTTGAAAAAATTAGAACAAACAGATCCGATGAAAAACACTAATCCCCATTCGCCTAATCGGTTCGTTAAAACGGAGTATGTAACAGAAAATGGGGAAGTAGTGAAGCTAATTTATCGAATCAATCAAGAAGCCATAGATAAAGAAGCGCAATATGATGGATTTTATTGCGTCGCAACCAATTTAGAAAGTTCGATCGAATCAATTGTTGGTATCAATAAACAACGTTGGGAAATTGAAGAGTGTTTCCGAATTTTAAAGACTGAATTTAAAAGTCGTCCGGTATATTTAAGTCGCGAGAATCGCATTCGTGCTCATTTTTTGACATGTTTCCTTTCATTATTGGTTTATCGAATTTTGGAACAACGGATGAAGGACTATACTGTTAGTGAGATTATACAAACATTGCGTGGGATGAGGATTGCAAAAATAGCCGAAGAAGCTTTTGTACCACAGTATACACGCACCGAGATTACTGATAAATTACATGAAATCAGTGGCTTCAGAACAGATTATGAATTCATAGAGAAAAAATCTTTTAAAAAAATTGAAAGACAGATAAAATCGGGGAAATAGTACGCATTTTCGCACAATTCAATTACCCTCTAAAACGTTGATATATCAACGTTTTAGAGGGTTTTCTGCTTTTTTAAGTGTCAAAGACGGGATTATAGCGATTTATTAAGCAAATTCCATTGTATTTATCGCGATATCATCAGCTTTTTTCAAAAATATATCACTACTCATCACTTTTCTTCCTATTTATATATGGGGGATTTCCGCCTATTTTCTTAACGAAAATTTAAACAATTATTGTTTAGTTAACCGCATATCAATATGGGGGATGCCGTCTTCTAAATAAACTTCGCCGATTGTATCAAACCCATGTTGCTGGTAAAAAGCGACGAGATGCGCCTGCGCACTAATATAGATACCACGTGTTGTTGGACAGGCTTCAATCGCAAACTTCATTAATTCATGCCCAAGCCCACTGCCACGCATCGACGGATGAATTGCCACGCGACAGAGACGTATCTGTGCAGCTTCTTCGATTATGCGAAAACAAGCAATGAGATTTTGCTGACTATCGAATTTTAAACCATGCCGGCAAGATAAATCCCATTCATCTATTTCCGGATAGGCGCACTGTTGCTCCACAACAAAAATATCTGTGCGTAATTTAAATAATTGATAAATCTCTCGATAGGATAATTCAGCTAATGTTTTTATTTGCCACATACTACCACCTCCTCGCAATCATTTTCATAGTGTGAGCGCGGATGCTCTGACTTGAATCACTGGAGAAAGGCTACTGCGTGCGAGTAGCGCACAAAGGAGACTTTTGAAGTGGACGTCAAGTCAATCCAAGCGAACCAGAATTTTCATAGTGTGAGCGCGGGTGCTCTGACTTGAACCACTGGAAAAAGGCTACTGCGTGCGAGTAGCGCACAAAGGAGACTTTTGAAGTGGACGTCAAGTCAATCCGAGCGAACCAGAATTTTCATAGTGTGAGCGCGGATGCTCTGACTTGAATCACTGGAGAAAGGCTACTGCGTGCGAGTAGCGCACAAAGGAGACTTTTGAAGTGGACGTCAAGTCAATCCAAGCGAACCAGAATTTTCATAGTGTGAGCGTGGATGCTCTGACTTGAACCACTGGAGAAAGGCTACTGCGTGCGAGTAGCGCACAAAGGAGACTTTTGAAGTGGACGTCAAGTCAATCCAAGCGAACCAGAATTTTCATAGTGTGAGCGCGGATGCTCTGACTTGAACCACTGGAGAAAGGCTACTGCGTGCGAGTAGCGCACAAAGGAGACTTTTGAAGTGGACGTCAAGTCAATCCAAGCGAACCAGAATTCGAACGAATTAACCTTCAAAAATTCGTAATATTGCTCCTTAACATCATATCAGTTGGCTATACATTTTTACAACAAAACAAGCTGAACTACCTGTCTATGTAATTCAGCTCGTGGATAAATATTGGAGGATTGATACTATTTTAATAAGGCTTCATTAATACTTTTAACCGTTTGACCCATTCTCACACCTGGTAAAAAGTTTTCCAACGGTAATACTAAGAATTTTTCATTTTTAACTGCATCCAATTGTGATAAAACTGGATTCGCTTTAATACTTTTAATTTTTTCTTCGGACGATGGCACATCATAGTCTAATACGACAATCAGTTCCGGGTTTCTCGATAATACTTCTTCGTAGCTCACAGCCGACCATTCCTTATCCTTAATATCATCGAAAATGTTCGTGCCACCTGCCGCTTCAATCAAACGGGTCGCAAAATTCGTACCCCCTGCGGTATACACACCATTATTTTCAGAATCAAAGACAAGCACTTTTTTCTTCTCTTGTATTGGTTTTACTGATGCTACTTCTTCTTTTATTTTAGCAATCAGTTTTTCTCCTTCTGCTTCGCGTTCTAAAATCTTACTGACTTCACTAATTTCACTATATAATTCATCGATGGTTTTAGCTTTTTCAACAAATACTTTCATACCATTTTTTTCTAATTCTTCGATATTCAAGCCACTTTCACTAAATTCCCAATCAATTCCAAACACGTATTCCGCACCACTGGCTAACACACTTTCTCGTGATGCTGAACCAAATGCTAACTCTGGTAATTTTTCATAAATTGCTTTGTATTCTTCCAATGGTCCACGACTATGATTCGTTAATGTAGTTCCAATAATACTTTCATAGGCACCAAGTGCTACAACCATTTCTGTCACATTGGGTCCCATTGTAATAATCTTTTCAGGCGCTTTTGCTATAACACCCGTCACATTACCAATTATTACAACAAATACTGCGATAACACTTGCGATAATCCGTTTAATTTTTGTAGTTTTCATTGTTATTTCCTCCAATTCTGGTGCACTTAACTTAGCTTAGCTTGATGTCTACTTCGCACAACGCTTTCAGCGTCTATTGCGTTTTAAAGAGCGGTGCCCCAGTAATTCAAGCTAGAACAGCCGTGCTCGCATCTTGTTTTATTCTGATTCATTCGTTTAAGCTGTCTCTATTCCACTTCACCAACTATCTCTAGACGCTGTACAAGCGGGCACTTGTTTGTTCCAATCGTTCATTTCAGAACGCATTTTGTCACATCATGTACTCACAGTTGATGATATACAGAAATCAATTGCGTCCCCAATGCCTCACTATCGACTTGGATTGCAGGCACTTTAAAATATTTACTAATTAATTCTTCTGTTAAAATCTGTTTTGTCTCCCCTTGTTCGACGATTTCACCATTGTTTACAACAATCACTTGGTCACAAAAGTTCATTGCTAAATTGATATCATGAACAACTGCAATAATCGAGTGAAACTTTGTTTTTACTAATTGCATCAGGTCAATTTGATAAAATATATCTAAATGATTCGTTGGTTCATCCAACAAAAGATACTTTGGATTTTGAATTAATGTTCGTGCTACCATGACACGCTGTTGCTCTCCACCTGACAGTGTTACAAAGGCTTTGTCTTTATATTCCGTTAAATCCAAGCGTTCTAACACTTCATTGACACGGTCAATATCCTCTTTGGACTCGAATTCCCACCATTTTTTATAGAGGTAATTGCCCATCATCACAATATCAAAGACACTATAGTAATCTGGTACTGAATATTTTTGCTCTAGAATACCTACACGCTTTGCTAATTGATTAGGCGACAACTGACGAATTGTTTTATCATCAATATGAATATCCCCATCAATTTTCACCAACCCCATCAGCGCTTTTAACAGAGTAGATTTTCCGCTACCATTTGGGCCAATAATACCAATGCATTGCCCTTCTTCAAAGGATACATTAATATTTTTTAACACCTGTTGCTTGTTATAATAAGCATTTACGTTTGAAAATGATATCATGCTCTTACCCTCCCATTGCCTTTAAAGATAAAGATGAATAAAAAGATTGGGCCACCAAACAATGCAGTAAGTAAGCCTAATGGTAATTCTACCGGCGCAATCAATACTCTCGCTAAAATATCTGAGACGATTACAAATAATCCCCCTACAAAAATTGCTGTCGGAATCACCTTCACTAAATTTCCACCGACTAATTTGCGTGCTAAATGCGGACAAATCATCCCAATAAAGCCTACGACACCACTTAAGCTAATAATAATCCCAGTCAACAGTGAGATAAGGACAATCATTTCAAATCGCTTACGATTAACATTAATCCCGAGTTCACGTGCTTGGTCTTCACCTAAAGAGAGTAGCGCTAAATTTTTATAGTTGAACCAAATGATTACAATAATGATGGTACAAATCGATATAGGAATCCAAAAATAATCCCATTTGGCATTCACTAGACTGCCTGCCATCCAAAACTCCGTATTATGAATCCCCAGTGCATTGGGCGCACTTAAAATAACATACCGTGTCGCCGCATCAAAAATCATCGATACTACGATTCCGATGAGTAATATTTCTAATAAACTAACGCGTTTAAAGACATGGGTAAATGCTAAAACAATCAATAATGAGATAAATGCCCCTAAAAACGCAGAAATTGGCAACGCATAGGTGCCTAAAAAACTAAAGACACCAAATATTAAGCCCAATGTTGCGAAAAAACCTGCTCCTGACGCAACCCCTAATACAAATGGGTCAGCCATCGGATTTTTCACAATGCTTTGCATCGCTACACCAGATACTGATAAGCCTGCTCCAACAAAAAAGCCTATTAATACGCGTGGTAAACGTAAATTCCATACAATATTCATAGTCAATGGTGTAATCTCATGATTATTAATGCCAAAAATTTTCACATAAAATACCTGTAGGATGTCAGGTAGTGAAACTTTTACTGCACCTTGCCCAACTGCTAACACCATCACAATTAGCGTCATTATTATTAAGGTCAGCATCACTATTTTGAATTTGAAATTTTTTAGCGTCATTAATCTCACACCTTTCTTTTTGTTTCTCGGCTTAACTCGATAGAATACTTACATTATGGTTTCATCCATTCAATCCAAAGTATTGTGCTTGCACTATCTGTTATTCCGGTTCGCTTGGGTTGACTTGACGTCTACTTCAAAAAACTCTTGAAGCGCACGCCGGTATTTTGGATTCAGGCTCACTCGGACTGCCTCGACGTCCACTTCGCATAGCTCTTGAAGCGCTCTAACGCTTCTGCACCCTCTGCTCCAGTGATTCGAGCCAGAGCGTCCTCTCTCGTACCATATTCTCCAGTGGTTCATTTCAAAGCGCTCGTTGTCGCACTATGTGTATGCCGGCTCCAACTCGCTGAAATGACTCCACTTCAAAACCCGCCTCTGTGCGCTAATGCTCACGCCGTTGGCTTTCTCCAGTGGTTCATTTCAAAGCGCTCGTTGTCGCACTATGTGTTAATTATGGTTTATCATGCTGGCTAGGTAGCCGCCGCCGAAGCCGTTATCGATATTGACGACACTGACACCGCTGGCACAGGAGTTTAGCATACTTAGTAACGCGGTTACGCCTCCTAAATTCGTGCCGTAACCAACGGATGTTGGCACACCAATGACCGGGCAATCTGCTAGGCCACCAATCACTGTAGGGAGGGCTCCTTCCATACCTGCGATAGCCACAATCACTTTAGCTTCCATAATCACATCCATATGCGCCAATAGGCGGTGAATGCCTGATACACCGACATCATAGAGCCGCACCACTTCATTACCAAGCATTTCAGCTGTTAAAGCCGCTTCTTCGGCTACTCGGTGGTCACTGGTTCCACCAGTAGCGATAATAATTTTACCCTTCCCAGTTGGTTCAGGTATTTTTCCTACAATACCTAGGCGTGCAATAGGATGGTAATCAACCGGAATATGAGCAGCAATATAATCTGCTGTACTTTGGCTAATCCGTGTAATCAAAATATTTTTTTGCTGATTACTTAACATATTTTGACAAATAGCTAAGATATGCTCATCCGTTTTGCCTTCACCATAAATCACTTCCGAAATTCCTTGGCGAATGCCACGATGATGATCAATTTTTGCAAAGTCTAAATCATCAAATGGCGATTGTTTAAATTGTAAAATCACTTCGTCAAGTGATACCGCGCCGTCCTTGTATTGTGCAAGTATTGCTTTTAAATCTTGTAAATCCATGATGTCGTCCTCCTCAATAAAAAACACCACAAATAACAACCGTCACTTGGTGATGGTTTGTTCCTTCGTGGCATTGTATTATCTACTTCTTCCCGTATCTTCAGATACTGTTTCATATTCGTTGTGAATATAAGAAGTATATAATTATCTCTATTATTTTGTTGTAATTTAATGATACCATTAACCGAGTAACATGTACAGAAAATGTGCGGCTGTTCCTGCAACTAGTCCACCGATTGTATGACTTAATATCGCACTACCGGTTGCTTCTTTGGTTTTTAGCGCATCCATCATTGCGATATGGGTTGATAAATAACCTGACCAGCACATACACATCGAAGTAAATACTGCTAAATCATTTCCAGACGCTATACCGGCTTTCGCCATTTTTCCAGCCATTCCGATTGCTGCACCTGCTGAACCAAGAGCAGTAATCGGCACTGAAATGCCTTCAGGACTGTTAAAACCGAATAATGGTTTGAGAACAAACGCTAATTTTTCGCCAATCCATGGTAAAACAGGTACACCTTGTCCCAATTCACCCGTATAAACACCTTGTGGATTTGCGCCATTGGTTAATAATAACACAATCGTACACATAATAAGTACACCTGGAATAATCGCTAACCCCATATCGACACCACTCTTACCACCGTCTAATAACGATTCCAAGACACGTGCCCCCACAGAGCCGTTTCTTATTTTACGATGTCCTTCGGGTACATCATCTAAATTGGTTGTCTCTACCCATTCTTCTGTCCCGTACATTTTTTTCGTAAAAGTTTGCATGATACGCACACTAACAATACTACCAATGACCGCGCCTAAATTGCCAATAATTGCTGCTCTTGCAGCATTTTCAACCGGAAAAGACATCATCGTCGTCGTAACAATCAGTCCCATACCAAACGATGTTCCTAAATTAGTCAACGAAGGTAATTGGTATTTCTTAAAATACTGTTTGAAATTGTCTTCGTCTGCCAGTGTCAATATTGCTGGATTATCCGACAAATAACAATTTAACATCCCTAGTGAGGCTGCACCCGGCAGATTATAAATCGGTTTCATTATTTTCGATAAAACCAAATCGATTAATGCAACAAAGCCAAATTCTGTAAAAATCGAAGATAAAGCTCCCGCAACAACCGAAATAGCCATAATATAGAAGCAGGTGTTAATTAACAAATCAAAAGCAGTCGTCATGATGGTACTGAGCATATTCGTCATACCCATCACTGAGCCGATTGCTACAAAGAAACCGAAAAAGATAATGACAAACATAATATTTTCTGCGGCAATTGTTTTTACATATCGTTCATTGTTCAATTCCTCATCTCCAATTTACAAAATTAAGGCCAATCTAAACAATTTTCAGGTAAGATTGGCCTCAATGAATGCTTATGATAAAGGTTATTCCGCTCTAACTATTTTAATGTTGCATACATAACTGCTTTAATTGTATGCATTCTGTTTTCAGCTTGATCAAATACTTTAGATTGATAAGATTCAAACACTTCATCTGTAACTTCCATTTCTGGAATACCGAATTTTTCATTAATATCTTGTCCCACTTTTGTTTTTAAATCGTGGAATGAAGGTAAGCAGTGTAAGAAAATAGCATCTTTACTAGCATTTTCCATAATTTTTTTGTTCACTTGGTAAGGTAATAATTTGTTGATACGTGCTTCCCAGATTTCAGCTGGTTCACCCATTGATACCCAGATATCAGTATAAATAACATCCGCATCTTTTGTTCCTACCATTGGGTCGGTTTCAAATTTCAATACACTACCAGTTTCTTTAGCAATTTCTTTAGCTGTTTCAATTAATGATTCTTCTGGGAATAAATCTTCAGTTGAACATGCTGTAAAGTTAACACCCATTTTTGCACAAGCAATCATTAAAGAGTTTGCCATGTTGTTTCTTGCATCACCCATGTAAACAAAGTTAATACCTTTTAAGTGTCCAAAATGTTCTTCAATGGTTAACATATCCGCTAACATTTGAGTTGGGTGGAATTCATCAGTTAAACCATTCCACACAGGTACACCAGCATAGTCTGCTAATTCTTGTACAATTTCTTGTGAGAATCCACGGTATTCAATACCATCATACATTCTTCCTAATACACGAGCAGTATCTTTGATAGATTCTTTATGTCCCATTTGAGAACTTTGTGGATCTAAGAAAGTTACACCCATACCTAAGTCGTAGCCAGCAACTTCAAATGAACAACGTGTACGTGTTGATGTTTTTTCAAATAATAGGACAATATTTTTTCCTTCTAAGTATTTGTGTGGTACACCTGCACGTTTTAATGCTTTAAAATCTTTTGACATATCCAATAAGTGGCGCATTTCTGAATTTGTAAAGTCTAATAATTTTAAGTAGTTTCTTCCTGTTAAGTTCATGTTAATTTCCCTCTTTCATATTTTTTAAGCAAAACATTTTGTTAGTATCGATTGAAATATGTAATGTATCTTTGGTTTCAACTTCTTTTTTCAATATAGCTAGCGCAATCAATGTTTCAATATCATTTTTAATAATACGAATTACTTCGCGTGCGCCGTAATCGTCTGTATTAGCGATTTCCAGTATTCGGCTAATTGCCGCATCATCAATTGCCAGTGTTATCTCCATCGGTAACTGAGCCTCGATGGTTTTGATATAGTTTGTAATAATCGTCGTTAATGCTTGTCTATCCAATGAATTGAATCGTATCACACCATCTAAACGATTAATAAACTCTGGATTAAAATGCTCCAGCAAATCCGAATGTGTTGATTGTTCTTGGCTTTCATCAGTAGTTCTAGCGCCGATATTAGACGTTAAAATAATGATGGTGTTAGAAAAATCAATATACCGGCCTTTACTATCGGTAATATGACCTTCATCTAAAATCTGTAATAACAAATTATAAATTTGTGCATTCGCTTTTTCAATTTCGTCGAATAAAACAACTGAATAGGGTTGATTAAATATTTTTTCGGTTAATTGCCCTCCTTCATCATATCCTACGTACCCAGGCGGTGCGCCGATTAGTTTGGACACACTGTTTTTATCCATGAATTCACTCATGTCCAATCGTACTAAGCTTTCCTTAGTTTTAAATAGTGTATCCGCTAAAACTTTAGCCAGGTAGGTTTTCCCTGTTCCGGTTGGTCCCATAAATAGATACGTCGCAATTGGTTTGTTAGCTACTTTCAATCCTGTTTTTGAGCGGATAATCGCATTAGACACCAATTTCGTTGCCTGTTCTTGTCCAATGACGCGTTTATCCAAGATATCATTTAATGACAGGAGTTTCTCGATTTCTTCCTGTTTTAAATCCGATAATGGAATTCCTGTTGCTTTAGAGATAATCTCTTGAATGTGCTCTTTATTAACTTCTTCTAAAATATTATACTTATATTGTTTAGTGAGTAATAATTGATTTTTTGCTTTCAACTTCGGCAACACGACTTGCGTATAATTAGCCACTTCTTCAAAGCGGTCAGAGCGTTGAGCTTCTTTAATCTTCAATTCTATTTTTTCAATTTCTTTTCGGATGTCTCTTAACTCATCAATACTGCTTTTCTCTTTAATCCACAATTGTTTTTCCGTATCAAACTTTTGCGACAGTTCAAGAATATTGTCTTGTAATTCTTCGAGTCGCCTTTTACTGTCATTCGATTGTATCTGATGCTCTTCTGTTTCCTCTTGAAGTATGACTTTTTCCATTTGCAATTGAAGCAAACGTCTTTTCAACTCATCTAATTCAAGCGGCATCGCGTCAATTTCTGTTCGAACCATCGAACAAGCTTCATCCATAATATCAATCGCTTTATCTGGTAAAAAACGGTCGACAATATAACGATCGGATAATTGGGCACAGGCAATCAGTGCCTCATCTTTAATCTTTAAGCCATGATAGGCTTCGTATTTATTTTTTATTCCACGTAAAATCGAAATTGTATCGTCAACACTTGGTTGTTTTAATAAAATCTTTTGAAAACGTCTCTCGAGTGCGCCGTCTTTTTGGATATATTTAGAATATTCCGCTACAGTCGTCGCACCGATGACATTCACTTCTCCACGAGCAAGCAATGGTTTTAAAATATTTGATGTATCTAAAGCGCCAGCCGATGCACCTGTTCCTACAATCGTATGGATTTCATCTAGAAAAATGATGATGCGACGATTAGAATTACTTACAATACTAAGTATCTCTTGTAATCGCTCTTCGAATTCGCCACGTAATTTTGAACCGGCAATCACATCTGATAGTTTCAACGAAAAAATGATTTTATTTCGTAACGAATCCGGCACATCAAAGCTGACAATCCGTTGGGCCAATCCTTCAACGACAGCAGTTTTTCCCACGCCGGGATTGCCCAATAAAATCGGATTATTTTTAATTCGGCGGCTAAGGATTTGTATCACTCGATTGATTTCGTCATCCATGCCAATCACTGGGTCTAACACCCCGTCGCGTGCCTCTTGAGTTAAATCCCGTCCGTATTGCTTTAACACTTCGCTAATCCCTTGCGGATATTTTTCATTAAAGCTGTAATCCTCCGCAAGTTCTTGGAAATAATGTAAACATTGTTGATATTCCAGTCCCACATGCTGCAACAAATGCGCACTGGTTGACTGCTCTAACTTAAATAGCGCCAAAAATAAATGATTGGTACCTACCGTTGAATGGTAGAGCGAGCGTGCAATTTCCTCTGCCATTAATAATAGCTTTTGATAATCGCGACTGAAATACAATTTGGACACGCCTGGATTTGAATCTAAGTGACTGACCGCATTATCGACTAATTCAATCAATCGTTGCTTATTAATCCCCACCTTTGAAAAAAATTCATCAATAAGTGATTTATCTTGCATTAATAAAGATAGATGAACATGTAATTCCGTTACTTGAGGATTATTTTGGATAATCGCAAGTTTTTTTGCTTCTTCCAAAACAACCGCAGCACGAACTGAGTATTTCTCCTCCATAACACTATCACCTCTCTTTTTTACGACTATTCTACAATTTTTGTTCCAGTCTCACCGTGTAACGCATCTTTTGCTTTTTCTAACGATGTAATAATCGCTTCCCCACTTGGGTTTTCTTTAATAAAGGCGATACATGATTCAACTTTAGGTAGCATACTACCTGGCGCAAATTGTTTTTCATCAATATATTGATACGCTTGTTCGATAGTCATCGTATTAATTTCTTCTTGATTTGGCTTATTGAAATTAATACTTACTTTTTCAACAGCTGTTAAAATCAACAATTGGTCCGCTTTTAAATCACTGGATAGTTTCGCAGCGACAGAATCTTTATCGATAACTGCATCTACCCCAACATATTGATTACCGCGTTTTACAACTGGTACGCCACCGCCACCGCCAGCGATAACAATGACTCCATTGTCAAACAATTGTTTAACCGTATTTAATTCCACAATCGCAGTCGGTTTTGGAGACGGCACGACGCGACGATAACCACGTCCTGAATCTTCAACAAACACATGACCTTTTTCTTCCACCGCTTTGTCGGCTTCTTCTTTAGTGTAGAAGTTACCAATCGGTTTCGTAGGATTAACGAATGCATCATCTTTTTCATCAATCTCTACTTGTGTTACCACCGTTGCTGTCGGCACATCAAGCGAGCGATTAGCTGCTTCATTCATAATAGCTTGTTGTAAATGATAGCCGATATAACCTTGGCTTAATGCCACACACTCAACTAATGGAAATTCTGGAATTTGCGGATCATTTTTTGCCGTTGTATTAATACCTAAATTAATCACACCGACTTGCGGTCCATTCCCATGTACCACGACAATATTATGGCCTTCTTCGGATAAGTCAATAATGGTTTTTGCTGCAATTTTAACTGCCTCAAGTTGTTCTACCGGCGTATTGCCTAATGCATTACCACCTAGAGCTAATACTACTTTTGCCATACTTTCACCTCACTACTTAATTTTTTTGTTACCTGGATAATAAAGTGGATTATTAAAGAAATCCTCTTTCATCATTTTCACTTCTTTACTTAGCATAAGCACCCCAATCATGTTTGGAATAACTACTAAAGCTAAAGTGACATCTAAGAATACCCCTGCATTACCAAATGAAAGGAAGATTGCCGCAATAATCATAAATGTTGCTATCGCACGGAATAACAAGCCTCCTTTGTACCCGAATAAGTATTCTGCTTGTTTTTCACAATAGAAGACAATAACAATAATCGTTGAAAGCACAAACATGAATAGACATAGTGAAATAAGGATAGAACCAAAAGTACCAAAGGCTGTGTTAATCGCACGTTCAACGGCTACCGGAGATACTGCATCAATTGCAGCTTTATCCATACCTGGTGTCCATGTATCAGTTACTAACACGATTAATGCTGAAATTGTACATACGACAAGTGTATCCGCAATTACTTCAAAACAGCCCCATAGACCTTGTCTTGCAGGGTGGTCGGTTGTTGCAGCCGCATGTCCATATCCGGCAGAACCCATACCAGCCTCGTTTGAGTACACACCACGTGCCACACCTTTTTGAATAACATTTTTCAATGTTGCACCGACAGCACCACCAGCAACAGCAGTTGGATTAAACGCACCTAAGATAATTTTACCAAAGGCAGCTGGTACATGTTGAATATTGAGGATGATGATAATAAGCCCCATAGAAATATAAATCAACGCCATAAATGGCACTAATTTTTCAGTTACACGTCCGATGGCTTTAACCCCACCGTACACAACTAAGCCAGTTAATACAAAAATAATGATGATAGCTACTTTTTTAGTAATGTCTGGGTCGAACCCCATAATTTTACCAACGTTAACCATTGGACCTGCTGCAGAAAGTGTTTGTAAAGTAATTGATGGTAAAATTTCAATCATGAAGAAGAATGAAATCAAAGCACCCATTGCTTTACCAAATTTACCTTGAAAGGCATTTTTGAAGGTATAACTTGCACCCCCAACAAAATCGCCAGCACTGTTACGTTCACGATATTTTACAGATAAGGCAACTTCAGCAAATTTTGTTGCTTCAGCTAAAATCGCTACTACCCACATCCAGAAAACAGCACCCGGACCAGCAGTGAAAATAATTGTTGGCACAACGACAATATTGGCTGCACCAATGGACGAAGCCAGTGCCGTTGTCATCGCTTGAAACGCTGAAACGGTTCCTTCGCCACCTTCTGTTTTGGCGAACATTTTACCAAGTGTTTCTTTTAAAATGAATCCAAAATATCTAAGTTGAAAAAAGCCAGTAATAATGGAGATGTATAATCCACCACCAACAATTAAAATTAATAATGGTGGTCCCCATAACCAGTCAGAAATTTGCTTTATAAATTCCATAATATCCTCCTTCTAGGATAAACCTATATTAACCAGCGACATAACAACAAATTACCCAGCATGACATCACCTCACAGAAACATATTTTGAACCATTGCTTATGTAAGAAATTATACCAAATTAAACGCTTACACAAGGGACATTCTAGATAAGTTTTATTGTATATGTGGACATTTTTAGAAAGCCCTATCATTTCGAGCCCCTTCTCGTATAAACATGGTGCGAGCGAGGATGCTCTGACTTGAACCACTGGAGAAAGGTAACTGCGTGCGTGTAGCGCACAAAGGCGCCTTTTGAAGTGGATGTCAAGTCAATCCGAGCGAACCAAAATACATATAGTGCGACAACGAGCGCTTTGAAATGAACCACTGGAGAAAATAGCGCGAGCGAGGGCGCCCTGCCTCGAAACACTGGAGGAAAAATCGCCGAAGCACTGATGCGCTTCAAGAGTTTTCTGAAGTGGATGTCGAGACAGTCCGAGTGAGCCTAAATCTAACATACCTTTGTACGAGTATCACACTGAGGCGCCTTCTAAAGTAGACGTCGAGGCAGCCCAAGCGAGCCGAAATATGCAACCTACCCAATAAAATTCTTTAACCAAAAAAGCCTCAATAATTAACTCCGATTTGAAGCTAATTATTAAGGTTTTAATAAGGGGATTATGATAACAAATTAGATTGAAACGCAAATAATTTTCGAAACTCACTAGGACTATGTCCATAATACTTTTTAAAATTGCGGTTAAATGTTTTTGTCGTTTGAAATCCTGCGTCATAAGCAATATTAGCAATTGACTCATCCGTCGTCATCAAACGTTCTGTTGCTCGGATAATACGAATATAATTGATAAAATCGTGAAACTCTCGTCCGGTATACGTCTCAAAAATACTATTAAAAATATAAACTGGAATATCAAATTTAATCGCTAACTCTTCTTTTTCAAGCGATTGATTACTATGCTGCACAATATAAGATAACAAATCGGGAACTCGTTTAATAGCAGCATGACTATTATTATTTTGTCGCCAAAGCTTTTTAAACTCATTAATATTATGCCCTGTTTTCGATTTAAAAAAAGTGGAAATATGCGCTGCATCCACATAACCTAGATAAACAGCTAACTCACCCAATGTCTTATCTGAATAATGCAACATATTCATAAGCCTGGCAATTTTCATCGTTGTAATCAAATTAGTAAAATTCAGTCCTGTGGTCTCATTAATATACTTACTCACCGATGACTCAGACATATAAAATGTTTCTGCTACATCGCGCAAGGTTACTTTATCGTTCAAGTGAGCATATATATAATGGAACATCTTAATATTATCGTCGACAAAATCAATAAAATGATGGTCATCTTCTACTTTCATGTTTTGTAAATTTGCTTTAACAAAATAAAGAATTAATTGAACAATAGCATTGGCCACGGTAAGCGCAGAAATCTCTTGAAAAACTGAGTCGTGGTACTCGCCACCATCTAATTCCACCGACATCAAATCAATAATATATTGAATCAGCTCTTTCCCCTTCTCATCGAGTGGTACTCGAAAATTTGTTTCAATCGCATTTGAAAAATCTATATGCCCATTGAGTAAAATGGCATTACTTTTTAAAATACCATTAATTAAATCATACTCATACACAATCACATAAAATTCTAGCGGCACATGAACTTCTGCGATTTCCGTGCATTGCCACGGTAAGATACCTACAAGGTCACCGGCTTGTAGCACAATTCTTTTATTTTGAATAATAAAAATTGCCTCTCCACTCGTTATATACCAAAAACGCGCATACTTATGTAAAATGGGCTCTGTCGGACTGTCTACTGATTCATAAGCAATCGAAAAAGAATGTGGAATGGTTTGATTGGCAAAATACTCCTCTTCTTCTCGCTGTATGGAAACCAGATGATCGTCGTTTCGCATAGTTTCCCCTCCTTCGCCTTAAAACGAATTAAAATCTTTCAAGCATTCTCGTTCTTCTTGTGTGGATTGACGGTTTAATACAGCATTTCTATGCGGAAAACGCCCAAATTTATCAATAATTGTTTTATGTTCTATCGCATATTTTAATGGTTTCTCTAATCCGAGCTCACTAAAAAGTGCCACACTCTGTGCTTGAATGTTCGGTGATTCAGCATGCATAAAAGGCATCAGCATAAAACGCTGTTTTTGCGCCTCTAACTGCTTAAAATGTCCATCTTTAATTGCTTCTTGCGCTAACACTAATGCTAACGAATCAAAAGCAAATGCTTGCGCATCATTGCGGAACATATTCCGTGCAAATTGATCTAATACAATGATTTCAGCCAATCTACCTTCAATGGTCTCGCGCCAGTGTGCTAACTCACCTTTAACTGCTTGTTGATAGGTATCATAAAAACGTTCTGTTAATTGCTTATCAAATTCAGGGTCTACTTTAAACCAATACGAAGCATCGATTTCTTGAAACCAAAACGCTATTACCTCTTTATAATCAATCATCATTTGATTATCACCTACTTTAAATTAACTCTTTCAACTTTTCATATCCTAGCTCGATAATACGAGACATCGAAATATTTTCTCCGATAAAATGATAATGATTGCACTGACTGAACGGAATAATTATTTTCTCTGCATTACTTTTTCGAATCGCCTCTACCATTTGAGGTGTCACTTCTCCGAAGAAAGAATATTCAAATAATAAACCAACCGGAGCAATCAGGATATCAACATTGTTCGCATTGAAACAAATAGCACTCTCACCTGTAGCACCATTGATTTTTCCTACTTTTAACATCGTTTGTGTGGCAATTGCATTAGTACCTACGACTAGTAATTCTACCGGTAACTGTTCTTTAATTATTTTTTCCGCGAAAACAGACCCGATTTTACCACCTTGACCATCAATAATTAATACTTTCTTCACTTTAATCCCCTTCACTCTGTTATGGCGTTAATTTAGCTTTAGCGGTTAGTGTATCCACTTCAACTTTAATCACTGCTACATAACCCACCATTTTTTCATTAAATGGAAACTCACGTCCTACTTGATGCGTCATCAAAACTTGTAGCGCCGCTATTTTTTCTTCAGGCGTTTCTAACAGACGAGCGTGACCAAATGCCATTACTGATTTAAATAGAGCGCCATGCATACAGGCAACTTCACCACCATCCACCGGTATCACATCCGTATCTATTTGCAAGCAAACTTTGCCATTTTGTTTAATTAAATCAACCTTTTTACCTTCTGGAGCACCGTGCATATAAAAGGTCCATTTATCATTTTCATCATCATACTCATAGCCGTAATGCAATGGTACAACATAGGGATATTCCTCATCAAACAAACCACAATGTAAAAACTTCACACTATCCAATATCGTTTTAATTTCTTCAACATCTGTGATTAAACGGTCACTTCGACGCATTTCTCTCATTTTGTTAACCCCTTTCTTTTGTTATTATTACCATTTATTATATCACTAACTTCCTCGTACTGAAAGATTAATCGGTTACATTTTTTCTTAGACTATTCCGGTCTCACTTGCAATTATAAGCTCAAAATGGGACTGAACACTTCAATGTCCAATCCCAATCATAAAGCTCATCAACAGCGGTTGATATCGAACCTTTTTATCTTAAGTATCTAACGTTAGCTTTCTACCTATTTCTTTTAACTCTTTCATTAATTCAGTTATTGGTAACCCTCGCTGAATCGCAATTTCTTTTACTTGGTCATATTCCGGTGTCGCCTTAACCACTTGGTTATCCAAAGTTCCAATTTTATATTGAACCCAACCATACGGTGTTTCAATTGATTTAAACTGGCGCTCAATCACTGTTCGATTGACTGGATAATAACGCACACCAAAGGTGGTTGTCGAACGTAAGATAAATGACACAACCTTTTCTCGCAACTCATTTTTTGCCAACACCGTCAGCAATACTCCTGGACGATTTTTCTTCATCTGAATGGAAGTATAATAGACATCCAATATCCCTGATTGATTGAGTAATGTTTCCATCACAAAACCAAATTCTTCACCGGACATATCATCAATTTGTGATTCAATCACCACAATATTAGATGGCGTTGCGTCTACTTTTTTTTTAGTAAAACTGTGCGTAACACATTCGGATGCGCAAAATTAGCAGTTCCAGCACCATAACCGATTTTCTCAATAATACCACCTGGTGATTCTGAAAATTCATCTACTAATACTTTTAAAAACGCCGCACCAGTTGGAGTGGTTAATTCGCCTTTTTCTGAAAATTCAGCTAGCGGTACACCGACTAAAATTTCAGCAGTGGCAGGTGCAGGTATTGGATATAAACCGTGCGCCATTGTCACTAAACCATGTCCTGTCGGAACTGGCGAAGCATAAATCTTATCGACAGCTAAATCTTCTAATGCTGCACAAACACCAATAATATCAATAATGGAGTCCAATGCGCCCACTTCATGGAAATGCACTTCTGCTTCAGGCACGCCATGAATTTTTGATTCAGCTCTAGCAATCTCTTTAAATAATAGTATGCTCTTCTCTTTTACATACGGACTTAAGTCACTATGATTAATCAGATGATAAATATCCGCCGCGCTACGATGGTCATGGTCATGATGGTGCGTATGGCTGTGATGGTCATGCGTATGGTCACCATGATGATGGTGGTGAACGTGGTCGTGCGCGTGTTCATCGTGATGATGGTGAACGTGGTCGTGCGCATGCTCATCGTGATGGTGGTGATGACCATGGTCATGCGCATGCTCATCGTGATGATGGTACGCAGGCGATGGTTGGTCGTGACCAAATAAATCAAGCTTTAAATAGTTGGCGGTGATGCCTAACACGTTCTTTTTCACAATACCGAATGTAAAATCTTCGATATTCAGTTTCTTAATCTCCGCTTCGACTCTCGCTTGGTCAGCTCCTAAATCAATTAGGGAAGCCAAAAGCATATCACCAGCAATTCCATATTTACAATCAATCCACAATGTTGTCATCCACTCACCTCTTTACCTTTCAACGTATTGTTCATATTACCATAATGATAGCCATCTAAATCAAGCG